>CAKZVF010000001.1 GCA_937921995.1 uncultured Pirellulaceae bacterium
GCATGCTCGGTCGATGCCTGATGCGTTTGCGCTCAAGAAGCTTAGTCTTGAGCGTTATGCTTCGGCGGTGCTGCCATTCATTACCGCCGGAAAGTCTGAGCAGTGGAAGCATCGTGTAAATTACATGGCGTGGCAACTGCGTGAGCTTTCGGTGGATTATAAACGCATCCTTTTTGTCACCAGCGTGTTAGATTGGCCGTGGGTGCGGGAGAGCTTTTTTGATAAGGGCTTGGTCTGCCCAGAACATGAAGCGGTCGACGACGCGTATCGTTTTCAGGTCAAACCGGAGACACTTTATTTTCTGCTTGGTGAACTACCGTTTATCACCAATCTTTATGAACGTGCCCGTGAGGAACTTGGTGACGACGAGAATCTTGGCATCGACGGGGTCAAAGAACTTCTGATCGCGGCGCGCGATACTTATCAGGCCGAATACAAAAGTCGGGCGCGTAAAATCACGCCCAGTGTGCTTGGCAAATGTCTCAAGTACACGCGCAACCTGACGCTGATCGAAAGCGGATTCACACCGCAGCTGCCGACGATTATTACCGCGGCGCAGCAGGTGTCCGGTGATGGGTACGCGATGCATGTTTTGGAGATGGCCAAATCGTTTCACTACACACGCGATCTTGAATTGCCCGAAGCCCGGATGGGCATTGACCAGATCGGATTGGATGATGGCGAGCTTTTGAACGCCAGCAGTCGTTTGCCGGGGCCGCCGATGACGTGGACGCAGTTAAAACTGAAGCCGCGGCCTGATCAGGATCAAAGACGCGACTGGGAGCAGAAATGGAACCCGCATTCGCAGTGTAGCTGGCCACCGGAAGATGAATTAATTGAGAGCTTCCGCCGGACCGTTTTTGATCGAGCAAAGGAGGCGTTAGGAGCCGACCTAGTTCAAACCGAAAAATTCACCACCAGCGTCAAGGACGGCATTGATATCCGAGACACCGTTCGCAACTGGTACAGCGGCGAGATCTACGTCAAAGTTCTGCCTCCGGCGCGCGGCAAGATGGACACGGCGGTGATTTTGTTTGATTCGCCAGCGGACCCGCGCGAGTACCCTTGGCGGACGACGTGGTTTGCTGAACATAAGAATGAATCGACGCTGGCGTTTTACGCGACCGATTTCACTCAGCAACCCGTTGGCCCTGGCATCTGTTTGGGAAATTACGGTGGAGCGCTATTCATTTTCCCTCCCGTCGCGATCCCGGATATCTGGCAAGACCCGCGATTAGATTTTGCGACAACACTGGAGGAAAGACTGTTGGGTGCGGCCTGTCTTCACAGCCAATGCAAGCATATCGCGCTGCTCAGTTCCGCACCTCCAGGGCATGCATGGAGGAGGATCGCAAAACAATTTAAGAAAGCTTGGGTGCATTTACCGTTGTCCAAATTCAGTGACTCGACAGTGCAAAATTTGCGTATGGTTCACGTGCTCAATGGAAAAGAAATTCGTAGCTTCGCGGCAGATTTTATCCGACGATCCTGACCTTAGGTTATGATGGGAAAAACTGTAGCGGTGGATTCCATTGGTATTTCCCCCTTTAGCGCACTTGCCCCCCTTGAGATTGAGAAACTAAACTACCACGAAAGAAAACTGATGAACGATGAACGACTGGCGCTCTTTCACAACCTAGTGAACCTTGCCGCTGTTGACCACAAATTCACCGAAGAAGAAATTGGATTTTTGGTCAATCGTGCTGAAGCCTGGAATATTCCCTCGGACGAATTCGAGACCGCTTTGGCGGGAATCAGCACCGGCCAAATCGAAGTCACGATCCCCGAAGACCATGACCAGCGCGTCGGCATGCTTAAAGAGATGATTCGACTGATGGCCGTCGATGGCGAAATGGCTGAGACGGAGAAACGATTGTGCGCCAACGCTTCGGCGCAAATGGATTTCACCGGCCTGCAATTTGGAGAAATTTTGGAAGAAGTGATCAGCGAACGGGACTGAGAATACCGAGTCATTGTTTTCAGATTCTTTCGGGCCTTTAAGGTTTCCGCATCGATCGCAGGGCCGGTTCCCGCGGGCCTTTTTAGGCGTAATGGTGCTGCCATCAAATCCTCTGACAAATCTCTTTTCAAGATGGCCCGCCGTTGTGGCTGACAGCCAAGCCAGATTGACGCAGCCAACAAGTTCATGACCGCGCGACTTTTCTAGCTAGCGAGAACCTCTGGCTGTTGATGAAAAAGCATCAATCTGGCAAGTAAGTCCCGACTGAATCGTCGGAAGCATTCGAACCGCGCTGGACTGCAGAACAAACGGCCAGAACAAATGGGCAAATGGCCTATCGTCGCTTCCTGACCGAACGATCAACGCACGGAAAGGTAATAGCTCTTCCTTAATGCGGTCGGACTCAATTATCATTGCGCAACGATGTTAAACAAATTGGTCCTTCGGTTTGTCTCCGTTACGATAGCTTGTAAGCTCCCGAGCTCAAAATTGAGCGTCAGAAATTTTGAACACTATATTTAATTTAGCGGTATCACTTTTCCCGGAGCGTCCAAAGCTAACGTGCTCACCAGCCACCATTCTTCAAAACAAAAGAATCCCATGAAAAGAAAATCAAAATCGCAAGTTAACAACCGACGCCAACGAACCAACTTGCAGTACCAAAACCTCGAATTTCGACAGATGTTGGCGACGATAATTCTGTCAGAAGGTGAACTGTTTATTCGTGGTGGCGATGGGGCGGATGTTGCCACCGTTTCTGTTTCAGGAAATCAAGTCACCGCAGCGCTCACTGGAGCCGAAACGACTTCCTTCCCGGCGGCGGATGTAGATTCGATTCTATTTGTGGGCCTTGGTGGGAACGATCGGTTCACCAACAATACCGACATCGATTCGGTCGCTTTCGGGCATGGCGGCAATGACACCTTGGTCGGTGGAGGTGGCAATGATCGACTGATTGCGGGATCCGGAAACGACGTACTGCGAGGCAACGCGGGCGATGATGAACTGCGCGGAGGTGTCGACGGCACGAAAGAACTCTTTGGCGACGCTGGAAATGATAGGCTTTTTGGCGGAACGCAGCGAAACGAGATCAACGGTGGCACAGGTGATGACGTTGTTTTCGGTGGCCCAGAGATTGACATCGTCTTTGGCGGCGACGGAGCGGACCAGCTTTATCCGGGGCATGGGGAAAACGTTGTCCGCGGTGGCGACGGCGATGATCTGGTGATCGCGGGCATTGGAGACGACAGCGTCTTTGGAGAAGAGGGCAGCGATCGAATTTACTCCAGCGACGGCGACGATACCGTTGACGGAGGAAATGGAGACGATGTGATCGTCACCTCCGATGGCGATGACAGGCTGATCGGAGGCAATGGCGAAGACAGGCTCGTCGGTGGTACTGGCATGGATCGCTTGGAAGGTGGTAACGACATCGATACGCTTTGGGGTGGCGAGGGAGATGACCAGCTATTTGGAGGTGAAGGTAACGACAGGGCACTTTTTGGCGGGCCGCAATCGCACTACCGCGTGGCCGGTGGCAACCTGTTTGTACGTGACATGCTGTTAAACGATGGCACTGACACATTAGACGACATGGAGTGGATTCATTTCAGAGCCAATAGAGATGATGGAGCGAACCATGCCGCCGTGTCGCAAGTAGAAGAATATGTTTCGATCCGGCCGATCATTGTTTCCAATTCGAATGGCTCCAACACGGCCGAATTTTTCGGAACCGCTGAACAAGAGCGCGAGATCAAAGCACTGATTAATGACATCTACTTTCAAGCCAAAGTTGAAATTAGATGGGAAGCAGCAAGAAGTTGGAATAATTCGTTTGCCAATGTCGGCAATGGCGGCACGCGTCCGATCGATGACGTCAACAAAATTATCGCTGACGGAATTACCGCCGGGGTCGCCAGGGCCAATTCGTTAACGCTGAACATGTTTTTCGTTGAAACGACGCCAGGTACCGCGAATCTTTCCGAGAACCAAGTCAACGGGGTGGCCTTGGACGGCGTCAACGGCATCACCTTTCAGGTGGGAGACAATTTGCCAACCTTCCCTGAGGGGAGACAGAGCGTCGCCAATGTGGCCGCCCATGAAATCGCCCACAACTTAGGGCTTGCGCACGTGTCGGCTTCGTCAAATTTGATGAACCCCACCGTCACAAACAACAATTTAAACTCTGCGCAAACTGCGATCATCAGAAACAGCGGTTTTTCTCGACCGGTGTAGCGGGCTATCAAACGCGCCTTTGGCGCGTTGCTTGTATGCGGTAGTGGATGTGGCCACGAATCTGGCCGCTCCATTACCCTTTGATTCGTACCTGAATCCGCCCTTTTCACGCATTGTTCAATTCATCGTTTAATGCCGCCGTAGGATTCGTGGCCACCTCATCCAATGCGCTCAAATCGAGTCCTAATTCTCCATCTGGCTGGGCGGAAAAGTGGTTTTGCCAGACTGCGTGATTTAATGTATATGTCACGCTATGTCAGTTATACAAAAACTTAAAGAGCGCGGTCTGCTACATTCGATCGAGATCCTGTTCAACCGAATTGTGCCGGCTTGGCTGTTTCGCTTTTCCACAGGCAACGTTTTCGAATTGGATCCGCAAAAACTTGCCGAAGTCCTTAACGCAATGGATAATTCTGACTTTATCCTCACCTGCGTTGAGCAGGGTTCGCAGGCGCGCGATCAACTTCGGACGTTGACCTGGAACTCCGTTCCCATGGAAACCTCCGCCAACGATTTCGGTTACTCAATCGCAGACCGCGGGACTCCCGAAGACGTCTTGGGCGGTGTTTGGGCCGGTATTGAAAGCTTTCAAGAGGCCGATCTTGGATTTCAGCTTCAATTTGCCGACCATCAGTCTTGGATCTATTGCGCCTACGTCAAACAGCAAGCCCAAGGCAAAGGCGTTTATAAGCGGTTGCTGTCTTTCGGTTCAAATGACCTGATCGAGAAAGGCTACCAGCGGATCTACGTGGTCATTCAGCCGTGGAATAAAGCCTCGACCTACATTCACCAAAAGTACGCCAAGGGCAAGATCGGGAAGATCACCGCGTTGCGATTGTTTTCGTTGTGCGCCGTGTTTTGCTCCGGAGCCGTTGGAAAAGACCGAACGCTAACGGGCAATCCACTGTCCAACCCCGTTCAGCTGCACATCCGCGATTGACCGGCCGGAACCGGACGTTCTGCTGAAACGATGCTTTCAATCGGTGCTAGCGTCTTATGCGCTAAGGCCACCTCAATCGGATCAACATTGCCGCACCGATAGGGCATCTTTAGAATCCGGGCGATCTCCGCCGCTTAATATAGAACCCTCAAAACCTCGGCCCCGTAAATGAAACTCGACGCGCGCATGCAGTCTATCGAATTGATTCTGTCAGATGTTGACGGAGTCATGACCGATGGCGGAATCACTTACGACAATCAAGGCATTGAAACCAAAACGTTCCATGTCCGCGACGGGATGGGAATCAAGCTATGGCAGAAAACGGGGCACCGATTCGGAGTCATCACCGCCCGCAGTTCCCACATCGTTAAACTGCGAATGGACGAACTTGGCGTCGATTTTATTCGCCAAGGCACCGAACAGAAACTTTCCGCCGCTCAACAAATCATCGACGAACTGCAGCTTGATCCGTCAAACGTCTGCTACATTGGCGACGATCTGACGGACGTGGGTTTGATGAAATCTTCTGGAATGTCAGCTTCGGTCGCCGACGCGGCCGATGACGTGAAAAAGGTCGCCGATTACGTGACCAAATCGGCCGGCGGCAAAGGAGCGATCCGCGAACTAATCGAGATGATCTTAAAGAGTCAAAAACGATGGAACGAACTACTGCAAGGTTACGGAATCTAAGAGTCCGCCCAGATACCAATCAAGGGTTTATCAGCTCGTAGGGCCGGTTCCTACCGGCCACTGCCCACCACTACCTAGAAAGAAACGGATAAAAAGCACAGCCCAGAAAGAAGTTCAAACCACAGAGGACACAGAGATCACGGAGACACTGACCGCCGAAACTCTGTGATCTCTGTGCCCTCTGTGGTTAAATCTCTTTCCGTTACCCAATTACCAGATGTACCAAAGAAAAAAGATTTTAGGAATGTTTCTTACCGCCCAAGCCTAATCATTAATGGCCCGTAGGAACCGGCCCTACGAAGAATGCTCAACCACTAAATCCCTCGAAGAACCTTAATAGAAAGCCCCTCCTTTGCCCGGACGAATCCACCCTCTGGCCCAGTACCTTATGGCGCTGGCACTAATGATCGGCGCGTATGCGGCTTATGCCAAATTCGCAGTGCCCGTCATCGAAGGGCCTGTGGATCAAGTCCGTCGCAGCATCGCCGTCGCGCCGGCGTCTCTACCTGAAAAACAGGAAAACAAAACTCGGCTGTTCAGGCTGTTACCCAATAACGCCTGGGAACTGGGAAGCTGCAAAACGCTGTTTACAAATTCTGGCACGCTACTATTCCAAGAGATGACGCGCGTCGATGACGAGGGAACCTATACGTTGACGCCGTTCACGATGATCATGAACGATCACGAATCGGGAACCGCATTCGCCGCAAAACTGGATCCATCCGTCCCCCCAACGGTGCTGCGATGCGGCGAAGCGAAACTGAAATTCGATGGGCCGATTACCTTAACTGGTAAATCCAGCATGAAGATGCGATCGGCAAACCTTAACGGCGAAGTGACCATCTTCCGCCCCTCAGCGTCGCCTGAGAAAAACGAAACGCTGAAACTGATCACCCAGAACGTGCAGATCAACACCCAGCGGATCCTGACCTTCAGTGAAGTCGCGTTTTCGTTTGGCCCTCACAAAGGCAGCGGAAAAAACCTTTCTATCGACCTAACGCACCACACCCAAGCCGATCAGAGCATCGTGAAGGACTTCTCTTCCATCCAAGGTTTTTCTCGTATCGAATTGATACACCTTGACCGTCTTTTGATCGACCCAAGCGCTCTTGCCACCGATTCAGATCAGCAAAGTGGTGGTTCGACTGCGAGAAAAACGCCTCCTGTTTTCGGCGGAAGTCAAGCTCCGCTGGAGATCGTTTGCAGCGGTCCGTTTGTGTTTGACTACAACGACCGCAAAGCCACCTTCGAACAGAAAGTCTACGGAAAGCAATTGGATGCGTTTGGCGACAATCTCAGCTGCGAAACGCTGACGGTCGCTTTTGAGGGTGATTCCGCTGACGATACCTCGCAAACTACTGACGGCACCCATCAGGGGCCTGCGACCGGCGGGCTTAACGTTAAATTCCTCAGCGTCATCGGCACCACCGAACAGCCTGCAGTCATCATCGCCAACTCTCGGCAGACAAAAATCACCGGCGACGAATTGAAATTCAATTCACGCACCAACGAAGTCACCGCCAGCAGCAGCAACGCCGTTACCGTCGTCGGGCCGGAAATCAACGTGCGTGCCCGGACATTAAAATACGAACTGACCGACGACAAAACACTGGGAAATCTCCAAGCCGTTGGGCCTGGTGAATTCTTTCGGCATACCGACGACACTCAACAGAATCTTTTCGCCCGTTGGAAACGCGGTTTGACCATCCAAGACCGCGCTGAGGATCAAAAATTGATCGTCATTGATGGAGAGGCTGAGTTCTTAATCCAAGACAACACGCAAGTCACCTCTGACCAAATCAACATCGTGCTGCACGAACTGAAAATCGCTGACCGGGTCGAATACCGGCCGGCCGAGGTGTTTTCGGATCAACGTGTCACGATCCTATCGCCGAATCTTGATGGGGTGGCAGGAAAGCTGATCGCACGTTGGCCTGCTCCGGATCTAACGCAAGAACTATCGCTTGCACGGCGTCCAAACCGGCACCAGGTCATGCGTCCCCAGTTCCCTCAAGCCATCATCAACGAACTCGGGCCGCGAACCAAATTGCAGCGGTTAAACAATTCGCCAGGACGTCCGAATTTTTCGCCTTTGCAAGTCGCGACCTACGAAGAAGCCGATCGCGCTCAACCAACCGGAACCAACAATCAACCCGCGCCAAGAGATCAACCGGCGTCCAAAGAAAGTCCATCGTTAAAACAGTTCATCCGATTCAAAACCGATTCGGTCGAACTGGCGTTGAAACAAGACGGCAACAAAGTAGGGCTTTCTGATTTACGAATGGATGGCAGCATCGTCATCCATCAATACGCTGAGAAGGGATCCTCCCAGCCTCCCCTAAAGGTCGCCGGTAGCAGCGTGCGAGTCGTTCCTCAAGGCGATCAGATTTTTCGGTTGCTGGTTGCCGGCACAAAGGACGCACTCGCAACGGTGAACTCGGAGGGAATCGCAATCAGCGGCGAAGACATTCACTTGGACCAGCAAGCCAACAAGGTCTGGGTGGCAGGCAGCGGCGTCGTGAACATCAAACAGTCCACCCGCGACGATAATCAAGCAAACCCGATGAAGTTGGCCTCCGCAAGCACCACGACGCCAAACCAATTAACTCCCCAAGGCGACATTGACGTCGAATTTGCCGGCGGCATGGTGTTCGACGGATCAAAGATTTACTTCGAACGCAATGTGATGATGACTTCTTATGGGGACCAAACGGCGGACGAACGTTCGGTCACTAAAACGCTCAGCCAAGCACTCAGCGTGGCGCTTGCCAGTCGCGTTGATTTCAGCCAGCTGTCCTCGGGCAATACGATCGGCGACGTTCAAATGAACGAGATGGTCTTGGTCAATTCAATCACTGAGGACCAGCGTGTCTTCAAAGATCACGCCGGCAACGATGACCCGCGCATGAATTCTGCCAACACGCCGATCATTTTCCAGAACGAGACCTTTGATCGTGCCGGCCAATTGACACAGCAACAGCGCGTCGTGGTGCCGCGGGCGACCATCAACGCGGCAACGAACACCGTTTACGCAGCCGGGCCCGGGAAAATATTCGCTCATCAAAAAGGCACCAAAGGCCTTGCCGGCATCGGCGGACTAGATCGACTGGGTAGCCGACCGGGCGCGTCTGAGCCAACGGCCTCTAAGAAAAATCAAATCAATTATCTGCAGGTGAATTTTGACGACCGTTTGGTGGCCAACCTTGGCCAGAAACAGCTGAACATCACCGGCAACATCCGGACTCTGTTTTCACCGGCGCGAAATTTTGATTTTTCACTGGACCCTGACACGGCAGATCGTTTACCGGCAGGGGCGATCAAAATGAAGTGCCAGAACATGCAGTTGAGCCAATGGTTACCCACCGGTGCTGAGAAAGCTCAGAACGAAATCATTGCCACCGGTAATACGCACGTGACCAGCCCCACCTTCGAAGCCACCTCCGACCGCATCAGCTACAACGACGGCAACGATCAGATGGTGGTCGAAGGCACGGCGCGTTCGCCTGCGAATCTTTGGCACCGCCAGACGCCCAAAGCTCAACGCCAGCACTTGATGGCCAACAAAATCATCTACCATCCTTCCAGCGGCACCGCAGAAACCCAAGGCGTCCGCAACCTAAACGTCAACATCGGCAAGTAAGGGGCAAGGTTGTGGAATATCGTCACATGATTCTGGTTTTGGCTTTCGTCTTCTGCGGCTGCCAATCCTCTTCGACCGTTAACGGACCATCCATCAGCCAGTTTGTAGGGAAGTTCCGTCCCTCCAACGATCGTCCGTGGGTTCCCGAAATGGCGACACTGCCGTACGTGATCGCCAGTCCTGATAGTCCGGCGATGACGATCAAGAACATCCGCAATTCAAAGTACGTCACCGCCGAAGATTTTATGGTGCAGTACTACGACCGCACGATCGACATATCAGACATTCAATCGGCCGACTACATCGTCGCACCCTTCAATGGTGCTGGGGCGCTTGCTCACACGATGATCAGTTTTGGTTTGACCGATGGTTCGTTCATCGTTGTCTCGGTCGAAGTCCGCAAAGAACTGGGCGAAGATTACTCAGCGGTACAGGGCTTGGGTCCGAAATTTGAACTGATGTACATCATCGGTGACGAAAAAGACCTTATCCGTATCCGCACCGGCCACAAAGATACCGCCGTCTACGTTTACCCAACGGTTGCAACGCCCGCGCATGGCCAAGCGCTATTCGTCGACATCATGACGCGCGTCAACAAATTGGCATCCCAACCCGAGTTCTACAACACGCTGACCAACAACTGCACGACCAACCTAAAAAAGCACGTCAATCGAATCGCCGGCGGCCGATTGAAATATGATTGGCGTGTGCTACTACCCGCGCATTCAGCGAAGTACGCTTATGACTTAGGTCTGCTGGACAATTCGATTCCCTTCGAAGATCTTCAGTCGCTGTCGCTGGTGAACGACCTAGCCGACAAATACTACGACGCCCCAGATTTCTCCCACAAAATCCGCGGCCGCCGCCAAATCATCAAACGACTGGCCGAGCGGAATGTACCCCAAACGCAAAACGCGACACTGCAACGTTAACCCCAACCATGA
>CAKZVF010000002.1 GCA_937921995.1 uncultured Pirellulaceae bacterium
TCGTCCCGGCCCTGCCAGTGAAGACTTTGAAGCCATCGAGGTGCTGGATAAACTGGCGGCGGACTCGGTCAAGTTCATCAGCGATTACGACAGTGAGAAACCCTTCTTTGCTTACATGCCGCTGCCGTCGCCTCACACACCGATCGTTCCCACAAAGAAGTGGCAGGGTAAAAGTGGCATCGGTAAGTACGGTGACTTTGTCATGCAAATCGATGACTTCGTCGGGCAGATTGTTCAGGCGTTGGAGGCCAAAGGTATCTCCGATAACACGTTACTGATCGTGACCAGCGACAATGGTTGCTCCAAGCAAGCCAAGTTCGAAGATCTGGCAGAGCATGGTCACTATCCTAGTGCTCAATATCGCGGTTCGAAGTCGGACATCTGGGAAGGCGGCCATCGCGTGCCGTTTCTTGTGAAGTGGCCAAAAGTTATTTCTCCCGGCAGCGTTTCAGAACATCTGGTTTGTCAGATGGATTTGCTGGCGACGTGTGCAGAATTGGTTCAGCAGGATTTACCAAATAGCGCTGGCGAAGATAGCGAAAGCATTCTGCCAATTCTCTACGCCAAGGAACCCAGTTTTAGTCGCAAGGGTTTGATCCACCATAGCGTCAGCGGTCATTTTGCTTACCGCGAAGGAAACTATAAACTGGTTCTTTCGCGCGGCTCTGGCGGTTGGACGGCACCCGGTGAAAAAGCGGCCGCCGAAATGGGTTTGCCCAAGGGACAGCTATACGATATCGCGGTCGACCCCGGCGAGCAGACCAATCTGTACACGTCCCAACCAGAAGTCGTCGAGTCACTGTTGGCTCAACTGACGGACGATGTCTCATCTGGCTCCACCGTCCAAGGGAAATCATCCAGCAACGACGTGGAAGAGATTGCGCTTTGGAAGGGCAGCAAAAAGAAATAGGCTGAGGCCCTTGGATGCTTCGCAAAACATTGCTGAACGTATCACACCCGAAGGTGTAAGCTTTGAAGTGGCGCTTTGTTAATCACGAAGTGATGGCATGTATTAGCCCCGGACGCAAGTCCGGGGGACGGTTGATCATTTGCTCCGTTAGTCCTGAAAGGACGACATGAATCTGAGTAACCAAGATATGCCGTGCTTTCAGCACTTTCGGTGATTTTCCCGGGTGCAATGCATGGACTCGCGTCCATGGCTTTTTTCTACCGTGCTTCCAGCACTAAAAACGCGTAACTTCAATACGCGTCAGCGCGGGACTACTGGTTACCGTTAGGTCCCTCGCTAACGCGTTCGGGTTATTCCGCAAACAGCCCCTGCATCAAATCCGGCGACAAAATGGCCAAAGTGATAGCAGTTCATGGAAATGAGCGATTTTTGAAGATGTGAAAATGCGATTTGAGCCAAGTTTGGCAAAAATGGTCAAATTTCACTTGATTAAATTCCGAAGTTAGATAAAGTTCGCGTAAATCAGGCTGTTTTCAATCAGCCGACGTGACCAAAAACGCTAACTTCGATCAAATCAGTGGATCTTCACATGGCCAAGCAAGAACTTGACGGCGCCCAAGCCCTTATTAAGACACTCGACAACCTCGGTATCGAGTTCATTTTCGGATACTCCGGCGGTGCCGCGATTCCAATTTTTGATGCGCTCGAGACTGTCGAAACCAAGATGAAGTTCATTCTCGTTCGCCACGAACAGGGTGCTGTTCACATGGCCGACGGTTACGCGCGGGCGACTGGGAAACCTGCCGCAGTGCTGGTAACCTCGGGCCCTGGTGCCGGCAATACCGTCACCGGTCTGATGACCGCGATGATGGATTCGGTTCCGATGATCGTTGTCTGCGGTCAGCAGGTGACTTGGATGTTAGGCAAGGACGCGTTCCAAGAAGCCGATATCTTTGGCATCACGATTCCTGTGGTCAAGCACAATTACTTGGTTAAAGACTCCAACGATCTACCGCGCGTCGCGCGCGAAGCGTATCACATTTCGACGACCGGCCGGCCTGGTCCAGTTCTCATTGATGTTCCCAAGAACGTATCACAAGGTGAATTCACCGGTGACATGGATGAACCGATGCGGTTGCCGGGCTATAAGCCTGAAGAAGCCAACGTCTTCACTTCCGACCAAGTTGAAGAGGCCGTCAACCTGCTTATGCAGGCTCAGCGCCCCGTTATTCTTGCCGGTCACGGATGCATGATCTCACGCGCCGACGAAGAGTTGATGACTCTGGCGACCAAACTGCAGATCCCAGTGACTTCAACTTTGTTGGGTAAAGGTGTCTTCCCCGAGAGCCACGAATTGTCCTTGGGAATGTTGGGGATGCACGGCACGGCGTACGCCAATAAGGCGATGGTAGAGTGTGATTTGCTGTTGAACATCGGTTCTCGATTTGATGATCGCATTATCGGTAACCCTGAAAAATTCTGTCAGGATGCCAAGATCATTCATATCGATATCGACGCCGCTGAGATGGACAAAATGGTTCGTCCGGACGTTCAGTTGATCGGCGACGCGACCGCGGTATTGAAAGAGCTCAACGGTCACAAACGCATCAAGGCGCTGGCCACGGAGCAGTGGTTGGCAAAGATGGACGGATACAAAACCAAGCATCCGTTGGCGTTTAAAAAACAGGGCGGTCTGCGAATGCAGCAGGTCATCCACGAACTTTACTTGCAAACCGAAGGCAAGGCGATCGTATCGACCGACGTTGGCCAGCACCAAATGTGGGCGGCTCAGTTTTATAAAAACGACGAATCGTATCACTGGTTGTCCTCCGGTGGAGCAGGCACGATGGGCTTTGGCTTCCCCGCAGCGATCGGAGCGGCATTGGGCTGCCCTGATAAAACTGTGATTTCAATCTCCGGTGACGGTGGCTTTCAGATGACGGCGTTCGAATTGTCGACCGCGGCGCTGCATAAACTGCCGATCAAGATCGTTGTGCTGAACAATCATTATCTGGGCATGGTGCGTCAATGGCAGGAACTGTTCTACGAAGATCGCGAATCGGGCGTCGACTTGGTCGGTAACCCTGACTTCTGCAAATTGGCGGCTGCCTATGATATCCCCAGCGTCTACATGAAGCGTCCGGCGGATGTATCGCGGAAGATCGAAGAAGCGTTGGCTTACAACGACGGACCAATCTTGATTCATGCCGAATGCGTTAAGACAGATAACGTGTTCCCAATGATTCCTGCCGGAGCGGCGCTGGAGGATATGATCCTTGAGCCACCGAAAGAGAAGATGGCCAAACCGATTGGTTCCACTTAAACGGCCCCTTTGCTCCGGGAGACGTTCGGTCTCAAAACGTTAGGTATTCATTTTCTTTGCACTCTAATTTTACGATTCCATGATTAAATCTATTGTCACCACCGATACGCCGATCGAAAAACCGATCGACCGCGCCAACTCTCACACGCTTTCGATTCTGGCGTTGAATGAACCGGGTGTGTTGATGCGAATTTGCCAAGTCTTCGCGCGGCGAGCGTTCAATATTGATTCGTTGGTCGTGTCCGAAGGCCGAGTGGATGCGTACGCACGAATGACGATCGGAATCACTGGTGATCCGGAAGGGCTCGACCAGATTCACAAACAGGTCAACAAACTGATCGACGTGATTCACGTTTATGAACATACGCCGGCCGATGCGGTGATCAAGGAACTGGCGTTAATCAAATTTGTGGCTCCTAAGCAGGATCGTACCGAAGCGCTTCACATTATCGAACACTTTGGTGGTAAGACGGTTGATCTGACGCCAACATCGATGATCGCAATGATTCAGGGCGATCCGGGTAAAGTGGATGCCGCCGAAGCGATGCTAGGCCAGTTTGAGCTTGTCGAAATCGTTCGCACCGGCAGCGTCGTCATGGCGCGCGGCGAACAACTCACTTAGGCATTGTCGCTCGATTCTCCGAATCGTAAGCGCGTGTTAGTGAAGACGAACCATTTATTGTTCGTTTTCATCTCCATCGAGCGCGAACAATTTTGATTCGGTACGGAAATAAATCCGGTTGCCGACGATGGTGGGTGTGCTGCGGGTGGGCTGGCCGAGACCGGCGGCGACGTGATGTTGGAATTCTTTAGAAACCGATAGAACATGCACGTCCCCATTGTCTGACATACAATAGATGTGGCTGGCGTTGGCGACCGGAGAACCGCTGAAGCCTTTGCCGATCCGCTTGCGAAAGTTCTCTTCGCCAGTGGCCAGATCATGGCACATGACAATCCCTTTATCATTGAACATAAACAACAGATCGCCGACCACGATCGGACTGGGAACGTAACTGGCCGCCTGAACGCGATAGACTTCCTTTGGGGCAGCTGTAGGGGATTTTGGATCAATCCGGACGGCAACGAGATAATTGCCTCCGCCGCCAGAGCCGGCCGTGTTGAGAATCAACTCGCCCGCCACCACCGGTGACGCGACGATCCGTTTATCGAACGATGCAGGCGTTGTCCAGTTGATCTTCCCATCGTTGAGATTGACGCCAAAATAACCGTGGACCGTATTGGTGCAGATCAGAGTCGTATTCTTATCGGCGGCTTCAAACAGACACGGCACACCGTAACAGACGCGGAGGTCCTCAAAAGGCGTCGTCCAAACGTCGCTGCCATCGGTGGTGTTCACGGCAATCAAGCGGCTTTCGCCCGGTTGCTGACCGGGTTCGAGTTTCTCGGTTTGCTGGGAGTTCATCAGGATTACTTTGCCATCGGCGACGATCGGCGATGAACCAAAACCGTGGCTGGAAACATAAGGACCGAAGTTGCGTTTCCACTGGTCTTTGCCGTTGTGATCGAGCGCGATCAGCCACGTGTTTTCATTGTTGGCGTAGGTGGCGTAGATGTTATCTTTATCCGCCGCCAAAGTGGAAGACGCAAAATTGTTGTTGCGATGAAGGCGATGTTTGGCCGATTCAAAGTCCCGCTTCCAAAGGATGCCACCATCACCAGCAGAGATGCAAAGGATCGTTAGGCGGGCCGTGTCAGGGTCGGATGAGGTTAAGAAGACACGGTCTCTCCACACGATGGGTTGGCTTGAACCAATGCCCGGCAGGTCAATTTGCCAAGCGTAGTCCTCGTCCTCCCACTGCGTGGGCAGATTTGCTTGCAGCGCTAAACCGCTACCGTTGTCGCCATGGAATCGCGTCCAGTTGCCTTGGGCATAAATTGAGCTGGCCCAACACAGCAAAGCGACAGTGAAAAGAGTAAGCAGGGTTTTGAAAAAACGCGGCATGAATGCTCCAGAGTATCGGTTGACAGTTCCCATATTCTAACCGGAACACGGCGATGCGTAAGAACTTGTTGAACTTCTTGTCGAATCGTATACGCCTAAACCAAAAGGTCTTTCACCACTTTTCCATGAACATCAGTCAGCCGAAATCGCCGTCCTTGGTAACGATACGTCAGCAGTTCGTGGTTGATGCCCATCATGTGCAGGACCGTTGCCTGCCAATCATGAACATGGACGCTATTTTCTGCCACATTCCAGCCGTAGTCGCAGCTTTTTCCATATTCAAAACCTGGCTTCACGCCGCCGCCGGCCATCCAAAGACTGAAGCAGCGGCCGTGGTGATCGCGCCCATACTTCTTTTCGTTGTTGATGTTGCCTTGCCCAAACACCGTCCGGCCAAACTCGCCGCCAAAGATCACCAGCGTGTCGTCCAACAACCCACGTTGCTTGAGATCCTTCACCAGCGCGGCGGCGGGTTGATCGGTGTCTTTACACTGGTGCTCTAACTGAGTAGGAATGTTGGCATGTTGGTCCCACCCGATATGCATCAGCTGAATGAACCGCACGTCTTTTTCGGCCAGCTTCCGCGCCAAAAGGCAATTGCGGGCAAACGATCCAGTGCGGTGAACATCCGGGCCGTACATCTCCAACACGTGTTCGGGTTCATCCGAAATATCGGTGATCTCGGGCAGGCTCATTTGCATTCGATAAGCCAATTCGTATTGGGCAATACGCGTTTCAATCTCCGGATCACCGTAGTCAGACAATTTCTCTTGATTGAGTACATTTAGATGATCCAACATCTTTCGGCGAAGTTTTCGGGGCATCCCATCGGGGTTGGATAAATACAACACAGGATCGCCGCCCGAACGAAAACGTACGCCTTGGTGTTTGGAAGGAATGAACCCGCTGCCCCAGTAGTAGTCGTACAGCAACTGGCCGCAGGAGTTTTGTCGGTCCTTGGAATTCATCACCACAAACGCGGGAAGATTCTCGTTCATGCTCCCCAGACCGTACGACGCCCAAGCACCCATGCTGGGTCGACCGGGTATCTGAGAACCGGTTAAGAAAAACGTGGCCGCCGGAGCGTGATTGATGGCTTCGGTGTTCATGGACTTCACCAGACAAATGTCATCAGCAATTCCTCCTGTGAAAGGAATCAGTTCGGACAACATTATGTTTGACTTGCCCCACGACTTAAATTTTTTCAGCGGCGGCAACACCGGCAGTTGGCTTTGCCGGTTGGTCATCGTCGTCAAACGCTGACCATTGCGGACCGAATCGGGCAACTCTTCGCCTCGCCGATTGAGAATTTCCGGCTTATAATCGAACAGGTCGATGTGCGACGGGCCGCCACTCATCATGAGATAGATCACGCGTTTGGCGGTGGCGGGGAAATGCAATCCCGACTCCCGCGGCGCACGCTGTTCAGCCTCGCCAGGCGATTCTGCTTTCAAGTCCTTTGACAGCAACGAACCGAGAGCTGCCGCACCGATGCCGGTAGCGGTGCGGCCAAAGAACTGTCGCCGGGTATTGTGCTGGTGGTTTTGGTCAAGTGGATTCATGCGGAAGTCTTCGTTGGGAAGGCAGAATGGTTGAACGTCACTCTCGGGTTATAAATTCATCGGTGTTGAGCACGATCTGCACGACGCTGGTCAGCGCGGCCAGCTCAGAAATTTGCTCGTTGGTTTCAGCAGCAGGAGTCGACGCCCCAACGCTTATCAGCTGTTTGGCTTCTTCGATGTTTTGTTGATAGAACTTGCGACTATCGCTGATCGCTGCCTCAAGTGCTTCGTGCTCAACTTTCGTTGGCCGCCGGCCCAGGGCGACCTTAAAGCAACCGCGCAAACGGCTTGCGTCGTCCTCGATCGAATCATCGGCCAGTAGATTCTCAGCCAACACGCGACTCGCTTCAACAAAGGTGGGGTCATTGAGCAGCGTCAACGCCTGCAGCGGAGTGTTGGTGCGTGACGGTTTGACATTGCAAGTCTGGCGGTTGGCAGAATCAAAAAGGTTTGGCGGCGCGACCGTCCGTCGCCAAAAGGTGTACAGGCTGCGGCGGTAGAGGTCTTCACCTTTTGAAGGTCGGTAGGAAAACCTCTCCAAGCTGAACTCCTTCCATAATCCCGCTGGCTGGTAAGGGTAAACCGGTTTTCCGCCAATTTTGTCGTTGAGTAAATTTGAAACCGACAGCGCGGCATCGCGAATGATCATCGAAGGAAGGCGAAATCTTGGTCCGCGGGCAAGCAAACGATTCTCAGGGTCCACGTCCTGCAATGCGTCACGAAAGCGCGAGCTTTGTAGGTAGGTCTCGGACGTGACGATCATGCGCACAATCCGTTTGACATCCCAATCGTGCTCCCGGAAATCAACGGCCAACCAATCCAGCAGATCGGGGTGGCTGGGTTGTTCTCCTTGCACTCCAAAGTCTTCAGATGTTTTTACTAGGCCCGTGCCGAAGAATGTTTGCCAGTAACGATTCACCGTCACGCGACTGGTTAGAGGATTGTTGGGGGCGACCAGCCATTTTGCCAGCGCGAGTCGATCTTTTACCTCGGGATTTTTAGTTGAATCATTGAAAGAGCTGAGAGAACCCGGAACGCCACGTTGGACTTCATCTCCAACGTTTTGGTATTCACCTCGTTTGAACAGATGCGTTTTTCGTGGTTTCTTCCGCTCGCGCATGACCATCACTGTCGTAATGCTCGACCGAATTTTCGACTTCTTTTCTTCCAGCTTTTTTAGACTCTGCTGAATCTCTTTCCAGCTCTGCGGTGCGTGATTAAGCAGGTAGTACTTTTTGAGTTTGTTCTTCTCGCCGGCGCTTCTTTTCTCTGGTGGTCGTCTAAGGATGCGCAGATCGTCGCGATTGATGCCTTCAGGGACATTCTCAATTGCTATCTTTTCCCATTTGACTAAGGCTTTGAGGATCTCTTCATCAAGGTCAGCCAACTCTTTACGAAGGGGATTGACCTGTTGGTCGACTTCTTGCAACTGCTGCTTTTGAAGGTCGGTTGTCAACTCGATGAAGGGTGTCGCGCATTGCAATCGCCCGGTGCGACGATCGACGCTGCCTCTTTCATCAACGTTATTGAAGTAAGCAAAGAATCGGTAGTAATCTTTTTGAGTGATCGGATCGTATTTGTGGTCATGGCACTGGGCACAAGCCATGGTTAGTCCCAGCCAAGTCGTGGCGGTCGTGTCGACGCGATCAAAGACGTAGTTATTGCGCTGTTCTTCAGCGATCGCACCGCCTTCGCCGTTGAGCATGTGGTTGCGATTGAATCCGGTCGCGATCAATTGTTGCTGTGTCGCATCGGGCAATAGATCGCCTGCCAACTGCTCGATCGTGAATTGATCAAACGGCATGTTGTCGTTGAACGCGTTGACC
>CAKZVF010000003.1 GCA_937921995.1 uncultured Pirellulaceae bacterium
CTTTCACATTCCGGTTACGCCGATTAAACAAGGCTTGCAAGACAGCAGTTGATGATTGCATTTAGTGCTGGCAAGTTCCGATAACCTTAGGAGTACACAGTGATCGAAGGAATCGAGGATCCCCAAACTTGGATTATGGGGGACGCTGTCAGCTGAGCGTACCTATTTTGGTGCGGCGGCAAGAGATAGCAATTTAGCAACAGGATCACAGTATGTCTCAAAAGATCATTCGCGTCATCACAACAGCATCTGACGGTAGTCAAAAAACGAAAGAGTTCGAAAGTTTCGATGCGATCGAAGCGATCCACGAAGCGATCGGCATCGACGACTGCAGCACCGATCTCGACCTCCGCGGAATGCCCATTTTCAAGGGGCTCGTCGGACCCATGCCCGACGGTAAAAACGCCGTTCGGTACGAATCTCCTGACGTTTTCGAAGCGCTGACCAAAGAGTGGACAGCGATGAAGCCCAAACGCCGCAAACGCCGTTCGGCCAAAGAGATGGCCGAAGCGAAAGCACTTGAGGAGGCTCAAATCGCTGCGGGTAACGGTCCCAAACCAAAGAAAAAGAAAGTTCCGCGTCCGCGTTTTCCTTTCGGCATCGTCAATACGCCATCCACCACCGACGCGCCGGTCAGCAGCTAACATGCCGCGTCCACAATTTTAAAAATAGATTTCAATCGTATCCTCCGACGGACACTTTGAAGTTCAAAATAAGGCATCTCATTAGAGGTGCCTTTTTTCGTGCGCAAGTGGATTCTACCTTTCCCATGGGAGGTTGAGGCTCTGCGCGAGACATTTGCGAATCAGATTGCCGTAGGTCTTGAGCGGCGTCTCGACCTGCCGGCGACGCGCGAAAATCTCCCACCAATGGTTAACCCATGGCGGTCGTATTGGTTATAATTTTCTTTGAACCATTAGTTTGGTTTTTCGTAAAGAGTGCGGCAAGGATGCACCAGCCAACCTATGATCGGCGCTGTTTAGCGGACCGTTGCGACCGACGATTCCGCCTGAGCTTCCATGGGTTGTATGGATCACGCAGTCAAAAGAAGTTTGAATTTTTTTGACGGCGGTGAAAACGTGGTCTATTTTTAACCGGCCTAATTTTTTTAAGTGCGTGACGTGATTGCACTTAATCGGCCGGCACCTGATCGACCTCTCGCGCTGCTGCGTCTGCCTCGCTCCCAAATCAAAGTGGCAACGTTGCAAAGGAGAGTCGCCCTGACTTGGAAAGCAACTTTATGGATTTTCAACTGCGTACGCTCAGCAACACAGCAGCACACGCCAACCGACAGATCATAACGACCATCGTTGCCGTGATCTTGATCTTGTCGACCACCGGCTCCGCTGTGAATGCTCAAAGCCACGTACAGAAAACGACGACGTCAGATATTGAAAGTGTCTTGCGCAACGGTCGTTCGTTAGAATCCGATGGACGGTGGGGAGAAGCGTTAGGCGTCTATCAAGCGGCTCTTAAATTAAACCCCAAGAACGAACTGCTGAAAACGCGGCGAGCGGTCAGTCGCATCCACTACGATCTGGACCGACGCTACTCCGACGCCAGTTTCATTCAATCGGTCGACAGTACCGACGGTGCTACTGCCGCCAGCGTCTACGCTGAAGTGTTGTTGAAGATTCAATCTTACTACGTGGATGAACCCGACTGGGCCGAATTGGCCAGCTACGGTCTGACCAGTCTTGAAGTGGCGCTGTTGTCCAAGGACTTTCGCGCTAAACACGTCCCCCACCTTACTGCTGATCAAGTTCAATCTGAGATTATGAAAAATCGTGCGGTTGCCGATCAGACGATCGTCAACACACGACACGAAGCCTACCAATTCGCCAGCACGATTGCCCAATCTCTTGAGCAGCGCACTGGCTTGCCCGCCCAAGCGGTCACTTACGAATTCATCTGTGGTGCCATCTCTGCGCTGGATCCCTATTCGGCTTTCATGTCCAACACTCAGTACTCCGAAACCATGTCTCAAATCGAAGGCAACTTCGTTGGGCTTGGCGTCGAACTAAAAACGCATTCCAACGAACTTGAAATCGTCAGCGTCATCCCCGGCGGATCGGCCGACGCTGGAGGTTTGATCAAAGGCGATCGAATCATGTCCGTCGACCAGCAACGCGTCAACGAAGTCGGCAGCGAACGCGCCGCCGACATGCTTCGAGGCACCGAAGGGTCTTTCGTCACGCTGACCATCGACCGTGGTAATGGCAGCAAAGCGGTAACGCTCGAACGCAAACGCGTCGAAATCCCCAGCGTCGATCAAGTCTCAATCGTCGATACTCAAAATGGCGTTGGCTACATTCGGCTGACGAATTTTCAAAAAACAACCGCGCGTGATTTTGACGCCGCGTTATGGAAACTACACCGTAAAGGCATGCGATCTTTGATTGTCGACGTTCGCGGCAATCCGGGCGGGCTACTATCGGCCTCGGTGGAAGTCGCCGATCGTTTTGTCACCAACGGTATCATCGTTTCGACTCGTGGACGCAACACGCTGGAGAACTATACCCATCGTGCCAACCTGGAAAGAACCTGGCGAGTTCCGTTGGTGGTTCTTATCGACGAAAATTCGGCCAGTGCCAGTGAAATCTTTGCCGCCGCGATCAGTGATCACAAACGAGGCAAGATCGTTGGCTCCCGCAGCTACGGCAAAGGCAGCGTGCAAGGAATTTTCCCGCTGACCGTCGCCGGCGGTGGTGTTCGATTGACCACAGCCAAATTTTACTCGCCCACCGGCCGCGCGATCAGCCAAGCCGGCGTGAGTGCTGATTACGATGTTGTGCAGCAAGGAAAGTACGCAGGCGAAGCCAACGAGGACAGCGACGTTGGGATGCGGATGGGCATCGAAGTCGCTCGCCGCGCCAAACCGCTAACGATTCAAAACAATGTGTCGACGCAACACAAAGATTTTGAGTATGAGTCGATCGCCGGAAGACGATAACTTCTTCCTAGAGAACATTTGATCGGTGCTACCACCGACTTAGCCTTGCCCACTTCAATGGGCAACTAAAAAACCGCAGGAACGAAACGATCCTGCGGTTTTTTGTTTTATGTTTGGGAACCTGTTCTAACCACCCGACAGCAGACCGATGAACGGTGAGATGTCCAGGAAACTAACAACTCCGTCTTCATTGATGTCCGCTTCGCACTGCCAGGAGTTACTGGTCAGCAAACCAATAAACGGAGAGATATCCAAGAAGTTCACGACTCCATCAAGATTGATGTCTCCCAGCATGCATGATTCCACAACAAAGAACAAACTGCTGTTACTTCCCACCACGTTGCCGACTTGGTCAAGAAAATTGCCACTGGCGTCGGGACGCAGGTCAATCGCGTAAGTCCCATCGGCCAGCCCGGTCGTGTCGATCTCGATCGTCATCCACAACGCGCGACTGGGTTCAACCGCAATGGATTGAGAAAGATCGGTGTAAAATTGATTGAAGTTAAAACTGGTTCCACCTCCGGTGATTTCTGTGGTCGAGGTACCGAGATTCCCTTCGCCCAAAAATCCGTTATTCACCGAATTATCTTCTGAACCAATCGTAACACCGGTAACCGTCCCGGCAGCGAAATCAAAGTCGCCCGTGTTGCCGGCAAATAGATCAGACGATCCTGCCCTCTGGCTGAGGAAGAGGTCGATCGTTTTATTGGGGCCTGGGCTTCCCGTTTGCGCCGAAAGGCCGCCGCTACTATCGACGGAGATGATTAATTGGCCCTGCACATCCGCCGCCAAAGCAGCAACACAGATAATGATTAAGCAGCCAAACTTTCGAATCATGATATACCTAAAAAGTAAAACTTAAGACGGCGTGATCTATGCTTCCCAAATCCACACTCAAGATTGTTAACACTATCGTTGACGACGTTCCAAAGGGCAAGACGTTGACGCGCTGAATCATTCGTTCGCCCATAAAACAAGCATCAAATTGATCTCAATTTAGCTAGATCCAATTTTCTTGCCGGCATCAGACACTTCGGCATCGCTGGCGGGAAATTCGAATAAAGCCGTGTCCAAATCTGAGTCTGAATCAGTGCTACCGAAGTACTCGTCCGCTTCTTCAATTGGCAATTTTTGCGAGCCAGCTAATTGCGAGTCCGTCGCTGCGATGGCATTTGACGTATCAGTTAGCTGTCCGGCTTCATTGGCAACGGTTTTCTTTTTGTCAAAATCAGCCGCGGTTTGGGCGGTAAAATCTGGCGCAAGCGGTACGTGTTGCGAATAAACTAAAGCGGGAACCGCAGGTGCTTGGTGCAGCACTGGATTGGAAAGGTCAGCCTGAGTGTTGGGATCTTGCGGATCGAGTTCTTGCGGATCGGAAACGAACTCAACGCTTAAAGGCTTAAACGTGAGCACGTCGGGCAAAACTTCTACCGCCTTCGGGAAACTGACAGCTTCTACCTCAACGATCACTTCTTCTTCGGCACGGATCGCTTCGGTCGGCGGCACTTCCACCGCTGGAACTTCCACCATCGGCGTTTCAAGCTCCGATGTTTCAAGCTCAAATGTTTCAACCAACAACACCGAATTCTCCGGCGCGACGATAACCGGCAACGGTTCCAACGTCACCGGCGCGGTCGGCGGCGATACCGGTGGTGTGAACATCAACAGACCGCCGGTGGACTGATTTAACAGCACGCGAATCACATCAAACGAATTGACGCGCCCATTACGATCAACGTCATAAGGATCATCAATGCCAACGGTTGCTGTGGGTGCTTGGTTGAGTCGCGTTGAAGTCGAGTCAAACGAATTGACGAGGATCTGGTTTTGACTGTTGACGTCACCGTTGACATCTCCAATCTGGTTGCCGAGATAAAACACATCATCAACAGTGAGCCCCGTGCGCGCGTTGCTCTTCATGGTGACTTGCAACCACGTGTTCTCAATCGCATTATCAGGCCACGCCAATATGACTTTATCGGGCTGCCCCGAAACACCCGCAACCACCGAAACGGTCGGTAGTGCAATAGCACTGGTCGCACTGAGCAACATCCAATTCGATGGATCAGCAGTATTGCCAACACGGAATTCAAAATCGCTGCTATCAATAGCCGACGAAGCCAGTTCCGCTACTTCGATCACAACGCGGTTGAGGCCCAAGTAATAGTTGGTGAAATTTGATTGCGAAGCCGCCTGTCCTGGCAACAGCGCTTCGATACTTGACGGCATCTCCGTTTCCGCAAAACCGTGCGAACCGCCGTAGCTGATCCCGCGTCCAACAATAGTGGCTGGCGTATTGATCGCCTCCACCGGTAACTGCAGAGACACGGCCGAACCTCCGCTGTCATCAACGGTCATCACCGCGTTGTAGGTCTGACCCGCGTACTGAACGACAACGTCATATTCACCTTGAAACACATCGGCCGAAAAACTTCCATTGGCCGTGGTTCCGCGCACATCGGACCACCAATTTCCAAACACCAAATCTTCGTACGCTTGCCCGTTAGGTTTGGCACTGAAGTCCAGCCGATAAAGCGCCGCTTCGGGTTGAAAGTGAGCCCCTTCCCAGAATCCCCAATGCAGAAACTCCGACACGCCTGACTGACTGAACGACTGCGTCATGTAATCGCGGAGATAATCAGCTTGCAACTGTTCGTCCATCGTTGAAACATCGAACTCGGTGATCGCTTGGGATTGACCGAACTGATTGTCGTACGTGGTGATCAAACCCTCGAGCACGTCGATGTCAGTCAAATCATTGCTGGAGAAATGACTCTGCACGCCGATCACGTCCAGCAAACCCGCGTTGTTCAGCAATCCCAACCAGTATTCAAAGTTGGCGCGATGCGCGACATCGCCTCCATTGCCAGTGTAAATATTGTAGTCGTTCAGCGTCAGTTTGATGTCGGAATCAAAGTCGCGGACGCGCTGGAACCAGTCCACCAGAATCTGATCACCTAAGATGTTGATCGCGTCGTTATTATCGAAGGGCTCATTCACGACGTCCCATTCGGTGATCTGGCCATCGAAGGTTGTCAGCACATCGTCGAACCGAGCATTGATCGTAGATCGGAGCCAATTGTTGGCGGCCGTAATTCCGTTGCTGGCAACTCGGGAGTCGTACTCATTCCAAACACTATCGGGCATGTTGCGACGACTGGGCCAAATAATGTTATGGCCTCTCAAAAACAAATCGTTATCCACCGCAAAATCAGTCGCTTCAAGTCCACGATCTCGATCTTCGATGAACCGCGGCCACTTATGCGCGTTCTCAACCACCACGGTGTTAAACAAACGGTTGATTTCGTCTTGGTATTGTTGTGCCGTCGCGGTCGGCGTCGAACTCAAACGGTTGTTGAAAGCAGAAATGGCGCTGCCGAACTTGAAAGCGTGTTCGTTCTGACGCAAGCTGACCACCGCTCCCTCCAGCGCCACGCCATTTACGTCGACGACATTGACCGTCGCCGTTGATTTCCGATCACTTTCGATGCGTTCATCGGCTGAGGAGCGCCAATTCGAATCTCCAGCGCGGCCTCCGTAAGTCGTCGACGGTGCCTGGCTGGGTAGGTCATCAATGGTGACGCCTGCTCCCACGCGCGTCCAGGTGAAGTCCGCGATCTGAACCGTTTGCAGAGTTTGCCCGACATTAAACACGGTCGAAAGTCCGTTGGCGTCAAACGGCAGGTTGATGGGGACATCGATACTGAAGGTTTGCCAGTTCGAAGTTAGATTGATATTTTGTGAGAACAACGTCGAGAAATTAACGGTCTCTTGCAGCGCCAAAACGGCTTGTGGGTTGGCCCCCGCGGTAGATCGAATCGCAAACTCGTATCGCAACACATCGCCAGCACTCACAGCCACGGTATTGTTCAGTTGAGCTTGAATGCGCCACTCCGCTGGTGGCACGGTCGTCGTTTGCACTTCGAAAGCAGTCGCGTAAGGCGCGATGCCCGTGGTCACCGTTTCTTCTACACCGAAGTTGCCACCAATATTGTTTAGGCGGAAATTGTCAGTGTTCGCAATCTCCGGTGAAGGCCCGTAGTTGAGCAGCTTGAAATTCGCGAACTGGAGCGTCTGACTGCGGCCGCCCAAGAACAATAAGAACGCCCCCTCCCCAACGCCATAACTTTCGATCGTAGAAAACGGCAATTGCACTCGAGTCCATTGATCCGAAATCGTCATGCCTTGAAGCAGCGATTTAGTAAAGGGCGATCCGTTCTGCTCAAAAACGGTCGTGATGAACCCGTCATCTGCACCGACGGATCTGACAAAAAATTCGGCAAAGAGGATGTCGCCTTCGACGACAGAGGCGTCGATCGGTTGTTTCAGTTGAGCCGAAAAATCGTTGGCGACATTTCCGATGGACGCTTGGATGACACTCCCGAACGTGGGATCACTGACCGAGGTGAAAGTCCCGCCAAAGAATTGAAACGCCGGTAAACTGGTTCTGGTCCACAGCGACGCTCCTCCGGCGGGAGCCTCCGTGTCATCCAAAATAACCGCGTTAAACGTCCGTTCGCTCTTCAAGCCGACCTCGTACCGGTCGCTGTGCAGCAGTTCCACGATCACCGTTTCGTCACCTTCGTCGATCGTGTCCGAATTCGGCGTAACGTTCAGCGTCACCGAATCCGAACCGGCAGGAATCGTGATTGATCCAATCAGCGGCTGGTAGTCGATGGCGTTGCTGGCAGAACCGCTGGTCCGATAGTTCACAACCAGTGGATTAGTGGTGGGTCCGGTGCGCGTAATCTGATACGTCGCGGCACGGGAGGCGCTTTCGGCAGCATTGGGATCGCCCGCAAACCCGCGCACCGTCGGCTTCTCAGCGGATAAGTAGTCACCCGAAATAACTTCAGGCGTCGATTGGCCGGGCCTGACCCAAGCGACCGAAAGATGATCGGCGCCCGTTGATTCTTTATGTAACGCCTCAATGAAATAGCTTTGACCGGCGGCCAAGTAAACCGTCGCCGACTGTTGTGATGCATAAGTATCCCAACCACGCACCGCTGAAGGCGAAGACAGGTAGGCGATTCTCTGTCGATTCGCCGGATCTGCGGAATTACTCAGCCACAACTCAGCCGCCTGATCACCGGAGATGTAAAACGTGTAGGGACCGGTTTCAGGCGGGTGCAAAAAACCAGCCATCCGTTGCCCGAAAAACGAGCCAATGTTGGACACGGATTCAAACGAAGGCCGCGTCTCAACCACCGCCGGCTGATCCGGAAACTGAGCGTTACCGGTGAGACTGCTGATGGTGTTTCCGCTGATATTGTTATACCGCTGGAGCCCAATTTCTCCTCGATCGCCGGCGAACAAAACGCTCTCGGGAATCACCTGCCGATTCTGACTGGCGCTGCTCCACTCCAGTCGCACCGACGCATTACCGGTATCCTCTCGATACTCCAGCTGAATGTCATATCGCCTGCCAGAGATCAAATCGATACTGCCGCTGGCGTTGGTGGTCGCGTCTTCAAAACTGTCGATCAGCAATTGCCCGTTGACCCACAGTCGCGCCCCGTCATTGGCGACGACATGGAAGTCATGAGATTCGGTGAATTGGGCTTCCACCTGACCGCTCCAACGCACCGAAAATGTGTCGGCGCTAATTGAACTCTCGGGTGATCCCGTTCCCCAATTAAAATTCACGTCCGCGTCAGTCCTGACCAGCGTGGCATTGGTCAAATCGGCCGTATCGAAGTACTGGCCTTGGAGACCGTTGCCCACGGTTAACAGGCGCCGCGGTTCTAACGTCACCCACTGCAGATGGCGACTAGATTTGGACCGGCTACGAAATTGCCCGTGGGCAGATCTTTTTGATCGTCTTTTCAAAACAGCCACCGATGCAACAGAAGAAGAATGAGGAGGATGGAGAATTCCAAACCGTCAGTTTACCAGCAGTTGTCGGTTATAGCGAAGCCAAAATCGGCGAACCCGCCTCTAGGTTTGACGCATGCGAAAAAGGCCATCATTATCTGGGGGAAAGCAGATTTGCGTCTTCAAAAGATTTTCAGCCAGCGATAAAATTCGTGCGAAACCGACATCAGAAGAAGGCATTTATGAGCGACGTGCAGTTTCCGAATTTTGCCCCCCAAATTGATCGCCCCACGTCAGCCAAAGTCCAAGACTTCCAAAGGCAGGGAAGGCTTAAGCACATCATTTTTGGCCGGCAGCTGACGACTCAACTCTTGGAGAAACTTTGCCGCTCCGCAGACACCATTCGGACGATGGCCAAAGACCCCAACGGCAACGCTCAACTGCGGAACCTGTTGGCCGATAAACGCGCGATGCTGTACTTC
>CAKZVF010000004.1 GCA_937921995.1 uncultured Pirellulaceae bacterium
ACCGGTGTATACCGCGTCAGCTTCCACTTGCGGGTGCACCAGCTGCCGCACACATGCTGCCCCACAGCAGTGCGATTGCCAGTTCTGTGAATTGGATGTGAAGAAAGGTGAAGTCGAAAAAACCGCTTTTAAATCTGAGCAAAAGGAAGTTTGCATCCCAGCCGTCCGATTACCTTGGAAGAAGTGCTGTCCTCCCAAGCGATCGAAAGTGCGCACCGTCAACGTTCTTAAGAAAGACAAGTACAAGGTTCCCAATTGCCAGTACACATGGAAGGTGCACGAACCTGAGGAGTTCAAGGAGCCAGAAGCGGCTGAAGAGAAGGAAGCCGCATCTGAAAAGGCGGCCGAAGGTAAATCTGAAGCAAACGAGCTTAATTTGACACCAGAACAGTTGAAGGAATTTGACATCGCTCCCGATGAAGAGATCATTTCAATCACGTCAGATCCAAGCAAAGCGTTAGGCGATGTTCCGCGTCCTCCGAAGGAATAGAGTTTGCCGACAAGACGTTTCTAAATTCAAAGCTGTAAAAGGCCAGTCATGATTGACTGGCCTTTTTTTTCGTGTCAAACGTTTATCATCGAAAATTCCCCATCATGGCTCCATCGGAACGATTGCCCAACGTCTCAAGGACAACCGGATCCAAATCAATGCTAAGGCTATGAACCGATCCGCTGGCCATAGCGAAATTGATACTTCCCGCATGCGGGGAAACAAAACCACCGACGTAATCGTTCGCCGCGCTTCCGGACATGATCGGTCCATTGATCCATTTTGGTTCATTGAGTGCCAAAATTGAGCTGGCGTTGCGCAATGTTGCTCTGGTGCCAGATGCCCAGCCTAACGCCGTTGATGGATTGTCGGCGCTTTCGCCAACCAGAATCGTGTTGCTGCTGCCATCGTAAATGTCCCCGAAGGTGACGGCGCTGTTCAAGTAAAACATTCCATTATTATCAACATCAATGGGCGTTTCGCTGCCGTGATGACAACCGGCGTAGGAGGAAATCACAGCATCTTCATCTTTGTTCAGATCGATACCAACCGAAGGACAGATGAAAGTTAGGATCTCGATCAAGCGTGCCGGAGCATTCTTCTTGGCATAGGCTCCGGCTGTCTGATCAAAATTATCAAAGACACCGCGCTGTTCGATGAAAGGTAACACCTGCACCAAAAACCCTACATGCTGGCCATTGGGCACGCTGAGAATCGGGCCCGTATCTTCGATCACTCCTGGGGGGAAATGTTCAAAAGCATATTCATAGTTTTGCAGCCCAAGCCCCAACTGTGCCAAATTATTAAGGCAAGCCGTACGGCGAGCCGCTTCGCGCACTTGTTGCACCGCGGGCAGCAACATACCGATCAAGATGCCAATGATGGCAACCACGACCAGCAGTTCAACTAATGTGAAACCGCGCTGAGTTCGTTCTGTTCGCATTTATTCAATCCTGATTTGGACTACGATTGTTTGCTGGAATATTTAGCTCTGTGGAAAGCACGGTGAGCTGAGAAGGCAATTTTGGTGTTCCAATCTGAGCAGAGATCTTCAACGTTTTCGGATTGGCATCTCCGGCATCAATCAAAAAATTTAGAGTCGCCGATTGGGCATCGGGAGTATTGACGGTGACATCGTCCGGTATTTTGTCTTTATTTTTTTTCAGCTCCATCGCCGCTCGACGCGCGCCTGCTCGCAGCAGCCACTGCGTCTGTTCACGTTGTAGATCGCGCCGCGTTTGAGACCGTTGCTGTAAACCGGCCGTCAACAGTTCCAACAGTATTGCTGCACAAACGGCCAATAAAGCTAAAACCACCACCAAAGAGGCCCCTTGTCGCTCATTCGCTAATTTCATTCGACCGCCTCCCGATTTGAATTAGGACGGCAACGAACCTGCAACAAAGGCCTCTCCATGAGACTTTTCTCTGCGACCGACTGCGGCGCTGCGCCATCGAGCTTCTTCCGTTTCGCGGGTCGATAAACATTCAGAAAAGCAATTTTTGAAGTATCCGTTAAATTGCCATCCACAAACTCAAGCCGCAAGTCATCCAGATCGCGATAGACATCTTGCCGCGCTGGTTTCTGCGCGTCACCGACGATTCGATCGACTTGGCCTTGGCTGATCCGATAGATGATTTCTTCTTTGCCTTCGACGTTGAGCGATAGTTGTTGTGGAGGCGTCAGGGAAAAATCAGATGCGGAAATCAGATCGGTGCGCAGATCGGATGAAAGCCGCTTTAAAGAGACGTGCTGTCGCTGCCGGATTTTGTTTCGAGATGCGACTTGGAATACGACATGAAACCATTGCGCTGTCAGCGAGACCAACACCGCCGACAGCGAAACGTACATAATCGCCTCCAGCATGGATATGCCTCGGCGTCTCTGGTAGTGCTGCCTCATGGCGTTTCCCCTTGATCTGTTTTCTCCGCAACGTCGTTTTTTTCATGGATCGCCCAACCGCTAAGTCTCACTTTCCTCTCGGCCGCCGGATGCTGCCACGCTAATTCCAAGTCAATCCGTTGCCCGAGATCGTCGGAACTGAGTTTTGCTGAAATCCGTGGTTCCGATAATCCTCGTTTGCAAAATTCTGAAGGTTCGATTCGGCCGGCTCGTTCGACTAAACTCTCACCTTTGAGCAACGTCAATTCTTCCAATTGATTCGACAGTTCACAAATCGCCAGCCGGTCGTGCTCGATGTCGCGCCACACTCGATTGATATTCAGCGTCATCGATGTCGCGAACGTCATTACGGTGGCCATGACCGAAAAGGAGACCAAAAACTCGATACTTGAAACTCCGCGACGTTGATTAATCACCGCACACCCCTTCGATGATAGCCGTCAAACATGAAACGATGCTGATCGCGAAAGCCGCTACGACGCAAGCCAAAACGACATTCCAAACTGAAATCAAGAACTCACTCAAACGATTCTTCCAAACTGCGGTACGTCGATCATTCTCTCGAACACGACGACTTAGCAACCATGATTTTGCGTTATCAGAATGAGCAGTTTCCAACGCTCGTTTTTCATTTCTGTTGAGGCTTGGCAGAGACGCCACCTGCGCATTTGTGGGAGTACCTGTTAGCACGACTGACAACTCTTGCTGTTGTTTTTGAGATAGCGGACGATGCAGCCAACTCCAAGGGCTAAACTTTGCGATCACCTGCCGCAGTAGCTGGAGCCAAGTGCGGGGATAGAGGTAACTTCTGAAAACCAACATCAGCAAAAGCGCAAAAAGAAACCAATACCTTACGGTAACGTCAGCTATGGTTAGAACCAAACGAAATAGGTACGGTAATTCGACCCCGAACTCTTGGAATATTTGCATTAACTCTGGAACAATGAACAGCATCAAGAACACGACCAATTGCAAGATGAAGAGAGTTTTGATCACCAACCTGATCATCTTTTTCCGCATCGTATCGTGGTAACGTAGCGCTAACGGGCGGCGCGAAGGCCGATACGCAGACACAGCATTTAGAAACGCCGGCAGCGCGTTTTTATCTTGAGCATTGGCAAGCGCCTTTTCCATCATGCGAAGATTAATATCTTTTCTGCGCATCGGTGTGTTTAACGCAGCGAGCGCATTGGTGAAGGATTCGCCCGCTGCAACGCCGCTGGCAAGTGCTTCCACGGCAACGTGCTTGCGTCGAGGCAGTTCAAGGCTGAAATTTCTCAGCAACGCGACGAACTGTTCATCATTTAATTCACCGCTGATATTGCGCCCGAATAATCTCAGCACGACCTGCTGATCTAGGGCGAGATGATGGCATAGCGTTTCCGCCAAATCCTGAGCTTCAATAGCGCTCAACGTTCGTTGGTGGCTGATTGAGTTGTTTTCTTGTTGATCCAAGATCTACCTCAGTTACCTAATTACCAAATCCCGGAGGGGCACCCGTGAGCCCGCTGAGCCCTGAAATGATTCCGTTCAAAGGCACGAACATCGCCATAAAAATCCCAAACACAATAGCCCCAACCATCCACAACAGCGCGGTAGACAACCAAGACATCCACCAAGTGGAAACGTATCGGTCACGGTCTCGGTAGTAACGCGCGACCTCTCGCAGACCAACCACCTTCGCTCGTCCCGGCGTCATCTTCAGGACATGATCCAACATCGCATACTTCCGCAGTGGAAAATAATGCTGGAGTTGGTTGTCGCGGGTCAGTCGGTCTCGCTGGGCCAACGCCAAACTCAAACTCCGCAGCGCGGGTTTGGGTGCTTCACGACTGGCGATCTCAAAGGCCTCTAACTGGGTAACACCGGCTTGGAGCAAACTGGCCAGATGATTTGCCCACACCGCGACCGCACCGCGCACGCTGACGTTTTGATCATCCCACCAGCCAAAACCTGACGGGTTGTTCCGTCGGCCGCTTTTATTGATCCAACAAACGGCAATGCCCGCCACAAAAGCCGCCAGTGTAATTGGAATCCACATCGTCCGCAAAAAACTAGCCGTTGCAAATGAGAATCGCGTCACCCAAGGAAAATCTCGTCTGTCTGGCTGGAAACCAAATCCACCATACTCTTTCACCACCGCTTCAAACTGCGGGGCCACGTTAAAGCTCAAAATAACGCAAACCAAGAAAGCACAAATCAAAACCAAAACAGGATACCAAAACAGCTGTATCCAGTTACGCCGGTACACGTCATTACCTGCGATTCTCTCAACGCCGGCGCGAACGGTCGTTTCAGCAGTCACATCCCCATTTTGCTCGACCAACAACGGCAACAACATCTCCAGCGCGTCTCGATTCACCAAAATCTCATCGCGTGTCGGTTGCTGGGCAAGCAATTCTTGAACGCGCGTGATTCGAAGTTTCAGGTGCCCCGTTGCAAATGCTGACTCACGCCGTAAACAGTCCACCACGTCGTCCAACTTCGACTCGACAGCCGCCCAATCGGTCTGAGGAACATTTGGACCGTTCAAGTTGTCGGCACCTTGGCTCATAATCCCTCCGCCGCCGAAGCAAGCTCGCTCAACATGCTGATGATTGGCCTATAAATCAACAGGCAATAGATCGTTGCCAAAACGCCGCCAATGATCGTGGAGGTCGCCAACGGCAACCAGAGCTCAATTTTTGTCATTCGGTCTCTTGCGGCACTGGCCATTGAATCAGCCCAAGCAACGATCCCCATGGCGTCCTTTGCGCCCGACAACGCTGATCTGATATCTGCCCGTGTGGCATCGCTGGCGGCCACCACATCACAAGCCAATTCTATGGACGCGTCCATCGGCATGCCCGACTGCTGCGTCTGCTCAATCGCGCGAAGGGCAACCGAAGTTTGACGCCACTGCGAAATGGATCGCCCTCCGAGCAGCCAAACAGTACGCTGCGGACCACCAAACACGATCCAAAACATACCAATCAAGGCCAACACACCAGCGAAAATGATCGTCGGTAGCATCCACCCCGCAGGATCACTTGCAGGAGCGCTCCGTGAAACGCTCACCAACTGCAGATCATACCGCAAGTTCTCAAATAGCGGATTGGACCAATAAAAGAACACAATTAACCCAACCATCATCGTCACCAACAGTAACAATAGATACCAACCCGTGCGGCGTAGAACTTTGTCACGCCAACGCTGCGTCTCCAACCTCACCGACAGTCCGTCGAAAACGGTCCCTATGGCATCTGTTTGTTGCACGAACTGGTAGGCGGCTTTCAATCGCGGCGACCATTCGTTTTGCTGAATTGGATTGACCAGCAACCTGTCGATTTCTTGCACCGTCAAACGTCGCCGCGTTTGGACAGAATCAACGCCCCCCGATTCCAAGGCTTGACCGACCATCACCGCCGCTTTGAGGTCGCTGAGGAAATTTTTGGCATCGGTGGTCATGATGGTAACTTCAACAGCCAGTTCAATTCATCGCGGACGCTGGGGGTAGTGCATTTGATTGTCGACGGGAACGAAGAGAAACTAAGCGACCATTCAGAACAATCGATTGTGTCCATTAAGCGCCGCGACGCGGTACGCTTCGGCCATGGTGGGATAGTTAAACGTCGTATTGATGAAATATTCTAACGAATTAATTGCGGGATCCGACATGACCGCTTGGCCAATATGGACGATCTCCGAAGCGTTGGCTCCGAAACAATGGACCCCTAAAACTTCCAACGTCTCGCGATGAAACAGTAGCTTCAACACGCCGACGTCTTGACGCAGAATCTGAGCCCGCGCGAGATGCTTGAAATTTGAAATCCCGACTTCATAAGGCACCTTCTCCTCGGTCAACTCCTCTTCGGTTTTTCCGATACACGAAATCTCGGGACTGGTGTAGATCCCCGAGGGAATGTCGCTGCCCAATTGGCACACATCACTCTCTGCGCCCAAAATCCGTTTGCCCGCGGCGCGGCCCTGAGTATACGCCGCACTGGCCAACGAGGGGAATCCAACGACATCGCCCACCGCAAAGACGTTCTCAACTTTGGTTTGAAAACATTCGTTGACCTCAAGATAGCCGCGGCTGTCGGCCTCCAAACCAATCGTCTCGAGCCCAAGCTTGTCCGTGTTACCCGTCCGTCCGGCCGCCCAGAGGATCGCGTCGGACTTGACCAATTTCCCGCTTTTGAGGTGCGTGATGACACCATCCTCGACGGCTTCCACACGTTCCATATTCTCGTTGTGCCGAATCACGACGCCTCGCTCACGCATGTGATACGAAAGCGCATCACTGATTTCGTTGTCCAGAAAATCGAGTAGCTCGCCCCGGCTATTGATCAAATTGATCTTAATGGAAAGGTTACGGAACATGGACGCATATTCGCAACCGATGACGCCGGCTCCGATAATGGTCAGCGATTTCGGTTTTTTCTGTAGGCCGAGAATCGTGTCGCTGTCGTAAATTCTTTCATTATCAAAGTCGATATTCGATGGCCGATAGGGACGCGATCCGACCGCCACAACGATGTGATCCGTTTTAATCGTCGGCCCATCTTCGATCTGAATCGTATTGGCATCAAGGAACCGAGCGTGGCCGTGGATCATTTCGACATTGTTGCGATCGTAAAACGTTCGCCGCATGGACTCCTGTTTAGAAATCACCTTCTGAGCGGTGCCAGTCAGTTGCGCGATGGTGGGTTCGGGTTTGAATCCGCTTTCGATCAAAATTGGATTCGAAAGCGCTTCGGTCAGCTGGTGAATCGCAAACCTGAGTGCTTTTGATGGGATTGTTCCCCAATGCGTGCAACCGCCGCCGATGCGTTCGTAACGCTCCACCATGGCGACTTGTTTACCTGCCTTGGCCAGCTGCATCGCCGCGCCTTCACCACCGGGTCCTGATCCTATGACGACCGCGTCTACTTTTTGATCCATCGTTATGTATTTTCGCTGTGGGCTGGAATGTTTACGACCCTATTTTTAACGGCAAAGGCATTTTTTCGCAATCTAGGGCGATGAAGGCCCGGGGGCTGGCTAAGAGATTTTTTGCAAAATCCCGCCTCAGTTTTGCCGCGGTTCTCACCAGCGCATTCATGACAACGCTATAGTAAAGGCTACGATTTAATCACCACTTAAATTTTGGTCCAGCCACATGCAAACCACCAACCAAGCCACTTCGAAGATATTTCCCTTCCCCTATTTCGCGCTTATTCAGCCTTGCCTTTTTGTATTGCTGTGTTTTGGTAGCTTCTGCCTGGCCGACCAACCAACCCAAGAGAGCCGGTCAGCTCCGCCCAACGTGATCGTGATCATGGCGGATGATTTGGGCTATGGCGATTTGTCCTGCTACGGAGCCACATCTTTACAGACGCCCAACATCGACAAACTGGCCGAAGAGGGCATCCGCTTCACCAACGGCTACTGCTCAGCGTCGACTTGCACGCCAACACGGTACTCCATGTTGACCGGTAACTATGCTTTTCGCACCAGAGGCACCGGCATCGCACCACCGAACGCTCCTTCGATAATTAAGCCCGGTACCGAAACCGTCGCGTCAATTCTCAAACGCGCAGGATACCAAACGGGTGTTGTGGGAAAATGGCATCTTGGATTGGGCGGCGAAAGCGGTCCTGATTGGAATGGCGATCTCCAACCTGGCCCATTGGAGATCGGTTTTGATTCGTGCTTTTTATTGCCAACGACCAACGATCGCGTTCCCCAAGTTTACGTCGAAGATCACAACGTGCTTAACCTTGATCCGGATGATCCGTTGTGGGTGGGGATGAAGAAGCCATCGGATGACCATCACACAGGTATTACGCACCGCGAAGCCTTGAAGATGGATTGGTCTCACGGACATAACATGACCATCCACAATGGCATCAGCCGAATTGGGTTCTACACCGGCGGTCATAAGGCGCGCTTTCGCGACGAAGACCTTGCTGACAAATGGGTCGAAAAATCAAATGCCTTCATTCAGCAAAATGTGGACAAGCCGTTCTTTTTATTCTTCTCTTCTCACGACATCCATGTGCCGCGCATGCCGCATGAACGGTTCCAAGGTTCCACGACAATGGGCTATCGCGGAGACAGCATCATCCAGATGGACTGGTGCGTGGGCGAGCTGATGAAGACGTTGGACCGGCTGAAATTGGCTGAGAAAACACTGGTCATCTTCTGCAGCGACAACGGGCCAGTCATGGACGACGGTTATAAAGACGGAGCCCTTGAGCAACTCGGGGCGCACCGCGCGGCGGGACCGCTGACCGGAGGAAAGTACAGCGTCTATGAGGGCGGCACGCGCACGCCCCTGATCACACGTTGGAAGGGCAGGGTGCAGCCGGGCGTCAGTGAGAACATCGTCTGCACAATCGACTTCGCCGCCAGCCTTGCGGCGCTGACAGGTCGGGAATTAGCCGAAGATGCGTGCGTGGATAGCTTCAATTTGATGGACGCGTTTTTGGGCAGCGCGAACGCCGCCGGACGCGATCATCTTATCCAACAAGACAACGGCAACAACGGTACGTTTGGGCTTCGGGCCGGAGATTGGAAACTGCATAAGTACGGTAAGAAGAAAGCATTCAATACGATCGTGGAACAAAAGCTGACCCGAACCAAGGTGGCAGAATTCCAGCTGTTCAATCTAAAAGATGATCCGGCAGAGAAGACCGATGTGTTGGCCGACCATCCGAAAATCGCTGAAAAACTCAAGCAGCGTTTGGAAAAGATTATTGCTGACGGGCGCACGCGACCGATCGCTGCAGCTGTTAAGTGATTCTTCACGCGTTCCCTCTAGCGCAGTTGGACTTGATTGAGTCTGTCTTCGACAACGCCCGACAGCGCTCCCTCGACGGTGTGCCCCGATAGCGGCGCATTCGACTATTCGAAAGCCTTTGTTTAATTCACCAGTCTCATGGCGTTCTGCAAAGCAAGAGGTTTTCTTCTTGCATGTAGGGTAATACATTGCCAGAATGAGGCAGGGCTAATGCGGCAGGTTCAGAAACCACGTGTGTCTTGATGACCGGTTGCCAATAGGTTGACTTTATCCTGTTTCGAATAGACTTCCTCGATTTCGATTGGAACGATTTTGAAATTCTCAATCACGACTCTTTTGATGCTTACCGTGATTGTTGCGCTTTCCGGTGCGTTGGCGCTTTCAAGAAACCAGCTTGCCGAGGTCAGTTCCGGAATTGAAGCTGAACGCGCCCAAATCAAAAGGGAACGCGACAGGTTCCACTATCTCAATGTTACTGATCCCGCCAACCTAGCAGCGGTCCAAATCCCTCAGGCTTGCGCGAGCAGGATATGGCAGTGGCGAGTGCATGTTCCGACCGAGAAAAAGTATCGACTCCGATATGCATTCAATGAGACTGCGTCGAAGCCTATTCCCGCTAAAAACTCTGAAGGAATCGAATTGGCCTCGGGTGAGACGGCGCTTGCGGTTTCGTTTGAAACCGTTGGCGGTGAATGGCGTCTGCTTATTTCTTCCTATTCCGAAGTCGCGAAATCTGCCCATAGTTGCCTTATCGATAGCGACTCAACCGAATGGATTGATGCGAAAAGATATTTAGCGATTTCAGCAGGAAACTCTTCAAGGACCTCGGAGAGTGATCCGGGCAAGCCGTTTGTGTTGTTGTATTTGCGCCGAAACGTGAAACAAGACGGAGAACGGGTGCCATGGAAAGACTCCCCCTTTGGAATGAAGGTGTGGATTGAGGAAGCCCCCATTGAAGAATAGTCTCGAAGCAATCAAGCCCAAACAGTTCCAAGGAAACAGCACTGATCAAAGGCAGTTGTCTTTACGCGTTCCGTTCGCCTTTCAAAAAATCGAATCGCGTGTCTTCCTCTCCATCAAGCATCCCGACCAGGCGTTTACCGATGACAGGAGCGAACTTGAAACCGTGGCCTGAGAATCCCGCCGCAAAAACCAGCTGCGGAATATCGGGATGACGGTCAACGATGAAGTGGCTGTCAGGCGTCATCGTGTATTTGCACATGCTGTGATGCACCAATCGAGATTTCGTGTGATGGAAGCTTTGCATCAGAAATTCATCGGTGCGCGATTTTTGCGTTTCACACAGTTCGCTGGAAAACTGGCTTAGATCGTCCACCTCGTCACCACCGGAGTGCTCACAAACTTTCATTCCCAGAGTATCAAGTTCGGGCGTTACGTAGAAATGGCTGCCATCCTCTCGCTCAAAGAACGTGCAGGGAAACTCATTGATCAGTTTGTTATCGACGCGATCAATCTGATACCAGTGCTGTTGCTTGGCCAACACTTTCAAAGGCAGTTCCAAGCCCGGCAGTAATTGGCTGGACCAAGCGCCAGCCGCCACGATGACTTGATCGGCGGTGAATTCGCCGTCGGAAGTATGAACCCTCAATCGGTCACCACCCCCCAGTTCAACACGCGTCACCGCCGTGTTGGACAGCAATTCGGCCCCGTGAACCATCGCCTGTTTCAGATACGCCGCCACGCAGAGTTCCACTCGCAGAAACCCGCCGTCGGGTTCGAATACACCTTCGTGGTTGTCGGGCACTTTAAGGATCGGCAAACGGTGACTGATCTGAGCACTGGTAAACCGCTCGACCTTGAGATCATAAGCCGCTGCACTGGTCAAGACACCCGTGACGACCTCTCCGTCGGGCGGGCCGATCTGCAGGATCCCACATTGGGTCAGCAACTCCTTCGTTTCGGGTTTGGTCCGATGCCGGCGATTCAATTCATCCCACAGCTCATACGATTCCAACAACAGAGGGACGTAATCGGGGTGTTCGAAATACGATTTCCGAATCACGCGCGTCTGGCCGTGAGAACTGCCGTGAGTATGCGCGGGTCCATGCTGGTCAATGCCCAAAACGCTGCGACGGGTCATCGCAGCGTAACGCAGCGCGGCACTTCCCATGCCGCCGAAGCCAATCACGATGCAGTCGAAATGTTGTTTTGATTGTGACATGGAGATTCGGTGTTAAAAAAACGGTCGTGGAAGAATCCCTACGAAAACAGCGGCAGATCGTATCACGAAATGCCGCTGCGAAATTTTTAGGCCGTCAACCGTTGGAAGAACTAACTGGCGGGACCATCTAGAGAAGGCATGACAGCCTCATCGGACTTGCTGGAAGAGCCGCTTTCTTCCTCTCCAGAAGTCATGTCTTGGATCTGGATCTTAGAAGAATCTGATTCCTCAGCTTCCTCTTTGGAATCTGCACCATCTTCATCCGACGCCTCTGTGCTTGCTGCGGAGTCTTCACGAAGTTCGAATTTGTACCGACCCGCATTACCAAGCGAATTAACATCAAAAACGGTTTTGTCGTAGACAATGGTCGCAGAACGAGTTGTCTTATCGGCATCGGCGGAAGCTACTCCCGGTAGCTTTTCGAGCAACTGCTCGACTAATTTATCTCAGCCCGGTCACGTCATGCCGGTGACGCTGTACGTAGCCGTCGCTTTGTTCTCGGGCGAAATCGAAGCCACGGTTGTGATGCTGTTGGATGCACCAGAACTCGAAACCGTTGGGGCCGAATCGCAACCGAGTGTCAGGACCGCGACCAGCCCGACGATGGTTAGCAATTTATTCATTTAACTTCTGAGGGGAAAAGAGTTACAACAACGTCGATCAGCCTTTGATCGACGCAGTAAGTTTATAACGACCAGAGTATTTCATCAAGCAAATCCTGCCCATTTAACATCGGCCAGGTCCAGATCGGTCGATAAATATAGCTTGGCAACCGTTATTTTCGTTAGCTCTAACCGCCATTGTGCGAAAATTCACCGTCGGTATCCGCGTTGCCGGCCCCGTTACGCCGCACGCTGACGCTTCATTGGCGTTTCCAACGCCAACCACTGCGACATCTTTTCCAGCTCGCCCTTCCACTTTTTCCCGATTCTCTTTTCGCAAAAAGCGGCATAAAGCAGGTCGACCGTTTCGCACAATTGTCGCACGCTTTCAATTCGGTCATTCACATCGCGCGAGTTATCAGAACTTTCGTCCGCCGGTGCGATTCGCGCACTTCCCAAAGCAAACGTTTCGGCCTGAAGTGTAAAATCGTACTTCTCACCGTTGCGCACCAACGTCAGCCCCGCCTTACGAGGAAGCTTGCCCATCCGAATCGCCAGCGCGGCTTCAGGCAACGCAACCGGCGACTCTGACGAGATCGACTCTTTACCGTGCTCGCCGTCGGGACAATCAAGGCTCAACGACCGAGCGAACATGCCCGATACCTCCGATCCGTCACTGAGCGTAACAACATTGGAATTCGTTTCCCAGTTCCACCACAACCACAACAAAAACTCATTGCCCAAAAAGTCGTAGTTGTCCGACATTCCGTTCCACCACACGACGCCTCCGCCGGAATGTTCGTGAAACGAGGTCGGCGTGGTCGCAAACATGTCAGCGTTGGCTTCGGCTTCGTCCGCCCATTCCAAGGCCAGCGTTCCGGAGGTGACCTTTTGCGCCTCAATCCCAAAGGCGTTCTCTAACAGCCCTAAACAATAGTCACACGTTTTCTCGCTGGCGGTGCTGACCATTAGCGTGTCTGTCCTTGCGTCCCACAGCAGAGAGGTTTCGGACATCTTTTTGAAGTTGCCTTTTTCGGCTTCGGCCGCACACCGCGCTTCGACGGCCTCTTTGGCTTCGGTTCTCTGAGCCTTATTAGGACGACTGCCCGGTTCACTGTCTTTGAGCAAACCGGCCAACTCTTGATGCGTCCAAGCGCGCTTAATCGGCGAAGGAATTTGGCAACTGTCGATTCGGACGCCAAAATGCATTGCGTCGCCCAAGATATTTTTTTCGATCGAAAAATCGGTATCCAGCAAATGAGCCCCACCCAGAAAACCAACGTCAGGTTCTTCATAGATGTTGCCAGTCTTTGAACCAATTGCGTTCTCCAACAGGGATTGAATGTGACTGTCCCCGAAATTCCCTGACGGATCGC
>CAKZVF010000005.1 GCA_937921995.1 uncultured Pirellulaceae bacterium
CGTCGACGTCTCTGGCGATGTTGGGCATGGTGTCACCGACGCTCATGCTGGGAATTCCGCAGGCAAATTCAACCATCTCAACGGCGCGTTGAACCTCGGCCCGCGATTCGGCCAGCGTCTTACCATGTTCGCGTGTGACCAACGCCGCAATTTCATTGAATCGTTCATCCATGATCTGGCGAAGCCGAAACATGACGCGCGCCCGTTCAACGATCGGCGTTTCGCCCCAATCCGCCAGCGCGTCCGAAGCGGCGGCTACCACCTTGTTTACTTCTTCGGTCGGACTGAGCGCGACTTGAGCGATAGCCTGCCCCGTCGATGGATTGAAGACTTGGCTTGTGCGTGCCGAATCAACGGTAATCCAATCCCCACCACACAAATTTGGCACTTGTTCTAACGCTTGTGTTGATTCAGTCGTTGCCATCGCGTGCTCCAAATATTATCGAATTGTTAACGGCGAAAGATCTCTTAGGCCTATCGTTTTGCAATTATTGTTTAGGAAACAAATCAAAATTGGCAAGGGATAAAGCAGAAGCTTTATGATAACATCTTATTAGCTAACGCTACTTCAAATCGCTTCAACAATATTCATTCTTTGTTTGCAGGTCTTTCATGTCGCGCAATGTAAAAGGGGCTTTGATTCAGGCGACGCTCTGCGTGCCGGCGACTTCTCCGGTGCAAGAAATCAGCAAAGCCATGATCGACAAACATGTCGACCTGATTGGCGAGGCCGCCAAAAAGGGAGCCCAGTTTGTTTGTCTGCAGGAACTTTTTAACGGCCCCTATTTCTGTGCTGAACAGGATCCCAAGTGGTACGAATTGACCGAACCGATTCCTGACGGACCGACCGTCAAACTGATGCAAGAGCAAGCGCGGAAGCACAAAATGGTCATCGTGGTTCCAATCTACGAAGAAGACCTGCCGGGCGTTTATTACAACTCGGCCGCTGTCATCGACGCCGACGGATCGTATCTAGGCAAGTTTCGGAAGATGCACATCCCTCATTGTGCGCCCGGTTTTTGGGAGAAGTTTTACTTCCGCCCGGGAAATCTTGGCTATCCTGTTTTTGATACCGCCGTTGGAAAGATCGGCGTTTACATTTGCTACGATCGGCACTTTCCCGACGGAGCACGTTGCTTGGGACTCAACGGCGCAGAGATCGTGCTCAACCCGTCTGCGACGGTGGCGGGACTCAGTGAGTACCTGTGGAAGCTCGAACAACCTGCTCATGCGGTTGCCAATCAATATTTTGTCGGCGCCATCAATCGTCCGGGCTCTGAACCGCCTTGGAACATTGGCGAATTCTATGGCCAAAGCTATTTTTGCGATCCGCGCGGCCAGATTATGGCCGAAGGCGCGCGTGACACCGATGATATTGTGATCGCAGATTTGGATTTGGATTTGATCCGCGAAGTAAGAAACACTTGGCAGTTCTTCCGCGACCGCCGTCCCGATAGTTACGGAGCGATTGTGGAACCATAATGAGTCAACCTCAACACGAACAGGAGTCGCATACGCCGCCCAACGACCCGAGCGACGTCAACGACTTGGCCGCTGAAAATGAAATACTCGATGCCGGTGGAGTTCTCTATGGACTCGATGACAAACCACCGATACTGCGGGCGACGGGATTGGCGCTTCAGCACGTGTTGATGATGTTCGGTTCCACCGTGGCGGTACCTTTGTTGCTGGGTCCCAGCATGGGCATGGACAACACGCAAATCGCGATTCTGATCAGCAGCGTCATGCTGTGCAGCGGTATCGCGACATTCATTCAAGCAACCTTTGGTTCTCGGTTGCCTATTATCCAGGGCGTTTCGTTCAGTTTCCTGGCCGCGTTTACTTTCATCATTGCCAAAGTCCAACAGGATGGTGGCACCGCTGCAGAAGCGATGCAATATATCGCCGGCGCGATTTTGATCGGCGGATTGATCGAAATGACGATCGGATTTCCGGGGCTCTTTGGAAAGATTCGCCAAGTGCTTTCGCCGGTCGTCGTGGGGCCGGTGATCATGTTGATTGGATTGGCGCTTTATCAGTTCGGTGCACCGATGGCAGGTTCGAGTTGGCCGATTTCTATTTTGACGATGGGCTGCGTCGTTGTGTTTTCTTATGTCTTGGCGCGTAAGCAAAAGATCTTTCGCATGTTCCCGATCCTGCTGGCGATTCTAATCAGCGTCTGCGTCTGCGCGGTGCTGACGGTCACCGGGCTGGTCGATTCGACGCACGCGGCTTATTTGAACACCGAACATCTTGCGTCGGCAAAGTGGCTGCGCACCGATCCGGCCGAGGTGTTTCTGCCTTGGGGTGCGCCTAAGTTTCACCTTGGATTTACGCTGGCGGTGCTGGCAGGATTTCTGGCATCGATGATTGAGTCCTTCGGTGACTATCACGCGTGTAACCGAATGGCTGGCGGCGACGAACTGACTTCATCGCAGATATCACGCGGCATCGGTTGTGAAGGGATCGGTTGCGCGATTACGGGATTGCTGGGAGCGTTCAGCTCGACTTCCTATTCTGAAAACATCGGACTGGTCGGGATCACCAAGGTCGGCAGTCGCTATGTTGTGCAAATCGCTGGTATACTTTTGATTGGTGTTGGCCTGGTAGGAAAATTTGGTGCCCTGGCCGCCGCGATGCCAACACCGATCGTCGGTGGTCTGTACTGTGTGATGTTCGGGCTGATTAGCGCCGTGGGCATCAAAGAACTGACCAAAGCGGATTTGAACTTAGACCGAAATTTATTCGTTGCAGGATTTTCCCTGTTCATGGGGTTGAGCGTCCCTTTCTACTTCAGCTCCGAAGCCGGCATCGAATTGCTTAACCAGATCGGCGCTTACTCAACCGCCGTCAAAGACATCGTCGGTGCCATCGGTAACACATCCATGGCCGTTGCGGCGATTATTGGTTTGACGTTAGATAACACCCTGCCCGCAACCCGCGCGCAGCGCGGCCTGACGTAACCTTTGGAGCAAACGTGGGACGGAGAAGAATTCTTTCCTTTGCCCCACAAATCAACTAAAATGTTTATTCCTTAAGACCGCCATCGAATAAAGCCGTTTTTCATCAACTCATTAAGAAAGATTAAGGTCCCTCAATGGCAGATTTATCAACGACCGTCAACGGACTAAAAATGCCCAACCCCTTCGTGATTGGGTCGGGACCTCCAGGCACCAACGCGAATGTGATTGGCAAAGCCTTTGATGAAGGCTGGGGCGCCGTGATCGCAAAAACGATCAGCTTAGAAGCAGAGAAGGTCATCAATGTCCAGCCGCGTTACGCGCGCTTGCGCAGTCGCGAGTCGAAGGAAATTTTTGGCTGGGAGAACATTGAACTGATCAGCGATCGCAGTTTCGAAACTTGGATGGATGAATTCAAGTCGATCAAGGACAAGTATCCCGATGGGATTTTGATCGCGTCCATCATGGAAGAGTATCGCAAGGACGCGTGGTGCGAGATCGTCGAAAAATGCCAGGACGCTGGCGTGGATGCGTTTGAGTTGAATCTGTCTTGCCCGCATGGCCTGCCCGAGCGAAAAATGGGTTCCGCGATGGGTGTGAATCCAGATCTTGTGGAAGAAGTTACCGGTTGGGCGATGAGCGTCGCCAAGGTTCCCGTCTGGGCGAAGATGACGCCTAATGTGACGCGCATTGAAGACCCAACGTCCGCCGCACTGCGAGCCGGAGCCGATGGGGTTGCGGCGATCAATACCATCCGCAGCGTTCTTGGCGTCGATCTTAAATCGCTGCGCCCC
>CAKZVF010000006.1 GCA_937921995.1 uncultured Pirellulaceae bacterium
TCAATGATCCCATGGACTCATCAGAACGAATCGCTGTTTCATTTGACGGCAATCCCGCAGAAGCGGCTTTGTTGACGATTGATTTCACGCCGCCAATCCAGACAACGCTATTGGGGGATGTTAACTTAGATGGCGTCGTTACTTTTTTAGACATTGCACCGTTTATTGCCCTCCTGTCCATGGCAGGATTTCAAGCAGAAGCTGATGTCAATGAAGACGGCTTTGTGAGCTTTTTGGATATTTCGCCGTTCATCGCGATTTTGAGCGGCCAGTAACAAGTGGGTTGGCCACTAGAATGGATAGGTACTCACGAACCGGCGCGGTAACCATTTCGATCCTTATTAAAATTGCCCCGGTGAGGTCGGTTTTTGTAAGAATTACCGGTTAAAGATTTCGCAAACCGGACGATCAGACCTTTTGAGAATTTTATCAAGTCAAAATCGGTTCCGATGCTTAGAAACAACGGTCATCTTCTCGCTGTGTGTTACCTTTAATTGAAAGCAATTTTAAGTTGTCAAAAACACGATCCGAGTGACGGCTGGATCGAAAATTTGTTTTCTTACATCACCTCGGATGCTGGCCGCGTTGGAATTTCGCGGCCAGCATTTTTTGGTTAAGGCCAACGCGAAAGCGATTCAACGTTGCGTCAGAACGACTGGCGGGGGTCGCCAAGGAGCGCTTTCTTCTGAGCCGTAGTGAACGCCGGATGGTCATTGATGCGTTGTTTCCACTGCCCAATGGTGGTGTCGTTTTTGCTGAAAACCGAAACGGCGTTATCACAAAACGGCGGCGTAAAGCAGTAGCGCCTTTTGAACGGTTTGCAACGATACAGTCCGCTGTTTCTCAATTCGGACTTGCCGATAAAGTTCACCGTCAAAACGCCCGCGCTGCTGAGATGCTTGCAAAGGTGTGCGGCCCAATTTTTGTCCACGGCCACAGCGCGAGCGACCTCGCCATCGGTGTCTCCGAAAAGATCATCAATGATCAGGTCAAATTTTGGTCCGTCATAGGCGTACAGCCACTCCCGCGCGTCGGCTTGAATCAGCGTGGCATCTGACTTTCCAATTTCGAACCACTTCTTTGCGATCTTAATGTGCATCGGATCGAGCTCAATACCGACAATCTCCTCCACCGTGGGAAACAACTCATTCAGCTGCTTAATCACCACGCCACCGCCAACGCCCAGAACAAGCACACGTCGCAGCAGGGCCGGAGCAACGAAAAAAGCGCTGATCATCAGCGAATCCCAAACCGACCTCGTCAGCAGGCGATTGGGATTCCATTGGCTGTGGAAAACACCGTTGGTATAGAGTCTCACCGACTTCCCTGCGGTCCGCACTTCGTGAAGGTTGTCACCAGTGCGTTGTGACCAAACGACGGCCATAGATGTTCTCGATTCAATATAGACGCAAAATTGTCAGCAGTGTGGCCCTTAATATCGTCGGTTTTACTTGGAAATAGAACCCAAGAAAACCTTCATCGTTTTACAACCTATTTCGACAGGGTATAATCTAGTCTGCGTTAACGCCCCCCTCCTGCAAAAATTGGTCTTTCTAAGTACCAGCGATTCTTCACCGAAATCGAGTCAATTTTCATGAGCAAAGACAAACCCGCCAAGCCCCAAGACGTCAAACAAAAAAAAGCGCGAAAGCCGTCAAAGCAGAAAAAGATTGTTGACGAAGCGCTAGTGGAGGATGACGCGGGTGAAAATCGTTTCCTCTTGTTCAATGTGATGCCCAGTTGGCTGGTCAGCTTTATTGGTCATGTCGTTTTGATTTTGGTGATGGCGTTTCTGATCATGCCTTCGATCGAAGAGGAAACGGTCAGTTTTGAGGCGAGCGAAGTGGCCAGCGAGAGTTTAGACGAAATTGATCTTAATCTTGACACCGATCTTGAGATTTCCGAAGACGTTCTCGAAACCGAGATCACCGAAGAAATGGTCGAGATGGTGGAAGAGGTTGCTCCCGAAATCGACGTTGAAGTTCCTGTTGAGAACTTCAACGAAGTCGACCTGACGTCTGAGATCTTTGATGCTTCGGCGGCGTTCAGTGAAAGCTTCGAGGTGGGCGCGCAGAATGAGGTTGCAAGTCGTTCCGCAGAGTCAAAGCAACGTTTGTTGCGCGAATACGGTGGTAGCAGCGCTTCAGAGGAAGCCGTTGCGTTAGCGCTGAAATGGATCGTCGATCACCAATTAGAAGACGGTGGTTGGAATTTTGACCATCGGATCGGCAAAGGCGACCGTAGCAGTCCCGATCCTGGGAACCTCACCGAAGCTCGCGCCGGCGCTACCGCGATGGCGTTGTTGCCGTTATTGGGCAATGGTCAAACCCACCTAACGGGAAAGTACAAAGACGTCGTTCGGCGAGGCCTAGAATATTTGATGGCCCGCGGTGCTCCGCAACGTAACGGTGCTGTTTCGTACATGGAACCGGGAGGGACAATGTACTCCCACGGTTTGGCGGCGATCGTTTTTGCAGAAGCGTTTGCAATGACGGAGGATCCTCTGTTAGCGCCCTTCGCCCAAGGTTCAATTTGGTTTATCGAACAGGCTCAGGATCCCGTAGGGGGAGGCTGGCGATACAGATTGAACCAAGCCGGTGATACGTCGGCGGTAGGTTGGCAGGTGATGGCGATTAAAAGTGCAAAGCTGTCAGGGATTCAGATCAATAAACGCACTTATAAACTCATCGATAAATTTCTGAGTAACGTATCAGTCAACAATGGTTCGATCTACGGCTACACCGATGCTCCGGCGAGAGTCGATAAGGGCAGGCGAGCTGTGACGTCTATTGGTTTGCTGTGCCGCATGTACATGGGATGGGAAAAGGATCATCCCGGTTTGAAGGCGGGGGTGGAGTGGTTGAGCAATGAAGTTGGGCCGGATATTTCCAAAGATCCTGAGAAGGTCAACATGTACTACAACTACTATGGCACGCAAGTGATGAAGCAGTACGGCGGCGATCATTGGAAAAAATGGAACGCGAAAATGCGAGACTACCTCGTGGCGGCACAAGACAAGAAAGGCGCGGCGGCAGGAAGTTGGATGTTTAATCGAAACAACCACAGTTCCGAAAGAGGGGGACGGCTCTATTGCACTTCGATGGCATGCATGACATTGGAGGTGTACTATCGGTACCTGCCGCTGTACAGTCAGAAGGCAACCGAGGATGACTTTCCGCTTGACTAAGGGGAAGACCGCACAAAGGGTAAGACAACGAAACGGCATCGTTCATAATCGAATTGTTCAGGGATGAAAGAAGATAATTGCCGATGAGATTCAATGCTGTTGCTTCATGGTTTATTCTATTTTGCGTGGCGGTGACGGGGTTTACAATGTCCGGTCTGATCGCCGGGGCTCAGGATTTTGAAGTTCCCAAGATCAACGAATATTTCCCCAAATCAAAGTTGGTCGTTAAACAAACGCGGCTGACCGAAGCCAAATTCCCCGTCGTAGACGTGCACACGCATTTCGGTTTCAGGCTCAAGCGCGATCCAGAAGCATTAAAAGCGTACGTTGATTTAATGGATCGCCAGAAAATCGCGATCTCGGTAAGCCTTGATTCGCAACTGGGCAACGAAGAAGAGCATCTTGGTTTTCTTAAACCCCACGCCGATAGATTTTTGTCATTTGCCCACATCGACTTTGTGGGAAACGGCGATCGCGAGAAACCGGCGACGTGGGCTTGTAATCAACCCGGATTTGTCCGGCTGACGTGTGAACAACTCAAGGCGGCTCGCGAAAAAGGTATCTGTGGTTTAAAGTTCTTTAAGGCCTTCGGATTGGAGGTCAAGAAACCCGACGGGACACTGTACGCTATCGACGATCCCGTTTGGTTTCCCATTTGGCAAACGTGCGGCGAGCTGGGACTACCGATTATTATTCACACTGCCGATCCGATGGCGTTCTTTGATCCCATTGGGCCCGACAATGAGCGATTTGAGGAATTGTTACGGCATCCTGACTGGAGTTTTCACGGTGACCAATTTCCTGAGCGCGAAGAAATTTTGACGGCTCGAAACAATGTGATCGGGCGCTTCAAGCAGACGAAATTCATCGGGGCTCACGTCGCCAACTGTTCTGAAGACCTTGCCACCGTTGGGCAATGGTTGGACAAATTTCCCAACCTGACCGTGGAGATTGCGTCGCGCATCGCGGAACTTGGGCGGCAACCTTTTACCGCGAAAGCGTTTTTTCAGAAGTATCAGGACCGTATCTTGTTTGGGACCGATGGGCCTTGGTCTGAGGTGCGGTTGGGGTACTATTGGCGGTTTTTGGAGACCAAAGACGAATACTTCCCCTACTCCGAAAAGCATCCTCAGCCGCAGGGTTTCTGGAATATCTACGGCATTGGATTGTCGGACGAGGTGTTGCAGAAAATCTATTTTCGCAACGCTTTTGACGTCATTCCCGGTTTGAAAGAAGCGTATCAAAGCGCTACACAAGTGGGCGAAAGCGCGAATAAATAAATTTCGTCGACGCGATTTTGGTTCCATTGAGTTTAAGATTTGTTGGTTGTCAATATTTTCACCCTCGAGAAAGTTCAATGCTTTTGCAAACCTGCTTTCGATTTACCGCGCGTGTTGCACTTTGCGCATTTCTGCTGTCATTGATCCCTTTGGCGAACGCTCAGGCTCAGGCTTGGCCGCAGTACCGCGGCCCAAACGGTGACGGTAAGGCATCAGCCGAATCGGGTACCATTGAATGGTCCGGCGGCCAGCTCAAAGAGCTTTGGAGAACGACGACCGCATTGGGCTTTAGTTCCTTCTCGGTGGCCGATGGGCGCGCGATCACTTTGGTGGCGGCTGAAGATGATGCGGGTGCCATTAAGCAGACCTGCGTCGCTCTTAATGCCGAAACAGGGCAGCAGCTTTGGTCGTACGCGCTGAATAAGCATGATTATGGTCGTGGTGGCGGCGACGCGGGGGCACGTGGAAACAAGGGCGGTGATGGGCCGCGTTCAACGCCCGCGATTGATGGCGACCGCGTCTACGTTTATGACTCTCAGCTGTTGCTGGTTTGCTTGAAAGCCGATAGTGGGGAACTGGTTTGGAAAGTGGATGTGCTCAACGACCACGAAGGTCGGAACATCAAATGGGCCAATGCGATTTCTCCGGTTGTTGAAGGTGATCACGTCTATGTCGCCGGCGGCGGGGCAGGGCAGTCCATGATGGCGTTTGATAAATTAACAGGCGCGGTGAAATGGAAAACGGGCGATGAAGAGATGACCCACGCAACGCCCGTTTTGAGAGAGATTCAGGGAAAGCAACAACTGATCTTTTTTATGCAGTCAGGATTGATCGCACTCGATCCCAACGATGGCGCGGAGCTGTGGCGGACGCCATTTGAATACCGCACATCATCGGCAGCGTCACCTGTGGTTGATGGGAACCGGGTCTACTGTTCGGCCGGATATGGTGTCGGAGCAGGACTGTTTGAAATTGATGAGTCCATGTCGGTGAAGG
>CAKZVF010000007.1 GCA_937921995.1 uncultured Pirellulaceae bacterium
AAAGATTTTAACGGCTAAAAAGGTGGAGAAGCTTTTACTGATTGACGATGAAAGAAAACTAACGGGACTCATCACGATCAAAGACATCGATATGATGCGTCGCTTCCCCAACGCCAGCAAAGACGGGCAGGGGAGGCTGCGGGTCGGTGCGGCGATCGGAGTTCATGATTTGGATCGGGCCAAACTCCTGATCGAAAAAGATGTTGACGTCCTGATCGTCGATAGTGCTCACGGCCATTCCAAGAATGTCATTGACACCATCAAAGCGATCAAAGCCCAATGGGACATCGACGTCATTGCGGGCAACGTTGCAACGGCCGAAGGCTGCGAGGCGTTGATCGAAGCGGGTGCCAATGCCGTGAAAGTCGGAATTGGCCCTGGTTCCATTTGTACGACACGCGTGGTCAGTGGGATTGGAGTTCCGCAGGTCACGGCGATCTATGAATGCAATCAGGTCGCCCAAAAACACGACATACCGGTGATTGCCGACGGAGGAATTCGTTATTCCGGAGACATCACCAAAGCGATCGCGGCCGGTGCAAGCTGTGTCATGATCGGAGGACTTTTTGCGGGGCTTGTTGAGAGCCCTGGAGAAATGATTTTGTACCAAGGTCGGACGTTTAAGTCTTATCGAGGTATGGGATCCTTGGGCGCGATGGCCAAGGGATCCAGCGAACGTTATCGACAGGCTGGAGAGGGACCGGGCAAACTGGTTCCCGAAGGCGTGGAGGGACGCGTTCCGTTCAAGGGGGCGTTAAGCGATTTTGTGTTTCAGTTGGTTGGAGGTTTGCGGGCCGGCATGGGTTATTGCGGGACACGCACCATTGATGAACTGAGACGCGACGCGCGATTTATACAAGTTTCAGCGGCGAGCGTAAGAGAAGGCCACCCTCATGATATTGCGATTACTCAAGAATCACCCAATTACAGCACGGAATCTCCGTCGGGAGACGCCAACTGAGCTGACTTCCGCAAAAGGCGTTGATCCCCACACGGCCTTTCACAGTGCAAAGAGCACGGCTTTGAGAGCTGTCCTGGCAGCCTTGATTTCTTTGTTGTTGACCCGCGCGATATTTTCTCAAGATACGTTCGTGGCTCAAGACAGTATTCCTGTCCCCTCGGCGAACGCGAAAACGGTGAAGCTTTCCGATCTACCTCCCGAGGTCGCGACCAAGATCAAGTCCCAGCACTACGTGGCTCAAGATCAAAACATTCAACAGGCCTACCACCAGAACCTACAGGAGAACCATCAACGATCGGCCTTCTCCGCTCAACGCGCGGTGTTTGAACATGTGGCGGCAACGCGCCCTCAAGGCCTCGGATTTTCTCCCTTCGCCCAACCGACACCCGCCGGCGGTCAACCCACCGTCGCACAGGCGTCACACAATGCGGCCTTTCCTAGAACGGCCGCCAACACCCCAGACGAATTCATCGATCAACCATCGGGCCCTACGCCAAGTGCAGCCTATACAGCGCCCGCACGCGACGCGTATTCGGCTCCGCAAGCGTTCATGCCGCCGGTTCACATTCCGCCGATGCAGCCTCAGTACTCTTCCGGAATCCCCGGTCGTACGGTCAACGGTCGTCGCAACGCGGTTCAGAACTTCGCGCCCCAGGTAACACGTCACAGCACCGTCGCCAGCACGCCCCAACCACAGCTTGCACGTGTTCGAAGAAACGACGATGTTGCTTCGCCACGCCGCACAAAGGCTCAAACAACGCAATCGGCCCCACCGGCTGCTAAAGAAGATACGCACGTATTCCTCCAAGACCGCATCGCCAACGCGCTGTCTCGCCATTTCAAACGTGGCAAAAAATCGAAACAGCAAACGAACACCGAACCGTTGGTGACCAACGAAACGGTCGACACGGCTCCGGAATCCGTTTTGGAAACAGCAGCACTTTCGCCACCGGTTTACCAAACCGGAGCTTCCGCACCGGTTAACGAGCCAGCCGAGATTATCATTGATGATTATCAGCCTGTTTCCCACGTCGACGAAACGTTCGCGCGTCCGGAACAATTTGTCGATGAACAATCTTATTCGGAGATCCTTCGAGGCAACCAATACACGTCGCGGATCAAAGGTGGCGGTATCGTTTCCGGCGATCGTCCCGCCGACCATCGGATTGCTGCCAAATTAGACGCTCGTCGCCGTTCCATTGAACGAGCGATCCATCACGATAATAACAACGACATCGAATCGTTCGATCTCTCCGCAGGCGAAGAAGACACAACGATCCTTGATCGCTATGAGAAGATTCGCCAGACGTCAGCGGAGTACGGCGCATCGGGCGAGCCAAAGTCACTCCGCGGATCGGCGAAACGACCTACTCAGCGACCTTCGCGATTAGCAGCCTATTCGCGTCCGGACAAATACAGTCCAACCAAGAAAGAGGTGCGCGGGGAAAACGTTTCGATCCTGCTGCAAGAAGAAGACGGGGCTGACGCGTCACCATTCGCCGACGCGGACGACTTCAAGCCCGATGACGATATCGACCTTGAATCTGCGCGAGACGATTTCGACCTCGAATCTGACCTGCGTTCGGGTTCGGGAACGAAAGACCGCCCCAACCTGAGAGACGATCTACGAGACGGGTATGATGATTCGGACAGACCAGATCGGTCTCTTCGTGACCGCGTCCGCAGCCGACTCGATGACGAATTGGACCTCGAAGCCCTCGATCGTGAAATTGACGAGGAACTGGACGAGGAGATGAATGATGATGAAATGGACAACGACCGCCCCAATCGGGCGCCGCGCAAAACATGCCGCGAATTCCAAGACGAATTGATCGCAGGCTCCATTCGCGATATCTCGCTGGACATCAGTCCTCCGGCGGCCAGCGAAGGTGCCCAGTATGGTGGACTTGCCAGGACTTGGACCGATCGTCGTGGCAATATTTTGGCTACCGGTGCACTGGTCGACCTACGACGAGGCTACGTGATCCTCGACAGCGGACAGAAATTGGCGTACGCACGCTTGAGCGAATCCGATCTAGCAGCAGTGTCCGAATTTTGGCGACTGCCCGAAGTCTGCCTCATCGGCAATCGCGGTGGAAGTCCCTATCGAAATTGGACGCCCCAAGTCGTCACTTGGAAGGCCTCCAACCTGTGCCACAAACCGTTGTACTTTGAAAACACTCAGCTAGAACGCTACGGCCACTCGCGTGGACCGGTGGCTCAGCCGATCCATTCGACGTTGCACTTTTTCACGCGATTGGTGGCGTTGCCGTACATGACTGGGATCTGTCCACCGAACGAATGTGAATACGCGTTGGGCTACTACCGCCCGGGCAATTGTGCTCCTTGGTTGAAGGAACCGATTCCAATCAGTTTGGAAGGCATTCGTCGCGAGGCGTTGTTTGTAACCGGAGCGGCGTTTATTCCTTAATCGACGAAGTTGCGTCGGAGACGGGCCGGCCCAAGAGAAGCAAGAAGAGGTATTGAAGGCGATTGGCGAGGCCGCAGATTTAACTGCGGCCTTTTTTCGTTGGGCGGAAGAACTGCGTATCGGAATATCTACAGCGCCGAAGTCGCTTTCTAATTTCTAATTTCTAATTTCTAATTTCTAATTTCAAAATTCAAAATTCAAAATTCAAAATTCAAAATTCAAAATTCAAAATTCAAAATTTCGAATCTTAAATCTCGAACCTCAGCATCGGGCTCTGCACCGGGCTCAGCCGCAATTGCTTCCCCATCCCCAAAACCTCCATTACAAAGCTCCCATTTCCCTCCGCACAAACGCCAAAACGTCCCAATTTTCTATCAAATATCGCCACAGAAGCGACGAATAACTCCGCGTCGGCTTCTTCAGCAAGCTATCTTTTGCCGATCTGAATCCAAACCGGTATACTTTCGACTTACGAATTTTTCGTCGCTTGAAACCCTTATGACAAAGCTAACCCAACATATTTTGACGCTTTGCTTTTTTGGCTTGGCCATCACATGCTCCGGATCTGCCTCCGCCCAAACGGAGGAGATTTTCCAACAGACCGAAGCCGAAACCAATCGCTTCTTTGAAAAAGCACACGGCGCACTGGACGATGCCTTAGAGATCTTTGACGCGCAGGAAAAATTGCCCAGCGAGGATGATCTCGCGTTCTATAACTTCTTTAGCCAGACCCAAGAATCACAAGAGACCAAAATCGAGAGTTACTTGGATGCCGCCGCCGGAGCCCTGGGCATTTCCAGCATCTCCGATCGCCGCAATCGGATTTCAGATATCCGGGACGAAATTAAGGCCACGCGCGAAGAATTAACGGTCTACCAACGCAAAATCATTTCGGCACCAAGCAAAAGTTACAACCCGTTGGTCGTGACAGAATCCGGATTCCAGAAGAAGATCGATGCCGCCAATGAGAAGATCCTGCTGCTGGAAGAAAAGATCGACGAAGAAAAGGTTCAGCTGGTAAAGGAACTTCAGCGCATCGGCATGAAATTAGACGCCGAAAAAATTGATATGCTTCTGGAATCGATCACCGGCGACGAATTCGTGCGTGTGTCGATCATTTTCGACAACGCCAAAGCATTTGCCTTGGAACTGGAACAGTTGACCGAAAAGACCGGCGAAGATCTTGAAGCGGCGAAAAAATATTACGGTGTCTATTTGATGCTGCTGAAGACTGTGGAACGCCTTCAGAATAAGTTCGTCGAAAACGTGGATGATGTTTACTATCCTAAACTTGAAGAGTTCGCCGAAAAGGCGCAGCAAAACATCGCCGACGCGAAGCGCGCGATCAACGCCGGCGCCGACGCGGCGGTGCTTGAGAATAACATCGAAAGCAACCGGCTGACTTTCGATGCGGCCCAATCCTACAAACAGGTTTTGGCTCAGCAAAAGCATCAAATGATGCTCGCCAACCTAGAGTGCAAAAAGAATATTCTCACCGCCGCCAACACCTACAAAACGGTCGCACTCAGTAAGGATGTTGCCAGTCTGTTGGCCACCAGCCGCCGAGCGTTTGATTCGATCTCCAATCTGGCGGTGCCGGACCTGCGTCCGTTTGAGAACGTGAAGATGCGAGAAGCCTTCGGGAAACTAACGCAGGAATTGAGAAAGTAACCTCCGGTGCAACGCTGGCATATCTACTTCACCGGCCGCGTCCAAGGCGTCGGCTTCCGCTACACCAGTCGCCAAGTTGCTCAGCGCTACGACGTTTGCGGCTGGGTCAAAAACCTGCCCAATGGTTCGGTCGAAATGATCGTTGAAGGTTCTTCTACGCAGCTGCGAAAGTACGTCGCCGACGTATCTGAATCCACCCACGGCCATGTCGCCGACATGCAAGTGACGAAATCCGATGCGACGGGCGAATTCTCCGGCATGGAAATTCGTCACTAAGGATGTGGTGGCTTCTAAGCACTCGGTGGCTTTCGCAGGGGCCCAGCGCGTGAAGATCGCGAGTGTGAACAAGGTCACAGTAATATTGCGATCCATCCAACGTTTGCCGGATTAATTCACGAAATTCGTATCACGAGGCGACTTGACTGTAAGATCATTGTGACCGCAGCGTCCAGATTGACGTAAAGCCAACTCACACCACGAAAGATCTTAAATGAAAAATCACTCACTCCTCCTCGTATTCCCCCTTGCCATGGCAATGGCTTTTTTTACCGTCGTCGAAGCTAACGCTCAATCAGGCAGTCGTTCTGCCGGACCTTCGTTCGGTGCAGCCAACCGAACCGCTTCACCGCAACTGCCGTCTCGATCGTTCACCGCGCCATCGTTGTCTTCCCCTTCGTTCTCTGCCCGGTCTTTTTCCGCATCGCGCGGTAGCACTTCCTCTTTCGGATCGGGGGCGCGAGTCAGTCCGCAAGCTTACGGTTCATCAACACGTTCGGTCAGACCTTCCAGCACTTACTCGCCACCGACCGGTTCATTTCGAACGTCGCGGGCTTACGTTGCACCAACACAAAGCCGGTCGATCCCTCAATCTGTTCGACGGCAACCTGTTTATTCGCCGCTGCAATCGAGATCTTGTTCTTCTGGGTTGTGCGGAGGGTATTAGAGAAACCCGTTTCACCGATTCTCTCTCATCGTTTCGGCTCGTGTCACATTCTTCAGGGTGGCACGGGCTTTTTTTGTTTTTAACAAGCGTTCGATCGCAAAGCCATCGCCACACAATCGCCACACAATCGCCAATTTGGTGCCCTCTTAGTGCCAACCTAACTCCAGAAAAATTTGACATCGCAGACGGCCATCACGCACATTGAGAAGCTGAAGCGTATTAGCGTCGTGCGTTCCTTATCTCCCATTTGCCATGCGTTTCGAAGACCGGACGTGCGGAATGATCGTGGCCAAAGTCCTTCGCGATTAAACACGACCAGCCGATTTGCGAAGTTAACTAAAACGAAAATGGGACGTTGCTGGTTTAGATCGTTTTGGAACGACCGGACTTTTCGGAGATGATGATGCGGTCGTCGACATCGTCGACATTCCTATACGGGCAAAAAAAGTGATCGCAACTTATGGCTGTGAGCATGGATAACAAAAGTTGTAATCGTTTAGTTCATTGTCCCGTAACGCTCTGATTTTCATCCACATGGTGTCGGCAATCATTAATGTCTAAGTGTTTAAGCGCCCCGCATTCCTCAAGAAACGAAAAATCCTTTACGCTGTCGCAATTCGCGATCCTTAGATTTTCAACTCTACTGTTGCGAAGACCCGCGAGGCTGCCCAAATGTTGCAAGGTGTCTGCGCGAAAACTCTCAAGTTCTGCCAAACCGGAGAGATCTGGCAATTTGGTTATCGCCAGTCCTTCGAGCGTTATGTGCCTTAAGGAAGCCGCATCTGAAATGAAATCAAGCGATCCATCTTTGAGCCCCTGACAATCGACCAATCTAAGGAACTGGAGAGCTTGGGGCGGAACAGAAAACTCTATCGCTTGGAGCTGTTTCCCATTTAACACGGTCAATTTTTGCAGCTGATCAACGGGCTTTAAGAATTTAATCTTAGGGAGCAATTCAATTCCGATGAGATAGAGTTCCTTTAGTTGACTGACGTTCGTAAACGTAGCCTGTTCCAGCGATTTCAAATTGGCAATGAAGATTTTTTTCAGTCCCGAATGATGAGCTATCCCGGTCACAGACTTTAGCGATCGGGCGTCATAAATAGTGACAGACTCAAGCGATTCAAGATGCTGCAGCGGGTGCAGGTCCTCAAGTTTCGGGGCATAAACGCAAACCGATCGAAGTTTCGACATCCCCTTGAATACCGAAGCATCTTCGATTTGAAGGCTTTCAGGTAGAGTCAACTCTTCCATCAACGAGCACGATAATAAAAAATCTACCTCCTGAAGCTGACCCATTTCACCGAGATTAAGACGCCTCAGTCCCTTTGAATTCCTCATCGCATTGACACACTTTAGACCACGGCACCCCTCAAGCGAAACTTCTTCTAACTTATGCATTTCCGCCAACGCATCAATACTAGCGAGCTTCTCACAATAATCGCACGAGATAGATCGCAAGTCAGTGCAGTTCGCCAATGGCTGGATCGACTCCAGATGAAAATTGCCGTTAAGTTGCACGGACTCTAATTTCATCAGCGCCTCCAACCCCTCCAATGTTTTGATAGATTCGCATCCCCATAGACTAAGCCGATTCAGTCGCGACAGATTGCCGATCGGCGATACGTCGCTGATCGAGTCGGATTGATCGATGAACAATTCCTTGAGCTTTTCAAGCGACTTGATTGAGTCAATATTTGTCAATTCATTACATATATTTACCCTCAACGATTTAATATTCGGAAGGTTTTCGATGCCATCAAGTGACGTCAACCTCGGTGACTGTTGTATCGACAGGTCTTGCACTTGGGGCAAGTAAGGGAAATTCCTTAGCGACTGAAGTGATTCGATGGTCGTTGAAGTATGGTCAAGCTCCAATCTTTTGAGCTTGTTGAAAGCTGTCAGCAGCTGAAAGTCAAAAGTATCATCCACCTCCCAAAATTTGATTTTTGCTACGTTGCAAAATATGTTCTCTCCAAGCCAACGACGCAGAAACGCCGGTCCAACAGGGGACGTGTTTTTATTCTTCAGTTGGTGCTGATAAGTGAACGTGGTGCTTGGTAGTTGCCTGAGAATTTTTTCAACCGCATCGTTCTCTCGTTGAACTGTCTTGATCCTATACGCAACAAACGCCGCGCAGCCCGCAAGAATCGCAGTCAGCATCATCAGAAACAAGAGACCAAACTTTGGTCGGAAGCGCATCTTCATTAAGGGAGATTTTCAACAAATTCAGGTGGTGTAGTGACACGCCAAAGTTAACCCTAGTGGCGTACGGTCCAAGCCTTTTGTTTTAACACAACTATGGAGAAACAATCAAAATCATCGGCATTCCGGTTTGCGGCCCTCTGTTGACGGTAGTTTTCCGTCATTGATTCCGATTTTCTGGCTACTTCTTCTCTCGATTTGCCGTTTCTACTTGTAACAAACGGCGCTGAGCGGCAACCAATAGGATGAAACGCGTAAAATCCGCTTCTAAACGGCAGAAACTGACGTTATTTGAGTGCCTTCGTGGACCAAACAGAAAAGCAATCCATCTTCGACGACCTGCTGTTGCGTAGCCGTGGCCGATTGGCGGCAGTTGCTGGTGCCTACGCGCGTGAGGACGCGGACGATTTGCTGCAAGAGATTTTGTTGCAGATTTGGAGAAGCATGTCCACGTTCAAGGGCGACAGTAGCATCGCTACGTGGAGCTACCGCGTCGCGTTCAACACCGGGGTGACGTGGTTGCTCAATCAGCCCGGTTCGTCGCTGGGGAATCCAATCGCAACCGGAAGGCTCTCGCACAACCACCACCGAGCCCCGCGATTTGCTTGTGAATTTTTCAGAAACTGCTTGTAACAACCGAAATATTTGGCAACCAAAACGAATAGACTGCAACAAACAATAGGCACCCGTTCGAAAGGCGATTGAGATGAAACGCTATATCCTGAGACTGATTATCTGCTTGGCGATATATTCCCTGTCGTCAGTGCAGATCCTATCGGCACAGAACTTGTCCGATGAAATCGTGGCAAAGGCTGCGACTCCGTTGGTGCAAGACAACGTCGTCGATGGACTATCGCTTGGTTACATTCATGGCGATCAGTACGGCACCGTGCATCTGGGCCACTCCAATAGCGCTAAGAGTGCCGAAAAATTAACCGCCAACGATTCGACGATCTATGAAACGGGGTCCATCTGTAAGGTCTTCACCAGCCTGTTGTTGGCCGACGCTGTGGTGCGCGGCGAGATAAAACTCGACGGTGACGCCAATGTACCCAACGCCGCCAATATCAAATTCCCAACCAAAGACTATCGCTGCATCAAATGGATCGATTTAAGCACGCACCGTTCCGGCTTGCCGCGTTTGCCGGAAAACATGGATATTTCCAGGGTGATCGCTCCCTATCGGGTTTATGATTCGAAGAAAGCGGCCGCCGCTTTGAGTACGCTTGAGCTAACTCTAGCACCGGGCATGTCACAGGAGTATTCCAACTTCGCCGTCTCGGTGTTGGGATATTTGATCGCCGAAAATGCCGGCAAGAGCTATCAGGATCTGTTACAAGAACGAATCGCAAAACCGCTTGAGATGGTTGATTGCTCCGTTGATCTATCCGAGGACCAAAATGGCAGGCTCGCCACGCCACACGCTTCCTTTGGTGAACCAACGCCGAAGTGGAATTGGGCTGATCTGCCGGGCGCCGGCGGCGCCTGTGCGTCGCTGGATGACATGATGCGATTCGCGAAGGCTCAACTCAATCCACCCGAGGGTAAGTTGGGCGAGGCGATTGAGTTGGCGTGGACACTACACACCAAAGCAGATGCTTCGGGCCCTGCGATGGGATTAGGTTGGATGATTCTTGGCGATGGCGAAACACACTGGCACAACGGTGGAACCGGCGGATCTCGTTCGATGCTCTTGGTCAATCGAAAAGAGAAACTGGCAGTCGTCGTCCTCTGCAACACCGCCGTTAACCACGAAGTGGATCAACTGGCAATGCAGCTGATGACCTTGGCCACCGGAGAGGGTATTGCCGATGCGTCGACATCTCAGACCACAGATGGCAAGACGCCGCCCAAGGTTTCCCCCTTCACGTCCGTTGGCTTCTTCGAAGAAAAGATCTTTGTCAACTACGCTGGAAAGACTTACCTCTGGCAAGAGATCGACGATATCCCCGTCGCGAAAATCATTGCCGCATCGAAAAAGCACTTTGGCGACATTTGGCAAAAACGAATCAGAGAGGACTTGGCCGAAGTGTTGTGGAAGATGGACCACAAACCAGGCGATACCGTCAAGCTAAAACTGCAGGACTTTAAGACGAAAGACGTTTCCGTCATCGACAGTGCGGCGATGACCGAAGCCAATCGCAAGCTCCTTCGGGAAGAAGGAAAGCGATTTGGCAAGGTAGAGTCCGACGGCAAAAAGAATCCAAACAATCTGGACATTGACGCTGATCATCGGGCGCGTTTGGTCGGCCGCTACCAGCTGAACCCCAACTTCATTATGACCGTGAAAGACCGTGACGGACAATTGACGGTTCAAGCGACCAATAAGTCTGCCCTGGAGCTGACGCCCGATTCGAAGACACATTGGTCTAACAAGATCGTCAAAGCGACGCTCGAATTCAAGCTGCCCAACAAAGGCCCTGCGAAGAGCCTGATTCTGCACCAAAATGGCGGCAAACAAACGGCCAAACGAATGAAGGACTAAAACACCTAGTCGTACGGCAAGTTTGCACTTTTTTTTTGGTCTCCCTTTGAAGAATTTGAACCAAAGGACCATAATTAGCGTAGGGACCTAATAGCGGATTTTTTTCGCGCTGCCGGTTCTAAAATATCTACGCCCTTTCAGCCCCTTCAAAGCCTCAACATGCTTCGATTTGCCTCGGACATCGTCTTTTTCGCCCAGCGTCCTGAAATCACCGATTGGCTGACGCCGGTTTGGTTGCTGTCCGTTGGAATCGCAGCGGGATTCGTGTTGGCGATTTTCATGCTGATCAAATTGGCTGTCCTACAGAAAATTCCACTATTTAATTCTGTTGATACCAAGACCGCCAAGTATCACGTGTTGAGCCTGCTGCTGGCTGCGTTTTATGTGGTCCTGTTTCTGTTTTACTACCGCTGGCAATACGGAACGTTGGCGGTCGACAAAGATCTGATTTTTGCTCTGGCGTTTGTGATTCCTCTGTGCCTGTTGGTGGGCTACGGAGCTTGGCGTCTGGTCAGTAAATCCATGGCGGGGGAAACATGGTCGTTCGCCACCGAAGGATTTTTAGGTTGGATGAACCGCATTGGGATCGTGTTTTTGATTTTCGCGGTTCTGGGAGCGGTCCTTGCTCCGTTTAACGGCTTCGGCATCGTTAAGTTCGTTGACGATCCCGGCGAGATGATGGCATCGTTGGCTCGGTTACCGTTTGCTGGATCCCAAGTGGTTGAAATGAAGGTTCCTCCGAGCCCCATCGATCATTCCGGCGACACGGCTCAGCTTAAATTCAGTGGCGCCGAACTGGTTGGCATTTCCATCAAAACAGATCAACAGATCGAAGTCAGCACTGAACCCATTACCCCAGAAACCAGCCGCAATTTAGTCTATGACATCGAAGCCAATGAAGAACCGATCGTGGTTGCTAAAAATTTCGCGCGTTTAGGTGAACAGAACTACGACACGTTTTATGTGAATAACTTAGGCGCGACGGCAGCCAATGTCAGAATTGAAGTCCGAACCGCGCCGGTGATCCCTCAGGTGGCGATCATTCCCGTGGCAGCGATCATCGTCGTGATGATCTATCTGTTTTACATGCTGTTTTGTGTTTTGGCCCCCAAGGTCGCAGCGATTGCGTTGTCGACGTTTAAGACAGAAGTGTCCCAACCGCTTTATCTATTGGTCGCTGTGATTGGGATGGCGTTCGTTGTTGCTTCGATCTTTATTCCCTACAACACCTTTGGCGAAGACATCAAACTGTACAAGGACTCCGGCTTAACGCTGATCCGAGTCCTCGCGATTTTCACCGCCATTTGGGCCGCCAGTAAATCGGTTGCCGAAGAAATAGAAGGACGCACGGCTCTAACAGTCCTATCCAAACCCGTCGGACGTCGACAATTCATCTTCGGAAAATTCTCGGGGATCACGTTGGCGATCGGATTGCTGTTTATCGTTCTTGGGCTGTGGTTTGTGATTTGGACGTCGTACAAGCCGATCTATGATGGCCGAGAAACATCGCAGAAAGTCAAAGAGTGGTCGCAGTGCTTCACCGAGGCGACTTATATTATTCCCGCGATCTTTCTATGTTTCTTGGAGGTAGTCGTATTCGTCGCCATCAGCGTGTCGCTGTCGACGCGGTTTGGCATTCTGCCCAACTTCTTGATCTGTTTTGCGATTTACATCTTGGGGCATCTGACGCCGATGATGGTGCAATCGGATCTGGTTGAGTTCGCTCCGGTGGTGACGTTTTCCAATTTGATTGCTGTCATTTTCCCGGTGCTGGACCATTTCGATGTCCGCGCGGCGGTGAACAACAACGAACTTGTTCCGCCGCAGTACCTAGGGTGGGCCATCATTTACACGTTCCTCTACGGAACGATCGCGATGCTGCTGTCGCTGGTCCTGTTTGAAGATCGCGACTTGGCGTAGCCAAAGTTTCACAACGCGCCGGCAAGCAACGTTTCACAGTTTAACGACAAGCCGGCAGGCGACCTCGTTTTGCGGAGCATAACACCGACGCCTGCTGGCTAATCGTTAAACGAAAAAAAAACGAGTTGGTCGTAAGCCGGGTTTTGTCGTTGGTGGTTACACCAAGGACGATCATTTATCTAGGCCCACCGTTGCCGATGGGCTCAAGCAGCTTACCCGAAAGTCATCGCGCGGCGAGCAGCCACTGCTTTCTGTTTAGCCTTGCTTCAGGAGGGGTTTACCCAGCCGCGCGTGTCACCACGTGCGCTGGTGAGCTCTTACCTCACCGTTTCACCCGTACCACGCGATCAAAAAAGATCCGTTCGGCGGTTTACTTTCTGTTGCACTTGCCCTGATCTCACGATCGGTCGGCGTTACCGACCTCCTTGCTCTGTGAAGCCCGGACTTTCCTCTCGCGGAAATAATTCCGCCAGCGATCGCCCGACCAACTCATGTATCGTTGAATCTTTGAGGTAGTCTATCCACCGGTCTGCCGTTGTAAAGCTAGTAGCATCTGAATCGTAGCCTTTCGGTCTCCGAAACAGCACTCACGAGCAACAGCCTCACCTCTACCCGCCAATTCCCTCGTTCACCTCAATTAAATGTGACCGAAAAAGATGAGTAGTATTAAGGCATATTTTCCCAAGAGAACCAAGCTCACTTAGAAGTTACTGCAATTTCAAATTTAAGAAACATCAACGGTGGAGTTTTTCGGGTAAGGGTGGACTGTCGCGCACCAGCGCTCTTTCGGAGACCGAAAGGCTACATTCAATAACCGCCAACGATCGCCCGAAATACCGGCGTTTGACTCTAGCGATTGTTTCAAACGCGAGATTAATGCGTCCCCAAGAATACCCGTAAACTCGACGCAGCCAATCACGTTCATCGACAAACACAAGAACTGAACTCGTTTTTGAAATTTACTGCATCTACTGGCCGTCAAAAGCACGAATGTAATAAGACTAACGATTCGCGTTGGCCTCAATTCGTTTTCTTGAAAAACCTATGTAAATGAGTCGCGTCGGGACAGGCCGGTCAAAGTTAGTGGAAAACTATTGCCAATGATTGCGAAGTTTCGCTCTCCAACCTTTTAACACGATAAGGACATCTTCAATGAAGTTTCTCATCCCTTGTTCCGTGATCGCCGCCATGGCGACTGTTTCGCTCTTTAGCTCAACAGCATCCGCTCAGCTTTTCAGCCGCAAATCGGCACCATCAGCAAGATACTCGGCCCCCTCAACACCGTATTCGGTGGCTCCTTACTACAACTCCCGAAACGGCAACTCATTCTCGGCCCCAAATTTTTCCAATAACGGTGCTCGATTCACGCCGGCCACCTATCCGCAGCCGCAACAAAACAATTACGGCCAATCTTACTCGCAACCCAATTACGCCGACCAGACTTACCCAAGGCAAAACAACGCAGGCCCGAGCTTAGTACCGACGCCGGCCGATTCGTCGCGACCGGCCTACTCGCAGAACTACTCGGCCCAGCCGCAAACGTATTCGACGCCTCGCAAATCGTGAGGCGGTTAAAACCAATGCCGCGTGCCGGCATCACGACCTTTTATACGCAGGATTGGCTACTCGCCTTTTTTTTTACCCTACATATCTTCAGCTACGCTTCCGTCGGGCTTGCCCCGATCGGAGCGAGCAACTGACAGGCTACAGGAACACACGACAAGAACCCTTTTGCTCCCCGTCGGGCTTGTCAATTGTGATTCCGACCGGGACAAGCCCGACGTAAATCCAGGTTGAAAAAAGGATGAGGGGGATAAAAAGGCTACCAGCCTGTCCTGCGTTTTTTTCTTTCGTACAGCAGTCTACCTGCCTATCCTAGGATCGTTTTCTTAAAACCGATCTGGCATACATAACGGTCACCAGCGTCATCAACACGGTCGTCGCCGCTGATGTGTACCAGATCCACAGAACGCTTTTATCCCACTGAGCAATGAACAGCCACAGCAGCGGCATGGGCAAAATGATTTTGCGCGTCACCGATTCAAAGAATCCGTACATGGGTCGCTTGATCGCTTGCAACATCGCGATGTGCGTCGACGTCATCACGTAAGACCATTGAACAAAAGCGAAAATCCTCAAACACGTCACACCGATACCGATTACCTCGGGATCATCCGAGAATATTCCCATCAGCCGATCGGCCAGTAAAAACATCGCCGCCGAACTGGTGATCGTCAGGATCAATCCGAAACCGTTGCAAACCCTCATCGTTTCATTGATTCGATCAAATTTCTTGGCACCGTTATTTTGCCCCACCAGCGCCATGATCGCGGCATACAAACCAAACGATGGCAGCAAAACAATCTGTTCAATCCGCGTGGTCACCGCGTAGGCCGCGACGGTCGATTCGCCAAAGGTCTTCAAAAAGTAAGTCGTTACAAAGAACCCCAACGCGACCGACATGATGTTAAAACTGGCCGGCAGGGCCTGCTGTGCTATCTCGGCGAAGACCCGCACGTCCGGCACAAACTTCTTCCAGTCAGAAACATCCAACATTCCGCGTTTCAGGACCGCGCCAAATATATAGATGAGCCCACACATCTGAATCAGCACCGTCGCCAACGCGATTCCGGTGACGCCCATCGCCGGCAATCCGCCGCCGCCATAGACAAACCAAGGATCTAACGCCAGATTCAAAAAGAAACCCACAATCAGCACGCGGCTGAAAGTCTTGCTGTCGCCGTGAGCCACCAAGATCCCGTTGCACAGACTGCTCATTATCTGAAACGTCGCCCCCATAAAAATGGGCCGGATATAGCTCAACGACGTCTGCAAATACTCACCATCGGCCCCCATCAACTGAAACAATGGCCTCGCCGTCACCAGTCCAATGATTGTCATCGCAATAGAAAGAAGAAAACCTAGCGACAGGCTTTGAGCAATATAAGTCCGTTGACGCGGCAGGTCGTCGCTTCCGATGGCATTGGCAATCAATGCCGATGTCCCGCGCGAGGTGCCACTGCTGGAGGCGATGATCATTAGATAAACCGGGAAGCTCAGCCCCAACGCCGCCAAGGCGGTTGTCGAAATCTGCCCGGCGTAAAACGAATCGACGACGTTGTACATCGTCATGAAGAACAATCCGATGCTGGCGGGAACTGCCAAGTTACGCACATGTCCTGGAATCGAACCGGTCGTCAAAGAAGGTTTGTTCAAGATGCGACCAACTGACTTAGTACCCTTTGATTCTGCGTTTGTGATTCCGAGGTCACCGATAAATGACAAGTCGTATATTCGCCCGATGGTTCTTCGAACGCGCTCAACACTACGACCCGCGCGGGCGATGGGGACTGTCGAAAAGTTTCTGCTTTAGAAATCAGTTGTTCCAACGAACCCATAAATTTAAAACTGGCCAAATAAATACCTTCGCCCAGTCCCTCCGCGGCGAACATCCGCGATGCCATTAGGAACGGTGTGATTCCCGTTAACCGAGGATTAACATCCACCAAAAATTGCTGCCCGTCACCGTTGGTAACCACGTCGATTCCGACGACTCCAAAATACGCTTGCGCATGCAGATACTGAGCCGTTGGTGCAATCATTTTTGCCAGTTCGTCGAAACGCCGTTCTTGTTCTTCGGCTGAGAAACAGCCGCCGCTCCACTTACCACCCTCGTCGAACCGTTGCTGCGTGAACCCCAACCAGACCACCGTTCCATCTTTTTTCAGATAGAACTGAACCCCCACATCAGATTGAATATCTTCGATGATTGAATTGACGACGTAGGAGGCGTTTGGCCGTTGTTCCTCGATTTCAATCAGCACGGAAACAGCTTCAATGCTCTCGCGCACGAAAAAATTGCTCAGACCGGCATAACCGTGAGTCAATTTTACGACACAGGGAGCAGTGATCTCATCAAGCACCGCTGCCTGAGGACAATCAATTTTCTCGATGACCTCTTTGGAGTGCAAGCGATAATAGCTTTCGGGATCGACGATCTGCGAATCATCGTCAATTGATTCGTGGGGAAACAGCGTGATAAATTGCGCGTCATCTTTCAGCTCGGTCCAACGCGGTACGGCGCGATCGCCAAGTACGCGCCGCCAATGTTCCATCAGTGCCCGCGGAGGGGGTAATTCCGAGCAAACCGGAATTTCGTTCCCCCAAGCCCACATCAAATGATGCGGACCGAGCACCTTCAACAACTCTCGCCGCGGCGGAGGCGTTGGGTCATGGATGATGTACTGATTCCGATTCTGAAACCGCGTCGCGTCACTGTTGGACGAAGGATACTCCGTCAACAAGTGAGCCTCGGGGCAATCCTGGGCGTAAAGTTCAGACAGAAAAACACCGGAGGCAATACGTTCAATTTTGGTCATACAGCCGCAATCATTTCTTTTGCCAAACCGTCAACTCGGACTGACCATACTGCCATGTCCGCTCGGTTTCGCGAATCGCAAACGGTATATCAACAGGTTGACTCACCATCGTAAATTCCGGAGACAGCACCTCTTCCACGCCCTCGATCGTCGTGAAGTTTTCACCGGTGTTGGCTTTAAACCCACCCAACCATTTTTTGCGCGGTGTGTGTTCTTCGTCCCAGTTGTAAGGTGAAACCAAAACTAACAAACCACCAGCGTTGATGCGATCCTTGATCAGATTAAGAAACTTCTTCGGGTCGTATAAACGGTCGATCAAGTTTCCTGCGAAAACCAAATCATAATCGTTGTACTTTGCCACCAAATTACAGGCATCACCCTGCAAGAAAGCAACTTTGTCTTTCACGGCATCGTAACCATCGAAGTCGGAAAGATTGACCTCACGGAAATCATTAATTTCGCCTTGCTGCGTGATCACGTAACGTTGGCGACCGGTCTTCTGCAAATTCGCTGGCGCCTCGATCAATCGCACCGAAAGATCAACCGCGTCGACGTGATCAAAATGTTTGGCCAATTCGAACGCCGACCGAGCTGTGGCGCAGCCGATGTCCAAAGCACGACCCGTCTTTCGCCCACCGAGCAACTTAACAACTTCATCGACGCACGCCACTGGGAAGTTTGGGACATCCAGTTGTGTTTGACCATAATGGAATTCGATGTAACGGGAAACCATCTGGTCGGTCTCATAAACATTCGCCACCGTCTCTGGCAGAGGTTCCGCTTCGACATACCTCAACCCCGAATACTGGAAGAAATGCCTGCGGAATGCATACCGCGCTTCCTTGATCGCGTAATTCCCGGTAGAGATCCAGCAGCCTCCCTTGAAGAGATTGTGCTTGCCGTCAAAGGTCGGTGTTGAAAAATCATCATAGGTCGGGTGAACTTCAAAACCGCCATACCCGTCGATGGGGGTTTCGGTCCATTGCCAGACGTTGCCGACAAGATCGAAAAACCCATTCTCAAATTCGTGCCGATCAACAGGGCAGGGCGACATGCCGTGCTCCAAATTGATGTTGCCTGGAGCCTGTTCCCAATGCGGCTGATCGGTATCAATCGCATTGCGCATCTGATACCACTCGGCTTCGGTCGGCATACGGAAGTGCCGTCCGGTCTTTTCCGATTTCCAATTGCAAAAGGCCTTCGCTTCGAGGCAATTGATCTCTGCCGGCCACGACCAGGGCATGTCGATCACTTCCAACATCGTTCTCAACTGGAACTCGCCAGAGCCACTTTCATCAGCCACCCAATAGACCGGATGCTGTGCCTTGCTGAATTCGATCCACGCCCAACCTTCATCGGTCCACAGTTCCTTGTTTTCGTAGCCACCGTCTTCGACAAATTCGAGGAACTCTTGGTTGGAGACTAAATACTTCGACGCCTTGAAGGCTTTTACTTCTTCGGATGCATACCCGTACTCGTTATCCCAACCATAAATCGGATTGCTTTTCGATTTCCCCATCTCAACTTTGCCACCGACAACTTTAATTAATTCGTTTTGCGGCGGTTGGCCACCAAGCGGGTTAATCTTCCCCCACATCGGATGTTCATTGACCAATTCAAGAGGCAACTCGCGCATCAAAATCGACGACGTTTCGAGATGAATCCGCTCGTGCTCGATTCCCATCAGGATAATCCACATCGGACTATTCCAATCAATGGGCAGGGTGAATTCGCATTCACGGATAAATTTGTCGACGATCGCGCGGGTCTGGTCGCGATGCCATTTCACCTTCTCAGGCGACGGCCACTCGTAGTTTTTATCATCCAAATCATCCCACGACATTTCATCGACGCCGATCGCCAACATCGACTCCATCATAGGGTCGACGCGCTGATTGATTAGATTGGCAACGTTCAGTTTGTTGATAAAAAAGACAGAGGTATGCCCGTAATAGAAGATCAAAGGTTGCCGCAGGTTGTTAGCGCGGTGATAGAAAGATTCGTCGGATGCCATGCACTCAAACAAGCTCTCGTACAACGAGAATGAATCATGGAAATACTGGAGGATTTCCGCGCGTTTGGTTTCGACGTCGCCTTCATTTAACAGAGGGGTTTTTGTGATCAGGTTGAAGGCGTTTTGCGGGGATCCTTCGGCAGATTTTCTGTTCATTGTTTTCATGAGTGGTTACCTTTTAGTTAATCTCAGTTGTACCGAAAAAAACCAAAAAATGATAACCGCCAGAAGTTGGGAAACCCGCATTTCAGAAAAAATGTCGGCATTAAGCGGCGAAAAAGCAGCCCTGTGGTGATGCCACAAAAAGCAATTCAAGATCAGCTTCTGAAAATCAGTTTCTGAAAACCAGTGCCGCTTCAGCTTAAGCTGACAACGTCCGTGATATCGATCAGTCCCAGCGGTCGGTTGCGGTGATCCACAACAGGAAGTTCGCTGATGTTACGGCTGGCAAGAATTTCAATTGCAACCGAAGTGCGTTCGGTCGCGGCCACCGTGATCGGTTGGTGCGTCATCACATCGGCGATCGGACCATCGAACTGATTGTCTTGTTGCCGTTGGAGCAGCTTTACTAAATCGCTGTCGGTGAAAATCCCCGAAAGCGCGCCCGATGGGTTGGTCAGCAATACGACTCCCGATCTGCGCTGCTGACCACGATGGGTGACGTAAATCTCGCGCACGGTTTTTGTTTCGCTGGCCACGCGGCATTGAGCCAACGGACGCATCATTTCAGTAACCAAGGAAAGCTTGACCCCCAAAGATCCTCCCGGATGAAACTTGACAAAGTCGGTCGCTTGAAAGGAACGCAGTTGTGATACCGATAACGCCAGCGCGTCGCCAAGGGCCAACATAACCGTCGTACTGGCCGAAGGGGCAAGCCCCAAATGGCAGGACTCCTCGACGCGTCCGAAATCCAAAACTAAGGAAGCGTGATTGGCGAGGGTTGAATTTAGTTTAGAAGTCAGCGCGATGATGGGAACACCAAACGAATTAATGCGCGGCAGCAGATTGACGATCTCTGCCGTTTCACCGCTGTTGGACAATGCGAGAACGACGTCGCCTGCTCGTATGCGGCCAAGATCTCCGTGAATGGCTTCGGCTGGATGCAGGAAGTGACTGGCGGTTCCCAGCGACGCCAACGACGCTGAGATCTTTTGACCAATCCAACCGGCCTTGCCCATCCCCGTGACAATCACGCTACCTTTACAATCCGTCAGCGTTTGGACCGCCGCTGGAAAATCGGCGGGAATGCGCTGGGCCACCTTGGCAATCGCATCGGCCTGATGCTCAAGGATCGCTTTGGCGCGGCGGACGTGTTCGAACGCCGAGTGCTGTACGGATTGGCGAGAGGCGGCTGCCATTACGCGGCCTCCTCGAGGTCGAGGCTTCTAAGCCGTTGATAGTCCGGGCACCGCGCCAACAATTGTTGATGCGTACCAAAGTCGACGACTTTCCCGTCGGACATCAGAATAATGTAGTCGGCTAAATCCAATGTAGAGATTCGATGCGTAATGATCAGCGTCGTTCGGTTTTTAATGAATTTGGACAGCGCTTGGTGAATCAAATTTTCACTTTCGACGTCGATCTGACTGGTGGCTTCGTCCAAGATCAAGATGTCTGGATTTTTGAGAATCGCACGCGCCAAAGACAGACGCTGCCGTTGGCCACCGGAGAGCTTGCCTCCATGTTCACCAATATTGGCATCATAACCCAGTTCTAAATCTTGGATGAATTCGTGGGCGTGTGCCTTCTTCGCGGCTTCGATAATCTTAGCGCGATCCACGGTGGGTTGACCATAAGCGATATTTTCGGAGATCGTATCGTTGAACAACATCGTTTGCTGCGTCACATAGCCAATCCGCTGACGCAACTGCTTCAGGCCTGCTTGGCGGACATCGACACCACCAATGCGGATGCTTCCTTCGCCCACTTCATAGAAGCGTGGCACCAAGTTGATCAACGTACTTTTACCACAACCGTTGTGTCCCATAATCGCCACCGAAGCTCCCGATGGGATCACCGCCGACACACCTTTAAGAATCGGTTTGCTGGGGTCGTAAGCAAATTTGACATCATCAAATTCGATTTGAAGTTCGCCCGGCGGAATGACCGTTGGGTTCTTCGGGCTATGAACGAGCGGCGTTTGGTCAATCAACGGGAACACGCGATCGGCCGCGACGACGCCGCCTTGGATTGTGTTGTAGACGTCCGCCATCTTTCGCAGTGGGTCCGCGATGCCAATCAAGAACCCGAAAAACACCATCACACTACCGAAGTCCATCGCCGTCGAACTCATCAGAATCCCGAACAGTCGAGTCTGCTGGTTCAAAACCAAGTAACCTCCGGCGAGCACGCTGAGGCTGATCATGCTGACGCCCAAGAGTTCGTTATTGATTCGAGAAAACGAATTATACCAGGCGATCTTCATACTTTTACTATAAACGTCGTTGGCAACGTGCTGGAACCGCTCTCGTTCGCCATCTTCCATCGTGAAGGCTTTGACGACACGCTGATACGTTAGCGCCTGATAAAGTCGATCCAGCAGTTTCGCGGACTCTTCGATCGCTTTACGGTTGGCGCGTTTGGTGACCCTGGCCAGCGCGATCATGAGGTAGCCCGCGATGGGACAAATCAGACAAGAGAAAATCAACAACCGCCAGTTAACATAGGCCGCTCCGACCAGACAGGCGATCATCTTCATCGGTTCGCGCACCGTTTTTCCAAACAGCACCATGACGGCCTGCCCAATGACGTTCGTTTCACCGCGAATTCGACTGATCAGGTCTCCGGTACCTTTGACATCCATCTCCGATATTTCCATGTCCAAGACATTTCGGAAAACATCGTTTTGCAAATCCAACACCGTGCGCTGACCCACGCGCGCGACCAACACCATATTCCCCATCAAAAAGATGCCGCGCAGTATCGTGCCGATGATCATGAAAACGATCAACCACACCAGCGTTTTATAGGCCGACTTAGGTGCGTACTTGGTGATGTAGGGTTTAAGCTTTTGATTCCAATCAAATCGCTTTTCCTCTGTCTTAATTTCAGATTGCAGGCGATTGATGCTCCGCTGCGTCTCAACAGGCAACGCGATTCTGTCCCCAAGGCCGCCGGCGACTTTCAGTTCGGCGATCTCGCCTTCGAGTTTCGCGATCGCGGCCACAGATTTCTCCGCCCTGTCATCCACCCATTCGTGCAGAGATTTATCGTGGAGGACAATCTCCACAAACGGGTAGACGGCACCGAGGTTAGCGCCCCACAGAACGGCCACGCAGAGGCAGCAGAAGAATGATCCGACAAGGGACCAGCGATATTTGAGCGTCATCCATAACGCTCGTTGGAGATTTTTCATGGTTGTTCTTAGCAAATGCGTCCATGCAATTTTGCGAATTCCGCGTGAAGAACGGAACTTTGGCTCAAGTTTTACCAATCATCCCATTTTGAACCAAGGGCGATTCGCGCGGCGAGAACTCGACGGCGTCCATTTGTCTCTTGAAATTACCACCGCCGCCAAAACGCGAGGCCAAAGACAAATGATCGCGGTGATGCTAGCAGCCCCTAACCCACCAACGGAAGAATTCTTCAGGGTCTATCATACGCCTGCGGACAACAGATCAATGAAGGGCGCGATGTCCAGCAGGTTCACCGCTCCGCTTTGATCACAATCCGCTTCGGTCTGATACCCATTGTTGGACAGCACGTTGATGAAAGGCATGATGTCTCCGAAGTCGGTAACCCCATCAAGATTCACATCGCCTAACTGAAATGGCCCGTTCAAAATATTGTCCAGTTTTTCGGTCAATGCATCGTAGTTCGTTTGCTGAACTTGCGTCAAAGATTCGTCGAACAGATTCCGATTCTCATTAGCCAAATTAAACAGATTTTCAGTCCCATCGTCAAAGCGAATCAGTTTCCAGCCATCCTGCTTCACGGTTTTGCCGTCGTTGTTCGAAGGTGTCGAACCCGGCGAAACGAATCGTTCGGAGAACTGGCAAGTGTGAATCACATCAGCAGCAGGATCGACGACGTAGGGCGCAAAGGAACGAGAATCAGTGGCCGCTCCATCAGCAATCACACCGGCGCTCTGACCGGCTAAATCCAAAACGGTCGTGAACACATCCACCAAAGAAATCAAACCATCATGAGTCCGTCCCGGTGAAGTAATATCGGCACCGCTGACGATACATGGAATTTTAACTCCGCCTTCGAAAAGTGTTCCTTTGGATCCACGAAGGCTTGTGCCAGCCGGAAGTGTCATAGTCGGCGTGCCGTTGTCACCCACAAATACGACCACCGTGTTGGCACGAACGGCTGGATCGAGTTCATTTAATAGGCGTCCGATTTCGGTATCCATTGCCTCAACCATCGCCAAATAATAGTCACGCGGATTGGCGGCAATATCCGCATCCGTCCCAGACAAATTCGCGGTGTGCAAGTCGTTGGGAGGAAGATGCCAAGGAGAATGGGGAGCATTAAACGCTACCCAAGCGAACCAAGGATTCGCTCCCTGTTGTTGAATCCAATTCGATGCGTCACTGGCGGTAACACTGGTCACATATTCGGTGACAGGATTGCGTCGATTATTGACGACGACTCCGTTCTCGACCTTCACCCATTGAGAATAGTCCGTCACACCGCCACCTATTGCACCACAGTAGTGGTCAAATCCCATCAAATTCGGATTGTCGTTTCCGCCATTGCTCGTGCCACTCAAATGCCACTTGCCAAAACAACCCGTTGCATATCCAGCGGTTTGAAACGCTTGGGCGACGGTTCCCTCATCAAGCGCTGGTGTCCCACCGACCTCCCCAACTCCAGTGCGAAAGCCGTATCGTCCGGTAAGAATTTGTGCGCGGGCCGGTGAGCACGTTGGGCTTCCCCAGCAATTGGTAAATCGAACGCCGGCCCCGGCCAATGAATCCAGCGTCGGCGTCGGTGGACCGTCGGTCGCCATAAAGAGATTTAGCGAATCAACACCTAAGTCATCGGCAACCAGTAGCAAGACGTTTTTCTGTTGAGCACTAACTTGAGCAGTGCTGAAACAGCCCAAAACGGCAAAAGTAATCACGATACGGAAAATCACATTTTCTCCTGATCTGCGGTGGGTAGGCTGAACGTGGTTGGGGAATGCCTCTAACAAATGTCTGTCACGTAGACCTTCTCGATCAGAGGACCAGCTGTCGATATTTTAACATGCCACCAAGTGATTTCAGAGAGATTTTCCAGTTTGAAGTACCGGTCGTAGAGCGAAACAACCACATCATGACACAGCACTTGCGCGATTTCGTACCTTTATCCACTACCGTTGCTGCGGCAATGAAATCTACTACCGTCGCAATTCTGGCCGCTCGTTGGAGCGACGTAGCTTGATCGGCGCGATCTTCAACGGCTTCAAAGACGTGTAGGTCAGTTCTTTTTCCGCTTCTTCGTGCTCGCGTGAATCGACCAATTTGATCGACATGCGGCCAACGTATTTTAAGAAGCTGTCGGCCCCATCGTAGCCCTGTACCTTTTCGTCCCAGTGCGTTCGTTTTTGAATCGGTAATCCCTTTTCAAAGTTCCACACGATGTAACCGCGCACCATCTTCTGCAGAATCTTGGACCTTGTCTTCTCGCTCTCGATCGGAGTCAGAACTTCCGTGCGAAACGAAATATAACCGTTCCCCTGTTTCACCTTTTCGAACTGGTAACACCTCCGCGCCTTTAACCGCACCGCAGCACCAAATTCGTTGGTCGATTCAAATTCCAACGGTACATTCCAGCGATACCCGACCGACACCTTCTTCGTCGGCAGTGGAATCGTGATGTCACCGGTTGAGAAATCGGTCGACACAAAATCAGATTGCCGATCCAGCACTTTTCCATTGGGTGCGATCGTGATCCGCGACCGTGGTTGACCAAGGCTACTGGCGATCCCCGCGTATTCGTCGGGGGCGTTTTTACTTTCGCGGCTGTCGTAAAGTGTTGCTTCCTCTTCGCCAACGCGTTTCCAAGATTTGATCGCGGTGATCGTGTTATGGAAAACCATGTCGCCCGATGTTCGGTTCACGTCATCCACTTCCCACGAACTGAGCGTCTCAACCCGCGCAGACGCTTCCTCGGTCGTGCCAGCGATCTGTGTCTTGGTTGTCGTGACGTGTTCGACTTTCCAAAACAGCTCTTGCTTCTCTTTCAAATCGTATTTGAATTCGTATTTGGCTTTGGCTGCTAACCGATCGACCGCAGAGCTGATCGAGTCACCGGTCGTGGATTCCTGCGGCGCGGCTTGTACCGTTGGCGCCAGCGCTGCCGCCGCGATCGAACAGATGAAAGTGGCACAGAAAATGATCGCAGATTTTTGCGATTCTAAGCGTGTCATGGAGTGTCCGTACAATTTGACAAAATTTGAAGGGGAGATTGTTACTGCTTTGACTACTTCTTTTTAAACTGCCCGCCCCAGCCCAATTTCTCTCGGAGCGTGCTGTAGTAATTATTGCCCACAACCTCGATCAATTGAAACACCGATTTATCGCGGACGATACGCACCCGATCGGTCGAACAAAGCTTGGTTATGGTTTGACCGTCCAGCACGATCGACGTCGATTCGTTCGGTTTTTGCACCACGAACTCGTAAACTCGGTCGGCCGTATCGACCACCGGGCGGACCGTCAGCGTGTGGGGACTGATCGGAGAAATCACAAATGCTTGCAAATCTTTTCTCAGAATCGGACCGCCCGCAGAAAGATTATGCGCCGTCGATCCGACAGGCGTACTAATTAAGAGGCCATCGCAGCTATAAGTCGTGGCCATCTGCCCATCCACAAAAAGGTCGATATTCTGAATCTCGTAGGGAGGCCCCCCCAGAATCGCGGCTTCGTTGAGTCCCACTTTTTCGGCGATCTTTTCACCATCGCGGAAAACTTGAACGTTCATCATCAAATGATCAACGAAGCGGTACTTATTCTGCGCGATTGATTGCAGTGCTTCGCCCAGTCGATCTGGTTTGATATCAGCCAGAAATCCAAGCTTCCCAAGGTTCACCCCCAGGACTGGCATCTGATGACTGCCCAGTCGCTTCGCGGCGCGGAGAATCGAACCGTCGCCGCCCAGCACGATCACAAAGTCGGCTCCGGTGCTGGAAAGATCATCCGAATAGTCTTCGTCTTCGCCAACGATGTCGACATGTTCCTTGATCGTAGGACGCAGCGCATCAATTTGCTGGGACAGATGCGGTCGGTTATCAACGGAGCTGAGCAAGAAGACTTTGGGACGATTCTCAGGCGAGAACACTTTCTTTTTCTGTTTTTCGTTCGCGTTCATCAACTACTCGTTCAGCCAAAATTTCACCGGCATCTGCCAACACCAGAAGGTAATATGCACCATTGTAGCAAACATCGCCACCGCACATCCATTAGAAACCAGCCGCAGCAAACGGCCCGGCGATAATAGCCTTAGAATTGGCTTCCCAAGGCTCCAAAGCAACAACACCCATATCGCCGATTGCCAGCCCAGCCCCAATCCGACCAGCCCCATCGACACAACGATCGCACCGCCGGTAGAGCCGTGGATCGGCTTGACGTCTGCTTGATCGGCGTTTGCTTGATCGGGCAGCGCATCGGCGCGGTTTAGCAAACGCGCTAGCCCGACCGCGTCGACGGCCCATGCCACCAAGCCGGCCACCACACCGGCGACCGCCCCCAACAAAATTGTGTTCAGCGCTGTGCGATCAAACACCTCCGGCGGCCAATCAGTGACCAAACCAACGCCCGCAGTCCACGGGACTTGAATCACATGCGGCCAAGTCGAAGCGCACGCGACCAAGAAGATCGCCGCAAAGAAAACGACCAACAACGGAATACGTTTGCCTTCGGATGCGATCACTGCGATCGTGAACAATCCGCACATCAACGTCGCGTGATACACAAACGTCAATATCAAAAACCAGTTCGGCGTGAACAGGAGAAATTCGACACCCGTGAGATTGACCTCCGGCCGCAGCGGAAGATTCAAACCGCCCCAAACAACTTCCACCAAAAACAACAGTAAGAACACCGCCCCCAGCAGCAATTCCACAATCAGATACCGCACGGCAATGGGAGCGGCACAGCTTCGGCACCGTCCATCGTTCATCAGCCAACCAAAAATCGGAACGTTATCGCGCATCGAAAGCTTGGCATCACAATGCGGACAATGGCTGGAACCCAAAATGCTTCGCCCGCGCGGTACACGCCACGCGACGACGTTGAGAAAACTGGCAAAGCAACTGCCAAGAAACGTGATCCAGAGGTACACGAACGCGTGCATGGCAAACGTTTGCATCCCCTGCATCACGTCCAACCAGTAGGACATCGACTTAAATTGGTACCCGCTGCGGAGCGCGTAGTTTGTCAAAAAAGGCAAGACAAAAAACAGCAGCAACGCCGCGACCGCCAATAGCCAAAGTGCAGTTTTCACCACCGCAAAACGATGGGCTTGTTTTGGCTGAAGGTCAGACAACAGGGAGTCTCAATGGCAATAGAAAAAAGCGTAGTGGACGAGGCCACGAGTCCTGAAATGCGATTAAACTCAAAAGACATTTTCGTTTAAACGAGGGGCTGGATTCGTTGCCTCATCCACTACCGAGAAAGATCTGAAGGTGGTTGGAAGCCTACGCTTCAAAAAATCGTTACCGACGCACGGTCGGTGTTGGGGATTACCCTCAGCCGATTTTGGGTTTGCCGATCTGGGAATGCGATCCGTCACAAAACGGCGTGTTATTGGTTTGCTTGCACTGGCACAAATAAGCCGTCTTGGTTTCCTCTGCGGTGAAAACGTGCGGCACGAAATCAGTGCCCTTATGAGCTCCGTTACAAAACGGTTGTGTGTCCGAAAGCCCGCACGTGCAGAACGCGTACTTCTTGCCCTCTTCCAGCTCGACCGCCTTGGGCTCAGTTGCGGCAATTTTTGGTTTATCCATCGTTCAAAATCCCTTGAATAATCTTCGTTGTAAATCTTCTATTTTAAGCATCATCGGCCACGCCGTAAGTTGGCGGTAGACCGCTACCCAAAGCAATACAGGCAATTCTGCACTAATTGTCCGGCGATTTGATGCCTATAGAGAACTAAATCGGCATGTTGACGTATCAACGTAGCCATAAAATCTCGTTTTTTCTATAGTCACAGCGCTGTCCAACGGGCTTTTACCGTCGGCCGCGGATTTCCGCCATCGCAGGGTTTCACTCTAGTTTCACAATGACCATCCTCGACCGTTATTTACTGATGCTTTTTTTGCGCACGTTCCTCGTGTGCTTTCTCAGCTTCACCGGTCTATATATCGTCATCCATCTCTTCAGCAACCTGGACGAACTATCGGCGCTGAGCACCGAATCGAGTTGGGGGGAATTGATGGTAGACTTCTATGGCCCGCGCGTGGCTGAGATGTTTGGCAAAACGGCACCGGTACTGGCCTTGGTCGCGGGGATTTTCTCCATCAGTATGCTCCAGCGCAACCGCGAACTGACAGCGATCGAAGCCGGCGGTATCACGAAACTGCGAGCCCTACGTTCGATTATTTTTGCGGGGCTGGTCATCGTTGCGTTAACGGTCGCCAACCGCGAGCTATTAATTCCGCAGTTCAAGGATCGTTTGGTTAGGACGCCCCAGAACTGGCACGACCGTGGCAAGGTCCCGATGAACCCACGTGAGGATTTGCGAACCGGCATCAAGTTTCGTGGCAAAGAGTTCTTCGTAGGACAAAAAAAGATCACCGAGGCAAACGCGCAACTGCCACTGGCCATCAGCACATCCGTGCCGCGCATCGTCGCCCATTGTGCGACGCTGGTCCCCGCAAGCGACGTGCACCCCGAAGGCGTTTTGTTCGAAGGCGTTACGATTCCGCCGGTGATGACCAACACCGATTCCATTCTGTTCGAACAGCAACCGCTGGTGTATTCGCCGAAAGATTTTCCCTGGCTGGCAGCCGACCAGTGTTTTATCGCCGTCAAGATGGATGCCGACCAGATTGCGTTCGGAAAAAAAATGGCTCAATATCGTCCTACTTCCGAAATGATCGCAGCGCTGAAGCTACCAAAACGCAAATTCGGGCAAAGCGCAGAGGTCAGCGTGCATGCGCGACTGCTCCGACCGGTGCTGGACATCGCGCTGCTGCTGCTGGGTCTGCCGATGATCGTTTCCAACAGCGAACGAAACATTTTCGTCTCCGCCGGATTGGGATTCCTCATCGTCGGAAGCGTGTTCCTTGTCGACGCCGCCTGTCAGGGCCTAGGAGCCTACCGATTGCTGGAACCGGCAGCGCTGGCGGCTTGGTTGCCGCTGATTATCTTCGTACCGCTGGCCGTGCTATCGATGCGGAAGCTAAAAGCGTAAGTTCTTGGCTCTACTTATTGGCTCAATGGGTTTGATTAACCGTCTGTGTACCGCGCACGGTATTGGTCTTTTGCCTGCGATTGACGACCGTTTGATTCTGAGTGCTCCGAACGACTTGCGCAGTAAGAACTTTCGTATAGTCGCCAACTTCTTTGCGGAAGTCGTGCGCTCTCTGAGCAATCATCGGAGCGCCTGCCCCCTCCAAGCCAATCAGCATACGATTGACTAACTTTAAGCGTCGCAGGTAAGCCAGCGTATCGCTGCTGGCGATCTTGAACGACTTCTTGATGGCGCGTTTGAAGTCCGCATCTGTCTCCAATGCTTTCAAATGAGCCGCCACGTCATCCAACAGCACGTGGTAATATTCATTCAGACCAAACGACGTGGCGAGCGTCGGCACAAACCAATCGTCGCCATTTAGATACATCGCGCGGGTCGCACCGAGTTCCACCCGAGCCAACCCCATCAGCCACGCCAAAGAATGCTTCTTAAACTGACTGTCCGCAATTTGCCCCGGCGTGGCAGAAGCCCCATCCTTAATCGGATGCGTCCCGGCAAATGGTTGGGGTTGATCAATTCCCGCATTAATACCGCTGTAGAAGATGAATTCTGGCAGTTGAAGGATGATCTTATCGTAGACCGCTATTTCATCCGGGTTTGAAATGGCAACCAGTTTCTCCAGCTGCTCAATCGCCGACAAATATTCCACAGTACCGACGATGCGGGGCGGGATCGTTTCATCCGCGGGCGCAAATTCATTGTGGAAATGATACGTATCTTCTACCACGTTCGTGACGGCGGTTTCGACGTCGCGCGTCCGCTGTGTGTACGGCGTCCCGTCGGTGCATATTAAATCTTGCGATTGCCACTCTGTCAGCGGCGTTGTGGAACTCAGTCGGTCGGTCTCGGTTGACTTCCCGTAGCGCTTAATCAAAGGGCGATATTCCAAGTTCCAAGTGAAGTAGTGCCTGCGGTCGAATCCTTCGCCACTGTCTGCGCCCAAGAATTGGCTGATCGCGGTTGGATTCTCTGGCATCCGCAACGCGTCTGGTCCAATCTGTGAACGCGCCTTCAGTAAACCGTTGGCCACGGGGCCAATGCCATAACGACCACGTCGCCAATGACTGAGTCCCTTTGAGAGACGTTCGGCTTTTTCAACAACATGACTTCCCGAGTTTTCAACCGCGTTGACCGTCTGCATGATCGACTGCGTCAGCCCTGGTTGCTGGAGCCGAGCATCGCTAAGGTCGGTTGCATTGGTCAAAAACAATCGAAGCGCCTCGACGTCTTCCTTAAGAAACAATGCCGATACCAATCCATCTTCAAAACCGCCCGGATCAAGAATCATCTCGGCGGCGGCGTTGAACCTTTGCAGCCGAAAAACGGCTTCTCGTTCTGAAACACGATTCTGAAATTCCGACAAAGCCAACTGATTCGCATCGAAACTTTCTAGCATCGCAGCGACTTCTTTTTTGAGACTTGGAGATTTTCGATAGCCGGCCAAAGCTCCATCAAGATATCGCTCCATCTTTTTCAGTTCAGTTATCCGATCTTTGAAGCCGGCAACGTCGAAAAAGAAACTACGGCTCCGACGCCAATCCTTCATGATTTTCTCAGCCGTGGTTAATTCATGGCGCTGAGTCTCTCGCATCAGTTTCTTCGTTGATAGCTCCAGACCGTCGGTTAGGTACATTAAAACTGGCAGTTTCAGTTTGAAGTCTGCCGGCACCCGTCCTTCTTTAATCGTCTCTTGCCACGCTTCAAAGAGCGCAACGCGCAGCGAGTCAATCCCATGACGCTGACCGAATGTTTCGATACCCTCAACCGTCTTGCTGGTAACACGCGCGATCAGTTCCGAGAACTCGAAACGGAACGTTTCTCGATCGTTTGCCAGCAGTGCGGGAATAATTTGATGCTCGAGCGTCCTCTCAAGACCTCTGCTGATCCCGATGTGGTCTTCTTCAGCCAAGTCTTGGGCGATCGCCGTCGGGCTGAGAAGAAAACTAAGCGTCAGAAACGGCCAAGCCAACGCCAGCAACAAAGAAGGCTCAGTCCGACAGAAGCCAAGAAATCGGCCAACGAAATCAGGCGCGCGGAAGTTGCTAGTACTCATCACAGATCTCCTCAGAGAGTGTTTATTTTCAGATTGGAAGACGAAAGGGAAATCGTTTTCAATGAACAGTTCCAATCCCCCTAAACACCATCTGAAAGTCGAACGGCATCTGAAAGTAAGTGTGTTTTCTCCGCAGAACGTAACGGTTTTTCTTTGATATTTTTCCCGAGAAAAATGGGCTAAAGTCGTACAAATTTACTTGTCGCGTGCGACTCCAATTCAAACCATAACGATCGGCCTGTTCTGCACGACTGGGTTTTGCCCAAGCGACCGCTAGAATGGGATGAGTAACAGTTCTGCTTTGCAGAGCTAACCTAAGCAATCGCTCCTCGTACTTAAAAATGATCAAACAACCTTTCAATATCAAAGCCTGGATCGACGACAATCGCGATCTGCTAAAACCGCCTATTGGAAACAAATGTGTCTACGAAACCGCCGACGATTTGATCGTGATGGTGGTCGGCGGCCCCAACGCACGGCGCGACTTTCACTACAACGAAGGCGAAGAATTGTTCTTCCAAGTAGAAGGGGCCATCACGCTCCGAACGGTCCAAGATGAAAAAATCGTCGACGTCGTCATCAACGAAGGCGATATTTTTCTACTTCCGGCCCGCACGCTGCATTCGCCCCGACGACCGGCAAACACGATTGGCATCGTTGTCGAAACCAGCCGACAAGACGGTCAAAAGGATGGTTGCGTCTGGTTCTGTGAAAAGTGCGACGCGAAAATTTACGAAGAGTACTTTGAGCTGAACGAACCCAAAGAGATTGTGACGAAGTTGAAAGCGATCACAGAACGCTTCAACAATTCGGTTGAGATGCGAACTTGTAGCGATTGCGGACAAGTGCTTGAGCTTTAGCCAAAACGAACTGATGCGCTGTCGTTATACAGCGCGATCACAGAACAGGAACTGGGTTCTAACGGCTAACCGTTCACGATCATTGTCGCTCGATTCTTCGAATCGTAAGCGTGCCGATGTGAAAAGCGTTCCAATTCTAACCGCATTGCACGAAATTAAACCAAACGTGATACCCGCTATCAGCTTGGAAAGCTGAGCGACAATGAGTTTTCAAATCACGCGTTGAAAGCAAATGCAGGGCCTGGGAAAACAGCCGGCATCGGGAAACTAAACTCCTCACATATCGCACGCAGATCCAAGCTTCTTCCAAATTCGTATCGCAATTGGCCGTCAGACTGGTTTTTGACGTAGGATGGTCGTTTCTGGATGAGCACGATAAACTCGGAAAGACGAGAGTGCCCCATCCGACACCTTTTAAAAATGCGTAAAAAGCCAGAAGCGACGATCAGGCCGCTCGCCGCATTTGGGGCAGCAGCGCTTCAGGGATCGCGTCCGACGCCTTGGTCTCGGGAAGTTTCGCCAGCGGACCGGTCATCGACAGATTGCGTTGTTCCCAGCGATGTGTATTGAGAGAATTCAATACGCCATCGGCAATCTCAACCGCTTCCATGCCTTGCCGAGCGTCGATGCGTGGCCGCGCGCCGGTTTTGATCGCATTGATCCAGTCGTTGTGTTCGGCTTCAATCGCGTTGCTTCGCGGAACGTCGACTTGTTGCCGCTTGAGAACATTTTCGAACAGGGATTCTCGAATGAAATCCTGCTGTTGGTCAGTCAGATTGAAAAAATCTAACTCACGGTCACGAATCCACGAGGGCACCACGATCGTCGTGACTTTCGAATTAGTAAAGTCTATCTGCGAAAAACCATTGGTGCCAAAAATTTGCATCGAACGTTCGGGCGAAAAGCTACAACGCGAGGCCGTTAGATTGGCGACGGCTCCGCCGCTGAACTGTAAACGTGCCTGAGCCATGTCTTCGTTTTGTCCAAAGACTGAAAAACCAACGGCGCGGGTATCGACGACGTTGCCCTCAACAATTGAGTTGACCAAATCAATGTCATGGATCATCAAATCGTAAACGACACCAATGTCCGTTGAACGAAACGTGTAACCGCTCATCCGCGACGCTTGAATGAATTTTGGCGTTCCGATCTCCTCCAGCGCTTTGGCAAACGC
>CAKZVF010000008.1 GCA_937921995.1 uncultured Pirellulaceae bacterium
AAGTCGCTCCAGCATCCAAAGTTGTCCGAAAATACTTTTCACCGATGATCGTAGGTGTGTAAACGCCTCCCGATACATTCGACAGACGCGAATAATTACCTTCAAACGACGCACCGAATTGCCACCAGGCCACCCGTTCGACGTAAGGCCGAGCATCAAATTGTGGAATCAGTGCCTCAAGGAAGTCTCGGTTGAAGGCCTGGCGTTCTGTCGTGCTGTGAACCGGATTGGTAGAACTGAAGCTCGTCCCGGCAAACTCGGTAATCCAAATCGGCCGCCCGTATCTTGCGTAGAGATCATCAATCTGAGCGATCAACTTGTTAGCTTCGTTGGTTCCATTGAAGCCAACGGTATAAAAGTGATAGGCAATCACGTCGACGCGCAGGTCATTGATGGGGTCGTTGTCAGCGTTCCTTGTTTCAACTTCCTCCATGAATTCAGTCAACCAACCGTCGGGACGAGTCGGATCATTCACCCGAATCGCGCCGCCACCTGAAACCGCGGGGCTGACCAATTTAATATCGGTGTTGGCGAATTCCTCCGTTATCACCTCCCATACATTAATGGCGGTTTGAACGGTCATATTCGCTTGATCGGGAAGCTCAGGTTCGTTGAATCCAAGCACATAGTCGACGTGAACGCCAAAATTGCTTTCCAAATTCAGCACGCGATTGATCTGCCCCGTCACGCCGCCAACCGACGCGCTCCAAATCATCGGCACGAACTCATAGTTCGCAACGTCCACGCTGAAGGCGTTGTTGTTCGGTTCGATTCCCCAGTTGTACGCCCAATCTGAATTGTGGGCATTTTCCCGTGTTTGCAATGAACCTGCCGAACCGTACAGCGTTTGAGCCTTCAAGCCGTCGGTGGCTGAGATGCTGATCACTAACGTCAACGTAAGTGCTGCGGCAATCCGGTTTAGAAACATAGATTTTCTACCTGTTCGTTGTAAAGATTCACGGGAGTGTTTAACGGTTTTAGAAGTGCGGAGATGATCCGTGCAACCGTAGCTGGAAGGGCGACTCTTGACATTAAACATCAGTAAGACTGCGGCGTAAGGATGAACCTTAACACCCGCCACTGGTGTTTTCGTGTCCGAAAGGCAGTAAAAGAAGTATATTTCTTGGCAGGTCTGACGTCCAGTCTGGAATCTTTAAACCGTGAAATGAGTCACCAAGGGATGTTCGGACTGATTCGATTTTTCTGGTCGATTCTCAAAGTTTGCTGTTTAACAACAAACATCATTTGCCGAACATCTGGCCAAATCCTTTGAACAGATCAAACGAAGGCAGCCCGTCGGACTGATCCGAACGCTGCACATCGAGAATGCCATGGAGCGAAAACTGGTTGTCCTTCTTAATCACTTCCAGCTCTAAACCGCGAAACCAAGTCAGCACAGGGGCCAAGTATCCCACCGGTAATGCCGGATTGCCAAACGACGGCCAGGCATCGGAATACCAGAGGACACGACCGGTCGGCAATTCGAATCGTTGGTAGTCGCCATCGAGCGAACACACCAATTCCACATCCAGCATCCGAGACGCCACCGATTTCGTTTGCTCCGGCGGCGCGCGAAATTGTTGATTGATCAAATTCAGCAATTGAACGTTCGCGATAGATGCCTGCCAGCTTCGGCGGAAGTTGATCATGTTGGCCCAGACTTGGATTTTTGAATTCGCCAGGTCGCCAATCTTCACCCGCACTTGGGCGGGCCGTGTGCTGGGGATAATCGCCAGATGCTTCTTCAACTCTTCCAACCGTCTCTGGTTAAACGACAACACCGAAAAATCATTCCACTGCAATCGCCACAATTTAAGCAACCCCGAATAGGTGTAACCAAAGGCATCCGGGCGTCCGCCCAACTGCGGCATCCAATTCGTAAACCCGGGGCTGGGCCAAGCACCTACGTAACCCGGCGTTTGGCGAAACGTGTCTAGCAGTCGCAAGAAGGATTTTGGTTTCAGGTCGATGTCCGGATCTAAATAATCCTGCACCGCTCCAAACAGATGGTGCGTCGCCGCATCACCACCGCCCAGCCCACCCCGCATACTGGCTTCGAAACGAACGATGTCATCGGGGGACGCCCGTACTTCGTCTTGTAGTGGTGGTCCCATCCGCTGCACCAACCACTTGTACTTGTCTTCGCCGAAGGGCAAAACCTGAGCATCAAAGACGATGCGTTCGATTTTGTCTTCCTGCTTATACCGTTTCACGGCAACCATCATTGGGTCGAGCGATTTGATGTTGTTGGTGAAGAACTGAGCCCGTTGAGAAAACCAATGTTGTTCGTCCTGTGTCACGCGCGCGATCTTCATATCCGCGATAGGCGTGAAGAATCCCCGTCTCCCACGCAGCGAACACTGCCAAGATTCACCGACCGTTTCGAAGGTGCTGCCGTCGGGGTGACTGCCGAAACCCACCGGCAGGTAACCACCGGTGATCAAGTCGTCGATGCTTTTGAAATCGTAGGACTCACCGACCGCCAAGAGTTTCGCCATCTCGTTGAGCACCATGTCGGTGACGACTTGGTTTCGCCGGCGGAGTTCGATCTGATATTCGGGCGTTAACAATTGCTGAAAAAAGCGCGTTGGCATGTAGACGAAAAGCGTATCGTCCCGGTCGATTGGCATCTGATAACGCGCGAATTTGAATTCGCGCGTGTCGGCCAGACTGCCGATGCCACGCGCGGACTCCAAAAACCGCTCCGCAATCCGGCGAGACGTCGTCAATAAATGATTGTCGCCTGAAACGGCATAGAAGGAGCGGTAGCGGTTGTCGGGCGTGGACAGCAGTTCGATCGTTTCACCATTTTCAGTCGTGATGGTTTCAACGGTCGCATTTTGATCGGCGTGTTTGGTTGCGAATTTCTTTCGTTTGGATCGCAGATTGCCGGCCAAGGATTTTGTGTTTTTCGCGTGCAGCATAATGCCGATGGCAGCACCGTTATCAAAGTAACTGTCCATGCCAATGACGCCGACGTCGGCGATCAAGCTGCCTCCGAACAAGCGGTCAAATTCGCTGGATTGGATCGCAAGTTGGTCCAAGAATTTAGATTGGATTTTTGGTTGATAGCCGCGCAGTTGTATCATGCGACTGAGATTGCCGCCAAACTCTTCGGTCAATTGTTGAAGCCAGATTTGATTCTTCCACGTCCCAAACCGAAGGTAAAAACACTCGTGAGGAACGGCCTGAGCCATCGGTTCCATGGCGATGTCGTCGGGCAAATCCTTCACCACCAACGGTGTCCACTGAATCTTCTCAGGCATGGGCAATGTTGCCAACGCCCGGTCAACGCCGACGGTCATTGCTTTGTGAATGCCATCGATGCGGAGCGCCTCGACGTCGAAAAGCAGCTCAAAGGTCCGCGCGAGGGCATCTTTGGAACGTTGGGAACGGGTGGGCAAGGCCAACCCCAGCCGTTTTCCCACGACCGCGGTAAGGTAAGTTTCGACCATCGGCGGGTAGTCGCCCGATTGGATCATGTCATCACTGGCCGAGGAAAAACTGTTCCACCAGTTCTTGGCAAAACGTTCGTAACGATTGGGTTTATCGAAAACGATGGGAACGTCGAAGGTCGATTGCCCTGTGCCATGCAGGGTGATGTTTAGCGGTTGGTCACCTTTGAACAGAAACCAAATGGATTTTGATTCGGCCGAATTAGCCGGGTTGGACCGGATAAAGTTCCCTAAAAACTCGCGGAACGGTGTATCTGAGATCACCGGGAAGCTAATACGCTCATTTGCTTCGGTCACCAAGACGGCTCCGGTACGCGCGATCATCTCATCGCCTGATTGCAAGCGATAGTTGATTCGACCAACGCCGTAAGGCCGGCCCGCGTGGGCTTCGGCGGACAGGACGATCGGCTGCCGCGGCACCGTGAGGTCGTCGGTGGCACGATTTCCATTTTCGGAAATAGCCGGCGTCGGCGTTTTATTGGATTCTTGAGCCGAAGCTATCACCAAGGGTGACGCGGTCAGGATCAGCGCGAAAAGGACAATCGGCTTTCGAAGAAGATTCATCTTGATACGACCCTACGAAGAAAGTGAGCAAGCATGCTTACGCGCGATCACTTAAACAACGTCGACGATTGGTTCGGAAACGTCTTCGAGGGTAACGTGAACCATCCAATGATCAATCTTTAAGTTCTCGTCGTACACCTGTCCCGGTTCTTCTTCTGCATTGACGACGATCTCTTCGCCATCGACTGGAAAGAAAAGGTAGTCGCAACCATCAGTGTCGATCCGCGCCAGCGGACCAATTTGGGGATGAACCATCTCGACCACGCGCGCCGAACGAACCTGGCAGTTCGTGGTTGAATCAAGCTGATTGAAGAAGATGAAATCGGGAGTCGTTTCGTCGGTCACGATGTCTTCGGGCGGCGTTTGGAAGAACCAGAGCTTTTGGTTTTCACCCAAAACCAGCGTTTGATCAAGCTCGTACCAGCCGGGCACCCAAAGAGCTGTCTGTTTTGAAGTAATCATAGTTAGGCTTCAATAAGAATTAGGGATCGGAGCAAACAGCGTGGGAAGTAAGACGCGGCAGCGGGCGTTGACCCGCTACTTTGTAAAGTGATTAGTGATGGTGAGGTTTGTGTGGCGGGATTTCACCTTCGTAGGTTTTTCCGTCGATCTCAATTTTCAATTTCACGCCCAAGTTCATCGCGACCGAAAGTTTATCATCGTCCAGCATATACACTGCTGTTTTGCCATCGTCGCCTGCGTCTTCGGGCTGGAGGACGAAGGGATCCCGAGTCTTACCTGCCTGTGGTTCGATACTGACTTTGGCGTTGACGCCGACCGAATCTTTGTTGGCGTCCAGTACGTAAACGCGAATGACAGAGTTGCCTTTGTAGTGCCGCCACTCGCTGACGTAATCTTTGGGGGAAAGGTAAACGATGTGTCCTTTGTTGGGCCCCATTTCTTCGACGTGCTGATCTGCTTCGTGGCTTTCGTGACCCGCGTGATCATGACCTTCGCCGTCGTGGCTGTGCCCATGATCGTCACCGTCGTGATCGTGGTCGTGCGCGGCGGGTTCACTTTTTTGTGCCGTCGACGACGGTTGGTCGCAACCAACATTAAGGGTGCATACGGTGGCCAGCATGAGTAGTAAAAAAGAAAAACGCATCGTAAAGTTCCGTGTGTTAATGTTTGATGGTTTGGAATGGAGGACGTTGGGCGTCCATCATTTCATCAGTTCGTGATTTTCATCAGTTCGTGATTATATCGCAATCGTAATGAATTCAATACGGTGCTTTGATAGCATAAGTTAAGCAATTCTCAAGCTTGAGGTGTTATTTTTCAGACGTCGATAATTTTAAGCGCAACGTGCGCATTTGATGTTTAGAAAACGGTAGTCTGAATTTATCTGAATCATCCGCTGCGACCGTCTTTTCACCGCTAAGATCGGTTTCGATATGAGTCGTCGGTTGGACCGATTGTACACCGGTGCAATGTAATGTCATTTCCTGATCGCTGTCACTCACATTCCACCAACGGGCAATGATGTCTGATCCTTTGTCGGCTTCGGCAGGTTTAATTGCCCACAGCAGGACGTTTCGAGAATTATTGGTTTCTGTATTGCCGGATTCAGCTTGAATCAGTGAATAATTTGTGGGCACCGTGCCTTTGGAATCTGAATTCAGCGCGATGGCGATCGCCGGATTGGTTTGCTCAAGCGCCCATCGCATTGGAGAATTTGAATCCTCCGCGTCCCGACCTGAGGAAAGTTGAGCTGCTTTGATGGAGAATCGCTGGGTGAAGAATTTGTCGCCGTTTTGATTGCGAATGCCCAAGTTCGGCCCGTCGATCTGCCCTCCGATTAAGAACTGAACTTGTGGGTGAGCGGTGTCTAGTTTTTGTGGAGTACTTTGGCCAAATTTAAAGAACGAGCAATCGTGGTTTGCGATATCGATAGAGAACTTGCCTTCTGCAAGCCGAACGAAGTGGCCCGCTGAGAGCCAGTCGTAGCGTGCATTACGATTGGCATAGTGGCCGCCATTTTTGACAAGATCCGCGGTGACGATGGCACCGACTTCTTCGTGTTCTAATTTGAAGTCCTGAAGTTGGAAGTCGAAATTCCACGTTAACGTTTCCGAGAAGTTCTGCAGGATCTTGTTTTCAATTCTAATGCCCTTCCCTTCGATCAATGAGATGACGGTTCGGCTTTTTATCGGTGACGTCCGCTGAATCAACAGTTGTTGGCCAATTGTGCCTAGTTTGCTAACAGAGTAGGTTGCCTTGATCGGAACAGGTTTGCCCTCCATCATCAATACGTTGAAGCCCGCTGCTCCCACCAGATCCCGGCCGCTCTTTTTATCAATGACGCTATTGATCATGCCACTCGCGTCGACCGAGACTTTAAATTGACCGTTTTCAATCGAACTGCCGTTCAAACGAGCTTTTGCGGGACTAATTTTTTGCGGGGCTATGCGGATACAAGTGAACCCGATCGGCGGCACGTCTGTTACCCGAGCCAAAATTTGATTTTCGTTAACACGGTAATGTTCAACAACGGCGTTGGTGTTAACGTCTACGATCTCGGTTGCTTGAGGAAAGTCGCCGATGATTCTTATTACAGCGTCGCGTTTCCAACCCAAGGGGTTAAATACCAGATGGGTAGGTTCGAAAGTCGTGTTAAATGGCAATCCATCGACTTCGCCAGAGGAAGGTTTGTAGTTGACCATAGAGGCTAACGACGCCCGCGCGTCAATCAGCAGTTGATCAACGTAGCCACTGATTTGATCCGCCAGACGTTTCTGCCACTGAGCGCGTTTGATTCGTAGCTGCTCTGTTGAATCGGCGGTCCAATCGTGTTCCCAATAAAGTCCCAAATTCAAATGGGCAAGATCTCGTTCTTTCTTGCGTTGGGGCCAGAACTTAGCATCGTGCTGACCAATAATGGCAGCCATGGCTTCGGCCGTTCGCAACCGCTCGACCGCTCTTCGTACCCGCGCCGTCTGTTCCGCCATCGACGCACAAAGAATGTCCCATTCATTGCCGTAGGCTTCGGTGACAACGGGTAAGTCGCCACCATGCTTGCGTTCGAACGTACGGAAGAAGTCTTCCTCGTTGGAGACGATTACCTTTTGATCTTTGGTCGTGCGACGACGAGCGATCAGAGGGAAGCTGTTGTCGAGCGTCTTCAGATCGTCCCAGCCCTGTCCAAACAAACCGACGGTCGCGTAAGGGTGTCGTTTGAGAAAGCCTTGATTGTTGTTAATGAAATCGATGGCTTTGTCGGGATTCCTGGCTTCGGCGTATCCGCCGACCGATTCGTTGTTTGGGCCCAATGAATACCACTTCATGAGGATGCGGCTGTCGTCCAATCCACGCCACCAATAAATCTCATGGTCGCGTTGTTGAAATGGCGCGTAAGGCATCTTTGTTGCACAACCGCAGATGCCGCGCCAGGAATACTTGGCCCCCGCGCCGCTCCATAACGCCCCAAGCCCTAGCGGCAACGTTTGATTCTCCATCGCCACGGCCAGAGGAAATTTAACGTCGAACCGGCGTTGCAAATCACCCGCGTAAAACATTCCACGCAGAACCGCTTCGGCCGGTTGTCCGCCGTAGGTCGATACCAGAGCGTTCAGCGGCGATGAAATGTGTCCATCGGCCACACGCGCCATCAACCGATCGAATTCCTGTTTGGTTTTGTGGTGTTCGTATTCCCACAACCAAAGGCTACCGTCGCAGTTCCATTTGGGCTGGTACTCCGGCGGCTGATCGGTGCTCTCATCGATGCGGTCAAGATAGTAGTCCAGCGTCTGGATAAAGACGGCCCGATACGTCGCATCATCAGCGGTCCAAAAGTAGTCTGTGTGATCGTCGGGGGCAATGTAGACTGTCTTGGGGGCAGGCTGAGCAAACAGCAAAGCGGCAAGAAATAACTGGCAGGCTATCGAGAAGATCGCACAAAAATATTTCATTACTTACTCGCTGCCCGAATGTGCGCTGACAATACCGCTTAACCGCGGCACTGAAGACTCTAAAGAATGTCTCCCGGTTTGTAATTGATTATCTCCTCCGAGAGCCCTGACTTCAACGCATCGACTTGCGACTGGAAGTGAGAAATCTGAGCCAGTGCGGCACCAGAGTTCATGCGGCCTTCGGCCAGGATTTTAGCCAATTGTTTTTCGTCGAGTGGGATGTCGGCGTCGTCCTTGAGTCGATCCAACAGATCATTGTGGTCAATTTTTCCTATGCGTAGGTCATGCACCGTCGCAACGGCGTGTTTCTTGATTGCTTTATGAGCCTGTTCGCGACCGACGCCGGCTTTGACGGCTTCCATCATGATCGTCGTGGTCATCAGGAACGGCAGGTAGTGTTCGTTTTCGGCTTCGATGACCGATGGATACGCGTCCATCTGATTGAGGATCGTGAGGAACGTTTCATACATGCCGTCGATTGCAAAAAATGCGTCCGGGAGCATCACGCGGCGAACCACCGAGCAGGAAACATCGCCTTCGTTCCACTGGTCGCCGGCGAGTCCCGCGGCCATGGCGAGGTAGCCTTTTAAGATGACGTGGAAACCATTGACGCGTTCGCAGGATCGCGAATTCATTTTGTGCGGCATCGCGCTGGAACCGGTCTGCCCGGGTGCGAAACCTTCGCTGGCTGTCTCGTGGCCGGCCATCAGACGCAAGGTTTTGCAAAAAGATGACGGTGCGGAAGCCAACTCCGTCAATGCGGAGACTGTTGAAAGGTCTAAACTGCGCGGATACACCTGCCCAACGTTGACGCAAGTTGTCGGCATCTGCAGATGGTCAACGATGCGCGATTCAAGTTCGATCACTTTTTGGGGATCGCCGTCAAAAAGTGATATCGTGTCCATCTGGGTTCCCACGGCGCCTTTGAGGCCGCGGACAGGATAGCGCTCAATCAGCGCGTCCAGTGTTTTCAATGCGCTCAAAAGTTCTTCACCGAACATCGAGATGCGTTTGCCCAGCGTCGTCGGTTGTGCGGCGACATTGTGCGTGCGGGCGGTGATCAACAGCGTTTTGAAACGATCTGCCAGTTCGGACAGTCGGATCAGCGTCGTTGCGGTTTTGTTGCGGATAATGATCAGGCTGCGAAAAACCTGAAGTTGTTCCACATTCTCGGTCAGGTCGCGCGATGTCATGCCTTTGTGGATGTGTTCGTGACCGGCCAATTCGTTGAATTCTTCGATCCGCGCCTTCACATCGTGGCGAGTCACCTTTTCTCGCTCGTCGATCGACTGGAGATTGATTTGGTCGATGACTGATTCATAGTCCTGGATTGCCTTGGCGGGAATATCCAGCCCTAGAGCGCTTTGGGACTTCATCACTGCAATCCAAAATTCGCGTTCAAGACGAATCCGCCCTTGGCCGGACCAAATATCCGAAATTTGCTGGGATGCGTAGCGCTGTGCCAAAACGTTGGGGATCATACTAATTTTTTGTTGAATCAGGTGAGTTTGTTCGTGCTGTGCCGTACGGAGGCCGCGCTTCGTGCGTGCCTTCGGCCGATGGAGTGCTAAGCATACCCAATTCTGCTGGATTGGCTAGGATTCTCCAATGGCGTGAATGCGTGTTAAAAAAATCCGATTAAAGCAATTGCTCTCGGTGCGATGAAGTGATCTCTCCGTTACGATATTGGCGGATTAAACGCAAAGTTTCAGTTTTTTGGATTGCCTGATTGGGGGTTGTTCGAAACGCTTGTTTGGTCGATAAGATAAAAAGGGTAATAGCTAGGAATTGCGCCAGTTTGCTGCGAACCGAAACCGTGCGTGGTTCGTTAAAATGTCGTGGTTCTATCAGCCAGTTTTTTCGCCGTATCTGCCCTTGGGCGGTAGTGTCGTGCGTTTGTTTTAAGGAGAGTTCTGTGGGATTGCGAACCATCGCATTACTGTTTACCGTCATTTTGATTTGCGTGGGTTGTGCCAGCAGTGAAGCCGTTGCTCAACAGGATGACGCTCGATTCAGCAGTGAGTACTACCTGCCTGCCAACACGCGTGCTTGGGTCTCGATTCCAAATCTTCAGACGCTGAATAAACATCTGGACGCCAGTCAGATGGGGCAGCTTGCGAAAGACCCCGATTTGAAGCCGTTCATCGATAGCGCTCGCAAACAAATGCGGAAATGGCTGGATGAGAAGGGAGTCAAGTTCGAATTTTCGATCGAAGATTTTGATGACATCGACACCGGCGAAATTAGCATCGCAGGCGTGTTGCCCAAAGCGGTCGGCGGTCAAGCGGTGGCGGGCAGTCATGGTATCGTCCTCATGGCCGATGGCTCGAAAGATCTTGACGCCGTCAATCAACTGATAGCGCGCGTCGAAGGGCAGCTGCAAGAACGTGGTGCCACCAAAGAGATGCTTGAAATTAACGGAATCTCGGTGACCAAATGGCAATATCCTGAGAAGCGGAAATGGGTCAAACGCAAGAAGGTATCCTTTCAAGCGATCGTCGATGGCTGGTTTTTGGTGTCTGACAACGACGAGATTTTTCGCCAAGTGCTGCGGCGTGTGATGAAGTTGGTAGACCCCAACGTCGCCGGAAATCTTGCCTCTCAGGAATCGTTTAAGTACGCACTATCGCGTTGTACGTTGAATAACGAAGGCGAAAACGAAGTGGCCGCAGACGTGCGTTGGTTTGTTGAGCCCTTTGGTTATGTGAAATTAGCTCGCGCGATTGAGATCGAGAACGAACCGGTCAAAAAAATGGAAGACGATTGGACAGCGGTGTTGGCGGCGAACGGCCTGAAGGCGATTCGCTCCGTTGCCGGAGCGGCCACGATTGCGACCAATGAAAAGGAAGCGTTTTTTCGCTTGTTCGTCCACGCTCCCAAAGATCAAACGCGCGACGCGGCCGAAGCCCGGATGCTCAGCATTCTGGATTTCGCGCCGAAAGATCGTTCGGAAACGGTCCCACCAAAATGGGTGCCAAAATCAATATCAGGATCTTTTACGGCTCAGTGGGATTTCAGCAAAGCACTTGCCGGCATCGGTCCGATTGTGGATTCGTTTTTGAAAGAGGAAGGTGCGTTTCAAGATTTACTGGATACGGTTAAAAACGAACCTGAGTTCCGAGTCGACATCCCGAAGCTTGTTGGGCAACTGGACAAGAGGTTTACGGTCATTTCCGAAACCGAACGTCCGCTTGGGTTGGAAAGCGAGAAACTGGCGATTGGGATTCAATTGGTCAATCCGATGGCTGAAGCCGATGCGAAGGAAATGATCGACAGCATAGCTCGTGCAATTCGCGGCAAAATGATTGTCTTAGGCGGCATCCCTGTCATTGTCGACGATCGTACTGATGAGGTCGAAGACGAAGATGACGATTTTGATTTCGAGGGCGGGTTGCCTTTCGAAGAGGAAGAAGACGAAAACAAATTTTCCGGTGGCGGTGGCGGGCAGGATTTTGCGTTGTTTGAAAAGAAGTACATTGCGATTGCCAAAGGGCATCTGTTCATCTGCAACGACAAGGATTACTTAAAGAAGTTGCTCACCAGCAAAGATACTGAGTCGTTAGAAGGACAACCAGATTTCATCGCGATAAGAGATGAGATTTCGAAGTACGTAGATTTGAAAAAGGTTCGTGCCACGCGATTCGGTCGTGTCGATAAGGTTCTTGAATTGAACTACGACATGATCAAAAAGGGAGAACTGGCCAATTCGAAGTCGTTGCTGGGCAAAGCGGCCAATGCAATTTTGTCTGAAGATATGGGTGATGGTAAACCACCAGAGATTAAAGTTGACGTTAGTAAATTGCCGGACGACTTCGAAGCGTCGATCGCGAAGTATCTCGGCACGATCGGCTGGATGACGGAGAACGAAGTCGGCGGTTGGCGAATCACCGGTTGCGTTCTGAAGAAGTAAACGCACTACCGCATAGAAGACGCTTGCAGGATCGCTCGGTACTCACGCCGCGCGGTGTCCGCGTCCAAGTATTTAATCTCGATCGCGTGATCGGCAGGGCCCGCCGCGGCGGTGTCGACTGACAACGTCGCCATTGCCCAACGTCGGTCGAAGGGCGTTTGAGCAATCTGGGTGGCTTGGATTTTTTCGAAAAAAGTCAAACTGGTTTTGCGAGTCAGAATTCCGCTGCGGTAAACAATTCCAAATGCCGTGCGGGCAAACTGTATACTGCGACTCTTTTTGCTGGCGTAGGTCACCAGGATTGGCAACGCGATTACCGTGACGCCACATCCCCAAACTCCAAAAAAGTAATATCCGATTGGCATCAACAATAGCGAAACGGAAATCGCAATTCGGGACATGCGTCGACCTGCCTTTGGGGCTAGCGGTTGCCAGTCATACTGTTCGGGTTGCCATTTCAGGCCCGGTCGCAGCTTGCCGATCATTTCACAGACATCTGTTGAAGGAATCACGGGGATGAACCAGCGGCGGGAAACCGTGGTCGTGGCATTTTCGTTCTCAGAACTGGCTCCACCTGCGGTTTCAATACGAATCGAGGACAGTCCCAGGAGACGGGAGACATAGTTGCTGTGGATGCTAACGAATTGAATACGTTTTCGAGGAACGGTCGCAGATACTTTCGTGAATAGCCCACAGGATATTTTGAAGTCTTCACCGGACAGGCTCAACTGATAGCCAAAGAATCGCAGGATGTACCAACCCACGCCCAAAAGCCGCAAAAGAATCAAACCTAAAACACCCGCCGCGATCACCGCCACGGTCATGAAGTAAGGATTACTAAGATCCGGCAACCACTGAGTCAGAAAGGCCAAGTCATAGTCTTGTTGCTGACGCCGGTCCAACTGGAGGTAAAGTCCCAACAAAACGCTGATCATAATTAGCCCGCGGTTGCTGGCCAGACCAGCCTTGGCCAGCCATGCGAGAGGGATCTTTAAAAGAGTTGTGGGGTCAAGATCGTCGGTCCTTGCTTCGCAGTTGCCGGATATTTCGTCTGCTGGAGAACGCATGGCCGTTGATACGTCAACCGACGCTGAGTCCAGGGGAGGCGATAAGACTTCGGGGGAAGTGCTAACAACGCTGGACGCGTTTTCTTTCTGCGCGAAGACGTTTCGTCTGAGTAGCTCGACCTGAGACAACGACAGCACATTCAACACGGCTTCGGGTTTGGTACCACTGGCCGTTTCGACGCGCACTTCGGCAACTTTAAACAGGCGATGAAGCACGCCTTGAACCAGGTCGATGTTTTGAATTCGTTCTACCGGCACCGTCCGTGTCCGACGAAAGAACAATCCTTCGTTGACGACCAATTCTCCGTTGGAGATTCGGTATCGCACGGTGAAGTAGCGGATGATAGAAATCGCGATCGAGGGAATCAGAAAGATCACCGCCAGGGAAATATAGAACAGGTTCCCGTTGGCCGCTCCAATGACGCCAAAAAGTGCTGGAAGCAGATTGGATTTGATTTGTCCTATTAAAGAAAACACCAACGAGATCGGATGGAGGTACCTCTCTCCATCCGACGGAAGATCTGCCGGAGAAGTTGAACCGGTCGAGTTGGCGGCGAACGGATTCAGTGATCTGTCTGGCGTATCAAAATCGTCGCCGTTTTGGTCGGATGGATCAGACGACATCGGATTCCTTCCGCTGGCGAATGATTTCATCGCGCAGTGCGACCGCTTTCTCATGGGCCAGCCCGTCGATAGTGACGGATGAGTTTTTGGTGCCGGCGGTATGAATCGTTAGACTGCCAATTTCGAACATGCGTTGTAGAGGTCCTTGGGATACGTCCGCATGTTGCGCACGTGCCCAGGGGATGGCGATCTCTTTCTTCCAAAAGACACCGCGCCGAATCTCCAAGCCAACATCACTCAGCTTCCACTTGATATGGCGGTGCTCGATCGGAGGCCAAAAAATGGTGCTCCAGAGAAGCGACAGGCAGACAAGTGTTAAGCCAACAGCGGCTAAAATCAAAAAGACCTGGTCAGCATCAGACAACCACATGGCCACAAAGCCTATGATCGAACCGAGCGTGAAAACGATTAGCTGAACTAAGGAAGCCAAACGTTCGGCAGGGATAAACCTTGGATCAATCGAGCGGAAATCTTTAGGATTGGGTTCGACCGGTGTGTCGATCGCCGAACCTTGGTCGATCAAATCAGAAGGACCTGCTGAATTCATTGGCGATTGTTCACCAGAGGAATCAGCTTTGTTCTGCGGATCGTTGGTTGGTGGTTGCATACAAGTTTTGGAAGAAAAGGAATCGAACTATAGTGTTTCCTATTCAGAGTTTACCAGATTAAATTTGCAAAATTCTGTCACTACGAACTCGATTTATTCATCATTACGTTTGAGCTGAAATCGCGTTAAAAGCCGAATTTATTGAAGTTTGTTTCGGTTTGTTTCGATTGGTCAGGTTTGATTTTAGAAAAATCAGCACACCATTGCTGATTTTTCCCCCACCCATGGGGCGTCGTATTCTTGTCCGAGTTACGCCCTGTTCTTGTGAACTTCAAAACGAGTGGTCGAAGCGCTCGCGGTTCGCGTTCCTGAAGCTGCCAAATTCTTGGCGTTCTTTCGTTCCAGTTGGGCCATTGCTTCAACGCCCAAACTCGACACTCAAACTCAATGCTGATTCAGTCAACTTTTAAAATCGCGAGTTTGAGCTTGTTACTTTGCCGGTGCTGAGATGGATTCGTGCATTTCAATCCAAGCGGACACTTCGACCTGCCGGTTGCCAACCGTTCCAGGCTCTACCAATTCAGACAATGTTTCGGCGGCAGTAGCGCCCATTTGTTCCACGTCCTGACAAATCGCTGTCAATTTTGGAAATGTGTCGTATCGGGTTTGGGAGTCATCCACTCCCAAGACAGAAATTTGTTCAGGGACTTTAATGCCCGAACGGTGAGCCTCGGCGAGAAAGCCAACCGCAACCAACGGATCTGCAATGAAAACGGCGGTCGGTTGTGGTTGAAGAGCCATCAGACGTTTAAGCAGTCGCGCCCCACTCTCTCTGGTGGCTGCGGCCCGGATCACCAATGTCGGGTCGGTTTCAAGTCCATTTTTTTTATGCGCCTCGATAAAACCGTCATACCGATCTGCATGATCTTGGTCCGATTTATCGAAGCAGGAAAACGCAATGTGCCGATGCCCCAGTTCAATTAGTTTTTCGACGCCCTGCATGGAAGCCGTCTTTGAATTGCAGTCAATCCAACTCACATCTGGCTCATCAAAACGCTCTGCAACAACAATCGAAGGGAACCCTTCCTTGGCAATTTCAATGCAATCTTCCCGATACCCCGACATGGCTCGTAAGACCGCACCTTGAATTCCGCAGCGATGAAACATCTGGGTGTAAGACTCTCCCGGATGTCTGGATTCCAGAACGTTGATGACGCTGAGAATAAATCGCTTGCTTCCCATCATCTTTGCCATTCCCTGCATCAGCGCGATATCGAAAGGCGATGAAAGCAGCCCGCCAGCGTTAACATCGCCAAGGTACGCCACGGCCAAATTTGTCGGCCGGTTGTTCCCGCGTGAAGCCACATAACGGTGCTCGTTGGCGATCTTGAGAACCAGTTCACGAACGGCTGGATCGACGGTATTGCTGCTGTTCAAAACGCGCGAAACGGTGGCGGGCGAAACACCGGCCTCTTTTGCAATTCTTCTTACGCTCATAAACGCCTCTCTCGGACCGAACTCAATTTCTCCAACTCTACGCCAATGGCTCCGAACAAAGGGATCAACCTAGTCAAAAGAGCGCAAAAAACGGCGGTTTTCGTGAAACGCGTGTCTTTTGAATGGGATATTCGGTCTGGCTCAGGTGGGTATGTTTGTGGCAAGTTTGGAGAATAGTCGATTTTATACGTGTAAATGTTTGCATTTTGGCGGTTTCTGTCTATTCTCTACTTGCTTGAAACATGTTTCGGCAATTTGGTTCGTAAGCGTGACCTTCCAATTTTCTGATTGCCACGGTGATCGTCGATCGGAATACACCGAATAGATGTGAGAGCCTAACAAATCGGCAGTTCGTCCATTCCTTTTGCTGGAATTCCCTATTAATAGTTCAGAAGTCTCCATGTCAGCATTTCCAACGATCAGCAAAGTCAAATACGAAGGCCCCGGTTCGGACAACCCACTCGCGTTCCGTTGGTACAACCCGGATGAGGTTGTGGCCGGGAAAACGATGAAGGATCACCTGCGCTTCACCGTCGTTTATTGGCACACATTCCGAGCCACCGGAAGTGATCCTTTTGGTGGCGCCACCATGCAGCGGCCTTGGGATGATGGAACGGAATCGGTTGAGAACGCTTGCAATCGGGCGCGCGTGGCATTTGAGTTCTTCGAAAAACTCGACGCTCCGTTCTACGCTTTCCATGATCGCGATGTGGCGCCCGAGGGCGCATCGCTTAAGGAGTCCAACGCGAATCTGGATGCGGTTGCGGCCGTGTTGAAAGAGGAGCAACAACGCACGGGTGTAAAACTGCTGTGGGGTACGGCAAACATGTTCAGCAATCCGCGCTTCATGCACGGTGCGGCAACAACTTGCAATGTTGAGGTTTTCGCATACGCGGCAGCTCAGGTGAAGAAGGCAATGGAGGTTACCAAAGAGCTGGGCGGCGAGAATTATGTTTTCTGGGGTGGTCGCGAGGGCTATCAATGTCTTTACAACACCGACATGAAACGGGAACTTGATCATCTCGGTCAATTTTTCCACATGGCAGTAGACTATGCAAAAGAGATTGGTTTCACGGGACAATTCCTTATCGAACCCAAGCCCAAGGAGCCGACAAAGCACCAGTACGATTCTGATGTCGCGGCTTGTATGAATTTCTTACGAACGTACGACCTGACCGATCACTTCAAACTGAACATAGAAACGAACCATGCTACGCTTGCCGGGCATGAAATGATGCACGAACTTGAGTCTGCCGGGATGCAAGGATCTCTTGGTTCTATTGATGCAAATACGGGTGATCTGCTGTTGGGCTGGGATACCGATCAGTTTGCGACAAATTACTATTTGACAACCCAAATCATGCTCGTTCTGCTCAAGTATGGACTTGGTTCTGGTGGTGTCAATTTTGATGCAAAGGTTCGCCGTGAAAGCTTCGAACCGGTTGATCTGTTTTACGGGCACATTGGAAGCATGGACGCTTTCGCGCGTGGATTGAAGGTTGCAGCAAAAATTATTGAGGACGAAGCCATCCAGTCCGTTGTTGAGGATCGCTACAGCAGCTGGCAAGGTGAGCTTGGACAGAAAATTGAGTCGGGAAGTGCGACGTTTGCAGAACTGGAGGCGTTGATGCTGACCAAGGGCGAGTCAGCCGCAAATTCCAGTGGTCGGCAGGAGCTGTTGGAAAACATTGTCAATCGTTACTTGGATATTGCTTAAGCGCGGATCGGACCGTCCACCAGTCAAGTTACTCGCGACATTCGCAAGATTCTTGGGTTGTGATTCCAATGCAGCAACATTAAATAGGTTTTGCGGCTTTCAGCGGCTGATTCAAATATCTTTGTCGCAAGAAAAGGAATACGATGGCAAGCGTTTCAAGTACTGTGACCGACGGAGATCAATTTATGGCAGGCGTGATCAAGAACCCCATTCTTCCGGGGTTCAACCCAGACCCTTCGATTTGCCGCGTGGGTGATGACTATTACATCGCGACGTCAACTTTCGAGTGGTTCCCGGGAGTTCAGATCCACCATTCCCGTGACCTGGTGCACTGGCAGTTATTGACCCACGCGTTGAAAGAAACCCGTCTTCTGAACCTCAAAGGTGTGCCAAGTTCCGGCGGTGTTTGGGCTCCCGCTCTGTCTCACCACGATGGCAAGTTCTATCTTTGCTACACCGTTGTTCACCAACTGCAATCAGTAACAAAAGATACTCCAAACTACATCATTACGTCGGATTCCATCGATGGTCCATGGTCAGACCCCGTTTACGTGAATTCGTCGGGTTTCGACCCTTCGCTATTTCATGATGACGATGGACGAAAATATTGGCTGAACATGGTTTGGGATCATCGACCGGATCGGCACCCATTCTACGGCATTGCCTTGCAGGAGATTGACTTTGAGCAAGGCAAACTTCTGGGATCGCCAGAAAACATTTTCAAGGGTTCGTCCATCGGTTTGACCGAAGGTCCTCACATCTATAAGCGGAACGGTTGGTACTACCTGCTGACCGCTGAGGGGGGGACCGAGTATGGTCACGCAGCGAGCCTCGCGCGATCAAAAAGTATTCGTGGCCCCTACGACGTTCATCCTGCCAATCCAGTCATCACTTCGTCCGGTCGCAATGAATTAGCTCTGCAAAGAGCGGGCCATGCAAGTCTGGTCGAAACGCAAAATGGGCAGTGGTACATGCCTCATCTGGTTGGACGTCCTCTTCCGGGCACACAACGATGTAACCTCGGTCGCGAGACTGCGATTCAGAAAGTTGAATGGCGTGATGACGACTGGCTTTATTTGGTCGGCGACGACAACGCACCGAAGGTGTCCGTTGCCGCTCCTGATCTTCCCGCCTGTCCATGGCCGGAACTTCCGAACAAACTACCGTTCGATTCGATTCACTACGCGACGCCACGAATCCCTTCCCGCAGTGTCGTCAGGGAACCGGAAAAGGTAACGCTGTATGGTATGGAATCGCTGGAATCGTGTTTCGAACAAGCGATGTTGGCACGCCGGCTGACAAACCAAAAAACGGTCGCGACGACAAAGCTTGCGTTTGAGCCACAGTCGTTTCAACAGATGGCGGGAATCGCGGCTTACTACAACAACTACCTGTTCCATTACCTTTATCTTTCACATGATGAGTTCGATGGGCGTTGCCTGCACGTTCACAGTTGTGACGATGGGCAGTCAACTTTTCCGCTCGGTAGCGATGGCATTCGAGTGCCCGACGGCGAAATTTTTCTTCGCGCCACATTTGATAACGCGCGTCTTGATTTTTCTTGGTGCGAAGATGGTGAGAATTTTCGACCGATCTTGCCCGAGCTTGACGCCTCACTACTTTCGGATGAACACGGTACCCGATGGGGGTTCACTGGAACTTTCATCGCATTGGCATGCCAAGACCTAACCGGCGCGCGTCGTCCAGCAGAGTTTTCCTTTCTCGAAATTAAATAGCCAGGGGAATTAGACATGAAATCTCGAACGTTGCTGATTGCTTTTATCGTTTCACTTGGCGGATTCCTGTTTGGCTTTGACGCCGGAATCATCTCGGGAGTGATGGCTTTCGCAGCTCCACAGTTTGATCTCAGCGACGGTCAGCTTGGCTGGGTTGTGAGTTCGCCTTCTTTTGCGGCGATGTTTGCAATGCTGATCGCCGGTCGGACCAGCGATATCATCGGACGTAAGCCGATCCTCTTGGTGATCGCTTTTCTGTATGCGTTGTCCGCCATGTTATCTTGCCGCGCCGGGTCTTACGAGTTGCTTTACATGTCGCGGATGATCGGTGGGGTTGCCTTTGGAGCGGCGTTGATCATCGCACCGACTTATATCGCGGAAGTATCGACCGCGGAGCAACGAGGCAAACTCGTATCGGTTCAGCAGCTGAACATCATGCTGGGGTTCTTTGCGGCATTTCTTTGCAATTTCCTGTTTAATAAAATGTTCTCCGGTGGAAGTTCTTTTCTAACAGAAGAAAACGTTTGGCGATGGATGCTCGGCGTTGAAGCGATTCCAGCGGTCCTGTATTTCCTGCTGCTGTTTTTTGTTCCCAGGAGCCCACGTTGGCTGTACGCCCAAGGACGCAACGAAGACGCCAAGAAGGTGCTTGCCAATTTGCACGGCGAAGCGGCAGGACAATCAGAGGCTGTCGATATTGAAAGGAGTCTTCAGGCTGAAAAATCAACACAAAGAGGCAGCTTTTCGGATCTGCTCAAGCCATCGCTTCGTTTCATTCTGATTGTTGGTCTGGTGCTGGGAGTGTTGCAACAGATCACCGGAATCAATGCGATTTACTTTTACGCAACCGGCATTTTCAAGCAAACGGGGATTGGTACCGACGCGGCGTTTACGTCCGGCGTCTTGCTCAGTCTCACCACCGTTTTGTTCACGGTTGTCGCAATGTTTCTGATCGATAAATTGGGACGGCGACCGCTGTTGCTGGTGGGCATGGCAGGCATTGCGATCAGCCTGTTGACTTGTGCCTACGGATTCAACCAAGCGACCTACAAACTGACCGGCGACAATATTGCGGCTCTCGAAGGCGTTGATTCTGCGAAGCTTTCCGAAATCGCAAACGTCGAATTCGATAACGATGTGGCGTTCAAGAACAAGATGAAAGAACTCTTGGGCTCGCAATCGTTTGCGAAGAACGAAGGTGGCATCCTTGAAGCGGCGATCGACATGAACTCGATGCTGGTCCTGTGTGGGATCCTTGGTTTCATCGCATGTTTCTCTTTTTCGCTGGGGCCGGTGATGTGGGTGATGCTGTCCGAGTTGTTCCCGAACCGAATCCGCGGGCTCGCGATCGGAGCGATTGGTTTTGCGAACTCACTAGCAAGCTGGATTGTTCAACAGGCTTTCCCGTGGGAGTTGTCGAACTGGGGTAGCGCAATCACCTTCATGATTTTTGGCGTGATCGCGTTGGCAGGCTTTTTCATCCTGCTTGCTGTCTTGCCTGAAACCAAAGGAAAGTCACTTGAGGAATTAGAGGCAGAATTGGTGAACAGTTGAGGATCAAGGTGATAACTCCAGACGCGTAAGCGCGGGATGAAAGGGCGAGAGATTCACGTACGTTTCCTTCACGTACGCATCACGCGCAAACGCATCGGGTTGTGAAAACAATCGGCCCAATACTGCACTGCAATACACAAAGTTTATAGGCATTTACAAACGAGCACTAATATGACTCAAACAAAAAAAGTAAAACTTGCATTCTTGATGCTTGCGTTCGCGACAGCGCAAGTTTTCACTACCTGCCGGACGTTCGCGCAGCAGCAAACCTCAAACAAACCAGCCGATGCAACAGCCAAACAGTACACCGCAAAGTTCGCTCCACCTGCTGGCAACATCCTTGTCTTTGCCGGTCAGGATAACGCCTCGGTTGGCGGCACGGAAAAGTACAAAAACGGTTACGTAGATAACATTGGTGTACCCGCGGGCATTACGCACTACATCTACTTTTCTGAAGGTTGGACCAACAACTTCAAACGTACCTTCGCCAAAGGCAGCGTTGCTGGACTCAACACCGAAACCGAATGGGCCGCTGGTCCGATGTGCCAGAAGCTCTACACTGACTCAAGAACGCTTGATCCCTGCGTCATGCATGTCTCCATCGCGATGGAAGGCAACTGCGAAGACAAAGTCGCTGACGGTTCCTTCGACCACCTCATCGCCGAATTCGTTGACTTCATTGCCGACCATCCCGACCATCCCTTCATGATCCGAATCGGTTATGAATTCGACGGTAGCTGGAACAAATACGACTCGGAGAACTTTAAAAAAGCCTTCGTTCGCATTGTCGACGCATTGCGAGCCCGTAAGCTCACCAATTACGTGACGATTCTAGGATCATCCAGCATCGTCAAGCCCGGTCAATTTGAAGAATACGATCCCGGCGGAGACTACGTTGACTGGATCGGTTACTCTTGGTGGGGCGAAGGCGAAAATGAAGCCCAACCTGCACTCGACTACGCACGCAAAGTCGGTAAGCCTGTGATGATCGCCGAATCGACGGCGCGTGGTTTCTTCTTCAACAAACAAGATCACAAAGAAGTCTGGGACCAATGGTTCGAAAAATACTTCAATCATATTGAAAACAACAAAGACGTTATCCGGGCGATCTCTTACATTAACGCCGACTGGGACTCGCAAGAGATGTGGGATGATTGGGGAATGACGCGGATCGAAACGGCACCGCTGATTAAAGAACGCTGGCTCCAGAAAATGGCCGAGCCACAATTCATTAACGCGGCTGACAATCCGTTTGGCCTGATTGAGTTCGAGCCGGGTAAGCCCGTCGAAGAGTCTCAAAAAGAAAATAAGCTCTATAAGAATTCCGGCGCTCCAGTCGAAATCCGCGTCAAGGACCTGATGCCGCGGATGACGTTGGAGGAAAAAGTTGCCCAAATCACCGGCTGGTGGGACTATCGCGAGCAGGAAATGCTGGCTACTGGTGACATTTTCAAACCTGAGTTTTGGGCCGAAAAATGTCCTCAGGGAATCGGAAGCCTTGGCCCGCTGCACAATTTGACGATCGACGACGATGAAAAAATGTACGCAGCCGTTCAGCAGTGTTTCACCAACCAGCGGCTTGGTATTCCCGCGATCCTGCATGACGAAGCTTCCCACGGGTTCATGCGATTCGAAGCCAACTCGTTTCCGACGCCGATCGGTTTGTCATGTTCGTGGAACCCAGACCTCATGGTCAAGCTCTATTCACAGGCCGGCCGGGAAGCTCGCGCGCGTGGCGTGTCCCACGTTCTTTCTCCCGTCGTCGATGTAGCTCGCGACCTGCGCTGGGGCCGGGTGGACGAAACGATGGGCGAAGACCCGTTTCTGGTCGGGCGATTGGGCGCGGCGATGGTACGCGGTCTCCAAGGTTCCGACGACGGTACGATCGCTGCGACGCACGTTGCTGCGACGCTCAAACATTTTGCTGGTTACGCTGGAACCGAAGGCGGCCGCAATCGCGCGCCATATCCTTACGGCCCGCGCTACTTGCTCGACAACGAAGTCCAGCCTTTCTACCACGTGATCCGTACTGCCAAACCGGCTTCGGTCATGGCAGCCTTCAATGAAATCGACGGTCTGCCCTGTCACGTCAACCCTTGGATGCTCAAGAATGTGCTGCGGGATTACATTGGCTTCGAAGGTCTGGTGGTCGGTGACTATCAGGGCGTTGACCTCGTGCGGCAGTACCAGAAAATCGGCACGTCAGACGCCGACGCCGGGCGGATGGCTTTGCAAGCCGGTTTGCAACTTGAGCTCCCGAACAATTTCGGATTTAAGCATCTGCCAACTTTGGTTGCGCAAGGCAAGGTCGACGTCGCCACGATTGATGAAGCCGTGCGCGAAGTGTTGGAACTAAAATTCAAGCTGGGACTCTTCGAAGCTCCTGCGCGAATCGACGCCGCCAATGCCAAAGCCATCACTCACTCGCCCGAGGCAAAAGAACTTGCCGTCGAAGCCGCCCGTCAGTCGATCGTCTTACTTCGCAATGAAGGCAACTTGCTGCCGCTGACTGTCGGTGACCACAAAAAGATCGCGGTCATCGGGCCCAATGCAAACGTCTGTAGACTGGGTAACTACTCCGGTAAACCGAACCAAACCGTTTCGCTGTTGGAGGGCATCACCACTTATGTCGGCGACGCCGCCAACGTCGTCCACGCCGAGGGTTGCAAAATCGCCAACAACGACGCCGGGCATTCGTACGACAACTGGAGATACGTCAACGATATCGAGTTCACAACGGTTGCCGAAAATCAGCCGTTGATCGACGAAGCGGTCGAGATGGCCAAGTCCTCCGATTTAGTCGTGTTGGCTTTGGGCGAAAACGTGCTGCTGGGGCGTGAAGCGTGGGGCGGCAACCACATTGGCGATCGAACCACGTTCGACTTGACCGAGTCACAACAGGTGCTTGCCAAAGCGATACTTGCAACGGGGAAACCGGTCGTGCTTTTCCTCAACAACAGCAAACCGGTGACTTTAAATGAGCTTGGCAATCAGATTCCGGCGATCCTGACCGGGCACTACGCCGGACAAGCGACCGGAACCGCTGCCGCAGAGATCCTGTTCGGTAAGACGAACCCTTCGGGTAAACTGACACTCAGTTGGCCTCGAAGCGTCGGTCATCTGCCGGCCCACTACAGCCAACACGGCAGCGCCCAAGTGTTCGATTACGTTGACTCACCTCGTGCGCCAATTTACCCGTTCGGATATGGCCTGAGCTACACGACATTTAAGTACAGTATTCCAAGACTCTCGGCTCTTTCGATTCAGGCCGGCCAATCAGTCGACGTGACTTTCGACGTGACGAACGCGGGCCAAGTTGCCGGTACGGAGATTGCCCAGTTGTACGTGTCGGGGGAGTCTTTCGCGATCGCGCGGCCCCAGTTGGAATTAAAGGGCTTCGCTCGTGTGACACTCGAATCCGGCGAGACCCAACAAGTCACTATCAAACTGGACGCTGACGATTTGCATTTCCACAATATGGCTCTGCAACGCGTGCTGCCCAACGGTTTGTATCAAGTCCGCGTCGGTGGCTCGTCCAACGACCTAGGTGACCCCAGCAATCTACGCACCGTTGCGAGCGCAAGTAACGATGCGTCTGGTCCCTCTGGCCCAGCGGTGACAAGCCAGGCAGTGAACGACGCGGCTCTCAAGGAGGCCAGCGGTGCAAGCGCCGGAGCAACACCTGCTTGCGCCGGCCCGACGCTTAAGCAAGCCGCCAAGGGCCTTTTTGAGATCGGTGTCGGCGTCAGCCTTCAGTCTATCAACGAAGCCCCCGAACTGGTTGCGAGCGAGTTTGACTATCTGACTCCTGAGAACTGCATGAAACCACAAGCCGTGCAACCAACTCAAGACGCCGTAGCGCTCGACGCAGTAGATGACTACTTCGACTTCGCCAAGCAGAATGGTCTCAAAGTCGTTGGCCACGCTCTGGTCTGGGCCAAGGACGATCGCACACCACCATGGTTCTATCACGAAGCCGACGGTACGACACCTGTCTCCAAAGACGAACTCGCGCGGCGAATGCAGACGTACATTCAAGGGCTGGTCAATCGTTACGGCGACGCCGTCGACCACTGGGACGTCATCAACGAAGCACTCGACGATGGGGAAAACACATGGCGAGATTCGGGTTGGCGGAGAATTTTTGGCGGCTCAGACTTTATCGTTGAAGCGTTCAAAGCGGCTCGTGCCGCCGACCCCACTGCATTATTGATCTACAATGACTATCGGTGCGAGTTACCCGAGAAACGGGATAAGCTTTTCGAGCTTATTGACTATTTGAAAGAAAACGACACTCCCGTCGATGCCATTGGTTTGCAGGGGCACTACGAACTGGGCAGCGTTCCATATGAGGACTTACAACTGACACTGGACGAGATCCGCAAACGTGGCTTGAAAGTTGTAATCTCCGAAGTCGACATCGACGTCGTGACGCGCAGCAAGTGGTGGGATGACGGCGGCAAGCATCGCGCAGAGTTGGCGACTTACAACCCGTATCCGACTTGTCCTCCCGAGATCGAACAGCAACTCGCCGAAGAATACGGAAAGCTTTTCGATGTCTATGCCAGAAACGCGGACGTGATCGAGCGAGTCACTTTATGGTGCCTCCATGACGGTACAAGTTGGCTGAACAACTTCCCGTGGCAGCGCGACAACCACCCGTTACTTTTCGACCGAAACCTGGTTCGCAAACCTGCTTACCATGCCGTTATCAAATCACTCAAAAAGCACTCCAAAGCCGAAGCAGATTCAGGTCATTGATTGCAAACTGATTCGCAACGAAAGAGGGCCCTTGGAGACCCAAAGCAATTTGGAAATCGCGGCGTCGATTCGAGACGCAATGGGCAAAGTAATCGCTTCGAAAATCTCCACTGTATTGGAACGTGTCAATTCACCTTCAATCATTTCGCGCGGGTAAACATCCAATTTCAATGCTTCGACGGAGTCAAACAGCTGAAACATCTTTTCGTTTTGAACTGCTTGCTTTATTGAGTCAGCGGAGAAAATGAAGTCAGTTCTTCCTAATTCGTCAATTAGCAGATTCAAATTGTCGAAAGTAGCTTTGTTTTCAAGAACAATGTCAATAGCTTGGGTTAATCGTGGTTCACCGTACGCCACCTCCGTAATTCCACCGGTCAAGTGAAACGGAATTTTTCGTCGTTGAAGAATCGAGACGAACTTCAATAACGTATTTTGAAACGATTTAATCGGGAACATTGACTAGCAGATCTTCGATCAACTCGCGTGTTTTTTCGTCGGTACCATACATTCGAAGTGCGACTAGAAGTTTCAATCGCTCATCGCTCGCGTTTGGATGAGATTTCCGAATCTCTCTCCCGATAAACTCTCGGCTCCAATTGAAGAGTTCAATGGCCTTTGCGATCTTTTCGCGCGCCGTCATGGCAGAGACAGAACGCTGGTAAAGAAAATCAATGTCAGACACTAGGAGCTTTCTGAGTAGGAAACGATAACCTTAATTGTATCGTTTTGTCTCGATCATTCGGACTCAAAAGTAGCGTAACATTAGAGAAAGCACCCCCTAAAGGATTCGAACCTCTGTTTTTGGACGGAAAGTCCAACGTCCTAGGCCGCTAGACGAAGGGGGCAATTCGAATGAATATAGCAAACGATGGGAAGGTTTAAAGGTAGAGCGGCAGAAGTGCGATTTTTAAGTGCGCCTTCATCGTTTCAACGGACAGTAGAATAACGGTAGCTGACCTTCGTTGAATTTCCGCAGTGGCACAGTGACAAAACGCTTATGAAGACAAAAATTCTTGCCGAATCCACTACCTGTCTTTGACAACGCGTAACCGTTCACGGTCATTGTCGCTCGATTCTCCGAATCGTAAGCGTGCCGATGTGAAAAGCGTTCCAATTCTTACCGCATTGCCCGAAATGAAACCAAATGGGCTACCCGCTATCAGCTTGGAACGCTGAGCGACAATGAGTTATTCGAGTCAAAGCTGGGAACGGGTACGATGACGTTTCTAAAAGCCCACCCGGTTGATCTCTCTGATGGGCAAGCGGGCAATGGAGCGGCAAGAATCGTGGCGTGGCCCTCGTCCACTACCCGGAGATAATGCCCAAACCGCCACACCAGCACCTATTAAATGCCGCTTTGCGTTCGACGCTTAATTTTATTTATTGATGATCGCGTCTGCGCTTTTAAAACCATAGTTTGCTCACGTTCGGCCATTTCTTGTAACGCAGGCAGACTTTTTCCGGTGCCGATCTTCCCCAGTAGATTGCATGCTCGCAAACGAATGTCGGGGTCTTCATGGGACAGATAGGGTAATATTGGCTCTTCACTGGCGGATCCGAAAGACCGCAACAGGCTTGAGATACGATCGACGTCATCGGATGCAAATCGTTTCGCCAACGGCTCGATCGCGCGGCGGTCGCCGATTTGGCGAAGCATCTGATAAGCCATACTTCGAATCGTAAACGAAGTATCATCCACACGTGCAAAGATATACGGGAAGCTCTGGTCGGAATCTCGATTCGATAGAATATCTAAAGCGGATTCGCGATTAAACTTGTGATCAGAACTGGCACAGTTAATCAGCAGCTTGATCAGCACCGGCTGTCGGTTGGCCGGCCATTTCACCTTTAAATAGTCTAACGCGGGCACCGCTTTGCGTGGATTGTTCGGTTCGTCCAGCAACAGCGCTGCGGCGTTTTGAAACTCCCTAGGAAGCAGCGCCAATTCACTTTTTGCGACCGGGATGAGATACTTCGGATTGGCGCGCGGACGGCCGTCGTTTCGAGGCGGTTCGATTTTTCGAATGTCAAGATCACCGATGCGTCGGCTGGTGTGAATGATCGGTTTCGGAGGTTCTAAATCGGCTTCGGTCAGTACATCTTTCTCGGTAATGAAGGTTTCCGACGGACTGGCTTCGATGGGCGTGGTTGACGTGATTGGCGTGGTGGATGGCGGAGAAGTGAGATCGGTCGAAGGTGGTTTGGGCGCTGCGGATGTTGCCGGAATTTCTACTGGTGTCTCCTCGGGAGTCATCACCGCGACTTCTGCTGGTTTTTCGGGAGCGTTGAGTTTTCGCACCCGCGCTTTGTCGGCATCTGACAGCATTGAAAATGGAATTTGTCTGATTTGACCGTCAGTTAGTTTGAGAAAGACGTTTTCATTTTCAAACTTTTGATAAGCCGCCTTGATTTTGAACTGACCTGTCGAATCCACCCAAGTTCTAACCTCTTGTGCCGCAGAAGCCGCCGCAGGTATCGCTCCGCCGGCCGTTGTCGTCGTTGAACGAGGTGTGGCCGTTTCGGTGGCGGAGGCTTGGGGTGTTTCCGAACCGCCAAACGATTCGGTCGGCGAATCCGGAGCGTTCAGTTTTTGAATGCGGGTTTGGTCGCCGGATGACAACATGTTCAGCGGAATTTGTTTTACGCTTCCATCGGTCATTTTTAGGAAAACGTTATCGCCTTCCAGTTTCTGGTAGGTCGCCTCGATTTTAAACTGACCAGTAGAATCAACCCAAGTTCTAACTTCTTGGGCGGAGGTGAAGTGGGCGCAAGAGAGTAAAAGAAAGGCCGTTGCCGCAAAGACAATCGTTTTGAACGTGCAGAAAATTTGTTGGGTCGCTTTCATGGTTCCAATGTTGAGACGCATGGGTTTAATCGGAGTCGCTCTGAATATCGTCTTTGGGAAATCTCAAATCGGTCTTTAGCAAAACGTCTTGCAAAAAAAGATCGCCTTCTAATTCCAATGGATCACCAAGTTACGCACGTCGACCAGTCGAGGGTGGACGATTCGTTTTCTTCGTCAAGCATCGCCAAGATCTTTACTGGCTCGATCCACGATTACATCATAACGTATCGCCACCAACAATTTAAAGAGAGTTCGAAGATTTCGCCGAGTTCCACCCTGCGTTGTAGACGGGGTTCCGAACTTAGATTTGATGAGTTGCAGTTTTCGGATTGGGCGCAATAAGTGGAGTGGGAATTCTCTGCGGTCAATGGCTCAGATTTCGGATCATGACGCGTCAGAAATGTCACTGGTTGGTAATCCGCATGGGAATCAGGAAAGCGAAGTCATGCGGATACAGCGTTAGAGTGTGTTCAGGTCTCACCATCACAGACTCAAACCGCGAGCCCATGAATTTTCTACCGGATTGCCAATTTGTTTCTAGTGCTTTGTCACAGCTAAGAATTAGGGTTGGCAATTTGAGCCGTTTTGGCGATAGCCACGGTTTTCGCAGCTTCAACCGAGGCTATCGCCTAAACGGCTCATTCTAAGATTAAGCTGTGACAAAGCACTTGGTTCTTTTTGAGTTGTGCGACTATCGACGCGTTGGAGCTTGTTTTTGACCGCTTCGAGAGTCAGCTGTTCGAAAACCCCAACAAAAAAAGCCATGTGCGGTTTGCACATGGCTTTCATTTTTTTAGCTAATCAACTGAACTGGATTAGAGTTCCAAAACGTTGACAACGTTTCCGTCTGCTTTGTCAGCAAGGTCCCAAAGACCTTCCAGAGAAACGTCGGTGCTGATCGAGTGGGTTGAACCATCGGCAAGAGAGATGTTACAAGAACCAGAGTGAGCTGATCCGATTGAATCTTGTGCCAATGGCGTTTGACCGCCACCACTTGAGTTGTTATTTCCAAAATGAGTCGCACGATCATTATCAGCGATAGGTCGTCCTACAGCGCGGAAACTAACGAAGTTACCGTGCCCCAATGATCCGAACGATTCTCCCCGCATCTGCTCCCAATCTCCGGTGTAGCTCAGCGATGAAGGTGCGGCCTTTTCTGCGAACAGAATTGTGTTGGAAGAGCCATCGGCAATGCTACCGTAGTTCACTCTAGAGGATTTGCGGGCAACGCCTGCGCTATTACCAGTAGGAATAGATAGACCTTTATTGATCACTCCTGTCCAAAATACAGTCCGCTCGTTGGGCGCAATGTCTGTATTCATTGGTGGCTGATTTTGGCCGGGAATCGGAGAAGTAAAACCCTGACGAGTAAGGGGAAGAGCTCCACCGCCAAGAGAACGGTTCAGAGAGGCTTGTGTTGGTGCTGTCATCGCTGCGTAGTCACCAGCAAATACAGTTAGAGCGGGACCAGTACCTGTGAAAGAGCGTTGACCGCGCGAAGGACAGGTCAGCACAGGGAAATCATAGGCCATCAAAGCTGTGTCGGGATTACCGCCTGCGACAAAACCGAAGTAGCCGTTGCTCTTGAGTTGAGCGTGAGCAGCGTTCTGCTCCATGTTAGGTAAAAGCTGGTAAACCCAAGTACCGACAACACCTGCTTGCTGCATGCTACCTGTTACTGCCCCAGCATCGGTGGTTTCAAAATTTGACTGGAACATACCACCATTGGAAGGGAATCGCATGCGGCCTGATTCGTAGTTGATCGCAGCCAAGGCTGTTTGACGCAACTGGTTCAGACACTGTGTACGACGAGCGGCTTCGCGTACCTGCTGAACAGCCGGTAGCAGCATGCCAATAAGAATTCCGATGATCGCGATAACCACCAACAATTCTACGAGGGTGAATCCTTTACGGACGATTTGTGATCTCATTTGTTGAACCTTAAAAATAACGGGGAAAAATGATAAGTGGCACAGAATATGCCACACAGATTGGAAGCGGATATGCGAGCGTTGAGAGGGAAAATCCTTTCTCGAATTCTTTCAGGGGCTATCGTGAAAATGGTGATAAAAAATGATTAACAAGCGATGTTGCCTGTAAGCACTAACAAATCCAGTCCAATGGAGTTCGATGAGATTATATCTCAATATGCTCCACTAGTCGAGTGTTTTATCGGGTACACAGCCCTACTTGAGCCACTAAAGATGCGTAAATGGCCTTTGTAGCGGACTAGCAATCGCTTGTTAATTGTCTGTAACGGGTATATTTGCATGGAATCTACGGAATTGACAGGCCGGGTAGCAGAAAAAGCGAAATTATTGAGCCAATTTCTTCGCTTCTCATAATCACTGCGGGGATTTCGCATCCCTTAACATTCGGCTTCGCCGCCCATATTTTGGGTCAGACAGCTTTGAATTTGGTTCAGACAGTTTTGCAGCGTCCGAAAAACTGTCCGATGTGGTCTTTCTCAAACTTTCTCGGAGCATCTTGCATCTTGTCAGCGGCTGATCGGCCTAAGAGTGAATCCCAAGTGTGTCCGGTGTTTTCATTGCCGCGTTAGGCGCGGTTAGGGAATGACGCAAAGCTCAAGTTCCAAAGGCAAAAGGTCCACAGGTCCACACCGCTCCAAAAAGAAGTCAGGCCCAAGATAGGTTCTGTCAAGAAAGCATCGGTGAACCATTGGGTTTTGCGAATGTCCTTACGTCGTCCTAGGTTAGCGTTTAAAAAGGCGCGCCCTTAAGTTAAAATTCGCGCTTCAAAGGTAAGCACCGTGCTCCTTGCTGGCGTGATCCAAGTATTCTTTGCGGCCCGAATTTAATGAGCTCATCCCGAGAGATTAAAATTTTTGACACAACGCTTCGAGACGGCGAACAATCGCCCGGAGCGAGTATGAACCTTCAAGAGAAACTTGAGATTGCTCAGTCTCTGGTCGATCTTGGCGTGGACATTATCGAGGCTGGTTTTCCGATTGCGTCGCAAGGAGATTTCGAAGCCGTAAGCGCGATTGCCACCAATTTTCGAGGTGCTCAGATTTGTGGCTTGGCGCGATCCAATCCCAAAGACATCGATCGGGCTTGGGAAGCGCTGAAACATTCGGCCGATCCACGGATCCATGTTTTCTTGGCGACCAGCGCGATCCATCGAGAGTTCAAACTTAAGATGACGTCCGATGAGATCCTCAGTCGCGCGGTCGAAGGCGTTGAACGGGCGAAAAGCTATTGCGACAATATCGAATTCTCCCCTGAAGATGCCGCGCGGACCGAAGTTGACTTTTTGTGCCGTGTGGTCGAAGCGGTCATCGACGCCGGCGCAACGACCGTCAACATTCCTGACACCGTTGGTTACGCGACGCCTGCTCAGATGCATCACGTCATCAGTTCTTTGATGAATCGAGTGCCCAACATTGATCGCGCGATCATCAGCGTGCATTGCCATGATGATTTGGGATTGGCCGTGGCCAATAGTTTAGCCGCGGTAGAAGCGGGCGCCGGGCAGATCGAATGTACGATCAATGGTATCGGTGAACGGGCCGGCAATTGTTCGTTGGAAGAAGTCGTCATGGCGATGCGCACCCGCGGCGACTTTTATAAATTTGATACAAAGATCAATTCCAAGAGACTGGTGCCAACAAGTCGATTGGTATCGGCGGTGACAGGTTTGGAGGTGCAGCGCAACAAGGCGATCGTTGGACGCAATGCGTTTGCCCACGAAGCCGGCATTCACCAGGACGGTATTCTCAAGGAGCGTACGACCTATGAGATCATGCATCCCGAAGATGTAGGGTTCGCTTCGACCGATTTGGTGATGGGCAAACATAGCGGACGGGCGGCATTGGCCGATCGCGCTAAAACGTTAGGTTTCAACCTGACAGGCGAACAACTGCAACGTGTCTTCGAAGATTTTAAATCACTGGCCGACCGCAAGAAGGAAATTTTTGACGGCGACATCGTCGCGCTGGTTGAAAACGAAATGCTGGGGCAAATCGACCAGGAATGGACGTTAACCGGTTTCAATCTCCGGTTACAGCATCAACAGGCGCCTAAGATCGCTTTAACGCTGTGCCGCAGCGGCGTCGAAGAGTCGGTCGAAGTTGAAGATGGGATCGGTCCGGTGGACGTTGCGTTTTTAGCCATCAAGAAAATCACCGGCGTCGATTTCACTTGTAAAAGCTATCGCGTTCAAAGCGCGTCGCTGGGCCATGATGCGAACGGTGAAACGAACATTCGGGTCTTGCACGAAGGCGAAGTGTACCGCGGCCGCGCGGTTTCGATGGACTGTGTCGAAGGTGCAATCAAGGCGATCCTTGATGCGGTCAATCGTATCATTGCGGCGGAGAAGAATGGGCCGCGTGTTGTTGATGAGGAAATCGTCAACAAGCCTTAGTTGTTACCGGCATGCGGCGACCGCTGGTCAGGCAATGGGTATGGCAACCGATTAAATGGGGCAATCTGGTTGCAAACAAAAAAAGAGGTCGAAGGAAGCTTCGACCTCTTTTTTAAATTCTATGTCTGTTCGACTATTATCTGAACAGTTGGCGAACACCAAAGGTAAAGAAGGTGGACGTCGCGAAGTTGATCAGTTCCTCTTGAGGCTTAAATCTTAACACCAACGTATCACCCGGTTTGACCAGCAGTCTCTCCCTTGGGTCGTTGATCGCGTCATTGAGATCGATGCGGATGTTTAACTGTCGGTTACCTGGAATACGCCGCAGCACAATCAGTTCGGTCGGTTGTGTCTGGCTGACGGTGGAGCCGAATCCAGTAGCGGATCGACCTGCTGCAGCGACACCTTGCCCAGCGATGGATACCGCGGCGAGCACGTCAAGATCGTAGTCACGCGGCAATGGCAGTTCGCCGCCGCCCAACAATCCTCCAGTGTAGTAGACGTCCGTCTCCCGCGTATCGACATAGACAATGTCTCCGTCGCGGAGAATGATATCTTCTTGCCGGAAGGTCGGAACCTCTCCCGGACCTAGGCGTAAGGGAATCGTGATCGCATTGGTACTATCTTCGACCTTCGGCAGGATTCCGTAAGGGAACTGCTCGGGCCGGCTGGTACGGTAGAATTCGGCCAATTGAGCGTCGCGTTTGGCCACATCCAGACGGTCACCTCGCAGAATCCTCACTTCGGCTTTCGCGTTAACACCCGGAAGTCCGCCAGTCTGGGACAGGGCGTTGAGCAAGTCATTCTTATAAGCAGGTAGCTGCAGCACGAAACCACGAGAACTCAAGTCACTACGGTCGGTAACCCCTCGGGTTTGTCCAATTCCTGCGAATTGCTGCCCGCGTTGAGCGAACGAATTATCCTGTCGCACAACGAAGACGCGGTGAGTACGTTCGCGAAACAGCGTCACGATGATTCGGTTTTCATCGGTAAGGATCGGCGCTGGACCGTCTCGGTAGGCACGCGTGATCAGCGCTTCTGCTTGCTGAATCGTCAGACCACGAACCGGGATCGGCGGCACCAAAGGCAACGACATTGTGCCGTCGTCACGGACGGGTACCGGGAAACCGATAGAAGGTGCCAAGTCGCTCCCCGGTGGAGGGAAGTTCACTGGCGGTGCTTGATCGAGATCACCCAGCACACCTTCGATGAACACCGCCAACACATCGTCGGTGTCCAGCGTATAAAACTCTGGCTTAGGTTGACGGAGTCGCGATGCGTCAATCGGCACTTTGTTCGCTTGAGGTTCTGCCAAGAACTGGGCAGGAACGCGTGAAGCGGGAATCGTGTCGATTGGGGAAAATAACGCCGTGCATCCGGTCAAAGATACAGTCGTCAGCAACGCCAGAAGCATCGATACCTTCCCCAAGAAAGGTCGGGGTAAGCGGGTCGATGTGGCTGAGTGGTGATTGGTCATCACTTCAAAACTCCCTTTTTCGCATTTAAGCGCGGTAATGGCGCAGTGACTCGTTAAGCGGTTCATTGTTCAATGTTGGGCTGAGGTCGGTTGCAGATGCAATCATTCAGTTACACCGAAATTGGTAATTTAAATCTTCTGTGGTTGACTATCGTCGGCGGCTGGAGGTCTGTGATTTCCACACGTTCCCCGCCGACCGAACTGCCATCGGCAGCGGCGTTTGTGATCGTCGTGCAGATTGCACTGCAACCGGCGGCGTGACCGTTGGTGTGACAGATGCAGTCACCTCAGGTGTTACCGTAGGTTCAACAGCGGTCTGTGATCGACGTGTCGAAATGATCGGTGGCAGCGTTGTCGCCGTTTGGCTGGGCGTTGGAGCCTGCACCACGGGGACCAAGCTTTCATCCACGGTTGCGATCGGAGCGGCGGAGGTGCTGGTGATGGAAGGTTGCACTTTGACCGCAGGATCAATCGTAAACTGTTGTGTCTCCGATGCCGGAGCCATCGCAAGAGGGCCCGTTCTTCGAATGGTCGGTGACTGAACAAGATCGCTGGGCGTCATGGATCTTGGATTCAGTAAAGCTTTGTTTGATAGTGAAGGGGGAGCAACGTAATCGCCATTTCGCGAGGCTGATCGGTTGTTGGTTCCGACAATGCCGTTGTCCAATTTCGCCGCTGGTTCTTTAGGAGCATCGGTACGCTGAGCGACGCCGTAGGCGTTCGTCGTCAACACTGGCACGTCGCTGGGAAGGATGTGTTTCGCGTTGTCTTGCGTGATCGCAGAATTGATCATGCGAGAAGTGTAGATGTCATGAAATTCGCCTGCCCGGTCCTTCTTGGCTGCTGCGACACCGGCGGGGAAACCTTCAAACCATGTTTTGACACATTGCGAACCATCGGGCGACTGATACTCAAAGCCACGATATTCGTCTGGAGGAAGCGCCGGCACGTAACCGTCACCACCATTGCATGTGTCGCAGTATCCGGCGATAAATCCGTTTTGGAAATGCGACTGGTAGGGCATGTCGCAATTGTTGTATCGCAAATTAAAGGCGCGTTTGGCCCAGACTCGATCGCGATACGTTTCCAAAAATTCGTCGCCAATGCCTAGCGAACCTAATCGCTGGCCCAAGTTGCATCCGCTGTTTGGTAAAACCATGGCGGCTGCAAAAAGCATGATCAACAAACGTTGGCAAACCGGATTTGAAGAAGACTTGTTCCCGGTGTTCTCCGGATTCAGTCGGCTCGCTTCGATAGACATTATTTCCCCCTAGTGTGAATTCCAACGCTGCCTGTTAGCAAACATTGGGCAACTGAGTGCAGGCGTAAGCCAAAACACTTCCTTCACAACATCGCCCAATAAGCTATATCGAATTTAACGAAGATTGTCGTTATTCGAGATTTGCCAGAATTTTCGGCTGATTCGGATGTTCCGCTATCAACGGTTGGCGAAGAAGTGACAGCACTTTGCTGGCGGAATGACGATCCAACGACGTAAACGCGAACCCCCGTGCAGCGTTGCTCAACATGCAAACACAGCGATGCCGATAGACTCAAAGGATTGCCGGGCCGAGCGCCCAATGCCACTTTTAGGCAGGCACCGAACAACAGTTTAACGACAAGCCGGCAGGCGACCGTGTTTGGCGGGGCAAAACGCGGTCGCCTGCCGGCTAATCGCTAAACGGACTAAGGATTGAGCCATCAAAAAAACGTCTTTCGAACTTCATAAATCCAAAATCATAAATCCAAAATAAGTGGCATTGGCCGATCGCCAACCGGGCACGGCTTTAATGGCTTCCCTAACAGCTTACCTCTGGCCGATACTAGATGGCCCTACTCGCACGACTCTCTCCAGATTTCAAATAAGAAACACCTATGAAGATCAAAAAGATTGCGGTCACCACTGGCGGCGGCGATGCTCCAGGGCTCAACGGCGTCATCCGCGCCGTCACATTAGCCGCCACCAAAAGAGGCTGGGAATGTGTGGGGATCCGTGAAGGTTTTGATGGGATGCTTCACCCCGATCAGTTCGAAGATGGCGGGATTGTCCCGCTGAACCCGGCGACCGTTCGAGGGATTTCGCACACCGGCGGCACGATTCTGGGCACCACCAATCGGGGGAATCCTTTTTCCTACGACGTCCAAAACCCTGACGGAACGCTGCAGAAGACCAACCTCTCCGACCGGCTGATTGAAGGGTTCAAATCCAACAACATCGACGCGCTGGTCGCTATCGGCGGCGATGGCACGATGGCGATCGCTTGTGAAGTGGCCCAATTGGGCATCAAAGTCGTTGGCGTTCCCAAAACGATTGATAACGATCTCGACGGTACCATCGCGACTTTTGGTTTTGATACAGCGGTCTCCTTCGCAACCGAAGCAATCGGACGCTTGCACACGACCGCCGCCAGTCACAACCGGGTGATGATTGTAGAGGTCATGGGAAGGAACGCGGGCTGGATCGCGCTGGAGGCCGGGTTGGCCGGTTCGGCTGATGTGATTTTGATTCCAGAGATTCCTTTTGAGCTCTCAAAGATCATCGAAAAGATAGAACTTAGAAACCAAAACAGGAAAAAGTTCTCCATCATCTCAATCGCCGAGGGAGCCATGCCGGTGGGCGGAGAAGCCAGTTATAAAGAGGTGGAAGGTGTGAAGAACTTGGGTGGCATCGGCGAGTGGTTGGCTCAATCGCTGCGCGGGAAAATCAACAATCAAGTCCGCACGGTGGTGCTGGGGCATTTGCTGCGAGGCGGTTCGCCGACCAGTCGCGACCGATTGTTGTCACTGAGATTTGGTGCGGCAGCGGTGCGTGCGTTGGACGACGGGCACTTCAATGTGATGGTCGGGCTGGATCCACCCACGGTCCGTCATATTCCATTGGAAGTCGCAACCAAAAACATGAAGACAGTCCCTTTGGATTGCGACATGCTAATGACCGCCCGGGATCTTGGCACATGTTTAGGGGATTAAACGTGGGCAGCGACGCCCGCCGTTTTGTACTACCCAGTTCACAGATTGGCGGTCGTCGTGAATCTGGTTGATGATGCTGCGTTTTGATTGAACGAAGCATCAAAGCTGATGTGAACAGCACGGTGGCGAGAACAGTGGGCGGCGCTGATCGGTTCGCGCTACGATCGGCGTGGTGCGACCGAACTGCTGATGGAGAAGTCGGATTCCAGAACGTCGAAAGAATACACGTCGTCAAAATGGGAACGACGGTCGCGGGTCGATTTTTTCATGATGCCGGCGTCAATCATGTTGTAAACGATATCGCCGAAGCAAGACGTGGATTCAATGCCCCAATTCTTTAGCACAATGCGAGACATGTAACCAAACTGATTCAAAGAGTAACGTCGAATCGCTTCGCACAATTGCTGACCGGTAAGATGCCTTTCCTGAGGCCTAACCGCGACAACTTCTTCGCTGGCGGACGAGTCAAAGGAGTACTCGTCCATTTCAAGGGTGTCGTCAGCGAAAGCCATTGCTTCACGCACAAACTGATAAGCTTCGACAGGATAGCGACTGTCGCGAGCGACGGCCTGAAAGATCAGGAAGTTTTCTTCGGGCATGGGTGTAACCAGTGAGAGGTTGGTGACCAGCGGGTCCCTGTGTTGGAATACATATCCTACTCAAACCCGGTATCTCTGGAAACGGGAATGAATTTAAAAAGCCAAAATCATAACGTGATGTGCCATTTATTAAGGTCGTCCATCTTGGACAGCTTCTTAAACTTCAAACCCCCAACACGGCGTACCGGAAGAAACCGCCCAATGCTTGCTGGCAGATACTTGACCCCAAGCCGAAAACGAGGGCAGCTCAGGTCCGCTGAACCTGAATCAAAACATGCGTTTGCTATCGAAGGCAATGGCTTTGGTTAAAACAAACGAGTAGCCGAGCGGTCTTAACGGAAAATTCCCCAGCAAAAACAACCTTCCCAAGTCGCCGTTTATCGATTGTAGGGGGCGTGTAGAAAAATGGTGGATTGGCTGTTTGAGAGCGACAGTTTTTCCTCGACACATTGTCGCAGGTGAAGATTTTCGCTGAGTCTCAGGTGGCGAAAAATGGGACGTTACGCCGCACTAAGCCGGTGGCGGGTCTTTTCGTTTGCGCCGTCGGCGCGACCGTCGCCGCTTCTTTTTGGAGGAAGTTGTCTCAACGGCGTCCTGTTCAGAACTGCTGTCTTTGGCAGGCGAAGGGCTCTGCGCGGGACGCTTCGCCTTTTTACTTTCGGAACCTTTTCGCCGGGAATCGGATTCTTGTTTGCGTTCTGGTTTTGATTTGCCGGCCGCCTTGGATTCAATGCGCAATGAATCAGTGCGCGATGAATCAGAGGTCGCCGCCTTGCGTGTCACCGAAAGAACTTCACTGGCTTCGATCAATATCCGGCGATGGTCCTCGGTTTCGACCAGCAACTGTTGCGCGATGATCTGTTGGGAGATGACACGCGCTTTACCATTGCGGGTGACGACATGGGAACCCACTTTGGGAAGTTCCCGCTGAATATCCTGATACGTGTCGAACTCATACCGCAAACAGCATTTCAAACGTCCGCATCGCCCAGAAATCTTGGTGGGGTCAAGCGTCGCTTTTTGCAGTTTTGCCATCTTCATCGAAACCGGTGGCATCTTCACCAAATGGTTATTGCAGCAAACCGGTTTACCACAGTCTCCGTAGTCGGCCAGCAATTTCGCTTCGTCACGGGCACCGATCTGCTTCATCTCGACACGCGTTTTAAATTCGCCGGCCAGAACTTTCACAAGTTCTCGAAAATCAACGCGGTCCTCAGAAAGATAGTAAACGACCATGCGCTGCCGCCCGAGCAGTTGTTCGACGTCGACCAATTTCATGGCCAAGCCAAGTTTTTCGGCATGCCGTTTACAGGTTTCAATATTCGACAGTCGCGCGCCTTCGATGGTGCCGATGTCCGCCGCATCCTCGGCGCTGACGGCGCGTACAATGGTACCGTGGGCGGGTTGGTCCAAATGCGAAAGCGCATCTTCAGTGGATTCGCACAACACCTGGCCAACTTCCAGACCACGATCGGTGCGAACGACCACCTCCATCCCACGGCGGAATTGGTCCTCCGAACGCGAAGCCATCACCCCAAGGCTTCGCATGGTTCCATATCTGACGATGTACTTACTCAAGACGAAGCACTCCAAGCCAAGTCGTAGATAGTTGGACCAGCGTTTGCATTATTCTGGAATCCACAAAGATCCGGCCGACGAGTCGGATCCTTCTTCGCCGCCTTGGGCCGGTACCGATTGCGCCATCTGGGGCGATCGGTTTCTCGGGGGCGGAATGTTAGGAGCACTGTCAGTCGCCGTCGGGTCGTAGAGCCCATATTTCACCAGCACTTCGGTCAGGCGATATTCGACTTCCGGTTCATCCAAGTGCCGTGATTGAATGGTGCGAATGAGTTCTCTTAAGTTCTCATGCATGCCGCGCGACAAACGGAATTCGAACTCTTGCACCAAAATCGTTCCGATCGAACGTCCGGCGGTTTTGGCTTCCTGTTTAGCCTTGGAAAGATAATCCAGTACAACATCGGTGTCATCGCTGATGCTTGCCAACACGGCGTAGATTCGGTCTTTATGAACGGTGTCTTCGATGCCTTCCCGATGGAGCATCGCATGGCAAGTCCGTTCGATGATCGGCAAACATCTGACCATCATGCCAAACTCATGAACCTTAAACAGCTTCGACTCTTCACACTTTTGGAAATCTAAGTTGGCTCGCAACAAAGTGCAAACCGCTTCAACGTCACGATCGGTCAAATCGACTGGAGGAAGTTTTTCAATTCCCAGTTCAGAACGCATCTCAGCAATGACCGTTTCAGGATACATTCCGCGTTGGCTGTTGTGCTCCAATTCCGTCAGCATGGCCTGCACCTCTGATCGCTTGGTTTCGTCTTTGGCTGCATCGCGGATACTGACATCGCCCAGTGAACGGAACGGGTAGTTCATCCAGGTGTCGATCAACCGCGTTCGAATCTGTTGCTTCATCAGTTCGGCATGTTTTTCAAACGAAGTTTCCTCAGGTAGAACCCAATCCCAAGACATCATCGCGTCAAGTTCGGGAATCGAATCGATGACGGATGTCTTGGGTGCCGAGTGCAAGTCGCCAAGCACCGTTTTGAGGATCTCAATGTTTTCATCGTAGGTTTGCGTGGCGGGGACAATGTACTCCAACCGGGCCGAACGATCGGTTTGTTTGGCGTACAATAAAATTTCACCACGCATAAATGGGACATCCTCCAGCGCGTAATCATCACCTTGGTCGCCCAGTTTGGGTTTGCTCAGTAAATAGTGTCCCACGACTGGCGGATTGCTTTCGCCAAAGGGATCTTCATCGGGGCAGTTCGCCGGCGACAAATGATTGGAAGAGGCTGTAAGCTCTTTCAGCGCTTGGAAATCGCTGACTTCAAACGTATGCCGAACGACATCCGACTTCTTCTCGTTGGTGCGATCCAAAAATTGTTTGATCGTCAACGCCGCGATTTGATCCCAAGAATGATCTTCTTCGTGGTCGGCCAAGGATTGCCAAGCGGCGATAGCATCATCGTTGTACCCCAACATGCTGTTGATGATCGCGACCGTTCGTTTGATCGTACTGACACCTGGAAATGCTGCATCGGCTTTTTTCGCCATCTTTAGCGCTTTGCGGAACTGCCCGCGGTCAATCGCCCGCAATACATTTTTGTACTTCTTCTCCCACTCAACATTCTCCGGACATAGCTCCGGCATCATTTCCGTCTTCGCGGTCACGCTGGAGACGTTTTGAAATGTTGAAAGCAAAATTTGTTTTGTCTCCGGTTCTTCCTTGAGCAGATCGGCGTACCTCAGATGAGCCCGCGCTGCGAACAACTTGTTCTGCTCTAAAAATTGCATTCCGATGATGCGAAATGCTTGCGCGTAGGTCACCGGAATGGAGTTGCCCACGATCGCGTCCATCGCATCTTGCAACGCCTCAACTGCCGCCGCCACATCACCCTCTTGGGCGCAGATCAAAGCCAAATGGTGGAAGCCGCTGGAATGATCGGGGTTGTTCTTTTGAAAAATTTCATTCGCAGCCCGCGCGCGTTCAAGCTCGCCGGCTTGCAAAAGTAGGCGTGTCTGGATCGTTACCAGGCAATCTTTTGGGCCCGACTTCGCGATTGTGCGTTCAAGTTGCTCCAGCGCAGAAGACAATTGCCCGGCCTTACTTTTGGCCAAAGCATCGTCAAGGTCAGCAACGACCGACTTTCCACAGCAGAACTTGATCTTTTTTTCCGCATGACAGGGGCACTGCTGATAAATGTCGATGTCCATAAAAAATTACACTCATCTAGTGGGACGTTGAATTGTTGTGTTGGTGGTTTGGCGGATAATACGTGACTTTGGCAGGTGCTATCGCAGCTTAACAATTTATGGCATTTTTCAGGCATTAGGAACCCGGCTTCTAGCAAACTAAGCCGATCTTTGAGCCGCCCCAAGGCAGCAGGTTTCCCAAAAATCTGCCGAACCTTTGAAGTCATTGTTCTTGAATTGATGCCCTTGGGCAGCGTAGGATAGCGTTGTCCTCCGTTTCACAAACAACCACTCGATAAAGTCAGACTTTTTTTGGTTCGCCGATGCCCGTAACCTATTTCCAGCGCTACCGAATGCGGTACGACCTCTGGCAAGGCATTGCCGACGCGGCACCCGCGAACCCGAACTACCACTTTCGCGGTTGGAATGAAAAACTTCTTCAACACCATGCCGAAGTCAAGTTCCGGAGTTTCCGTAGCGAGCTGGACGCGAACGTGTTTCCTTGTCTTGGTGACGCCGATGGGTGTTTGAGGCTGATGAAGGAAATTTCCAATCGGCAGGGATTTGTCCCCCAAGCGACTTGGTTGGTCCAGTATCAGGATCCGGAAACTGGGAAAGTAGAAAATTGCGGAACCGTTCAAGGCATCCGCTCACAACCCGATGTTGGAGCCATTCAAAACATCGGCATCGTGGCCAGCCATCGCGGGCACGGTTTAGGAACGCAGTTGATGCACTATTGCTTGCGCGGATTTAAAGAAGCAGGCGTGCGATTCGTAACCTTGGAAGTCACGTCGCACAACACCGGTGCGATGCGACTGTACAAACGTCTTGGGTTTCAGGTTCTCAAAACCGTCTACAAATCGGCCGAGATCAAGTACTCGTAGAACAAAGCGACTCGCTGTGTCTGTGATCTTATCAAAACCTTGCCATAGAAAGTGTAAATGGTAACCCGACGCGTGAGCGAGGAAGCGCGATGATCCCCGCTATTGCGCGCTTACGCGTCGGGTTATCAAAAAAATCACAGCCTATCCCAGTCGTGAGCGATCTCCTCCGATCAAATCACCTTACCGCCAGACAAATGAATCACGGCATCCGCCCTTTTGGCCAAACCGTTATCATGCGTCACCATTACGACGGTCAAGTTTTCCCGTTGCCTTAACCGGTCCAAAGTTTCCATCACTTCAGCGCCGTTTTCTTCATCCAAATTCCCTGTCGGTTCGTCCGCCAAAAGAATCGATGGATCAGAAATCAACGCGCGTGCGATCGCCGTGCGCTGCATCTCGCCCCCGGACAGCTCGGATGGTTTGTGCGTGATTCGGTGTTCCATGCCCACCATCTCCAACAACTCCATCGCCCGTTTTTTATACGCCGCTTTATTTCTCAGGTAGCTGAAGAAACCATCCTGAACCATTTTGGGAACCAGTACGTTCTCCAGCGTCGATAGCTCCGGCAGCAGATGGTAGAACTGAAAGATCAGCCCAAATTCTTCGTTGCGCAATTTCTCACGCTCTTTAGATGGAAGATCGTCGACTCGCCGATTCTGAAAATGGACTTCGCCCGCGTTAGGCGCATCCAGCGTCGCCAGCAAATGCAGCAACGTACTTTTGCCCGAACCGCTCTGGCCGATGATGGCAGTGAAACTTCCTGCTTCGATTTCGAGGTCGACGCCGTTGAGCACGTCGACGGCGTGGCTGCCTTTGCGGTAGGTCTTCTTTAAACCGCGCGTCCACATGAGCGCGTTGCTTGGGCGCTCCAAAGTAGCGACCGAATCCTGTGTTGCGAGTTTACTCATAGCGTAGCGCCTCCACCGGATGAAGTCGAGCCGCTCGGAGCGCCGGTAGTACGCTGGCCAATACGGCAATTAAAATCGCGCCCAAGCCCACCCAACACACCATCCAAGGACTGACAATCGTAGGGATTTCGGAGAAGTAATAGATCTCGGGATCAAAAACCTCTTGGCCGGTAATTTTTTGGACAACTTCGGCAATCTGATTGATGTAACGAATAAACAAGAGCCCCAGCACGATGCCGGCTCCTGTTCCAACCATGCCCAATGACATGCCGTACCCGAGAAAGATCGACATGACGCCACTGCTGGGTGCGCCGAGCGCTTTGAGCACGCCGATGTCTTTGGTTTTTTCAACGACGATCATGAAGAACGTGGCGAGGATGCCAAAACCGGCGACCGCAATGATCATGAACAACAACAGATTAAGAATCGTCAGTTCCATATTCACGGCGCTCAGCAACGGACGCTGAGTGTCCTGCCAAGTGTGAATGTCGTAGGGGTATTGTTCTGGTGGGAATTTGGCGATCAAGGCATCGCGCGCCTTATCCAAATCCGCCCCCGGCTTCATTTTGATTTGGATGCTCGACACCGTCGCGTCGCCAGTCAGCGGATCCATCATGCCTCGAATCTTTTGAAGTTCCTTGATTGGAACAAAGGCAAAGGATGAATCATATTCGTGCATATTCGAGGAATAGAAATCCACCAACGTGCAATTTTCGCTGACGGGTTTCGCATTCTGGCCAACCGTGGCAAACATTAATTGAACGTCGTCGCCAGGGCGCACCATGTAGAAGTCTTTTTTGTTGCCGGCTTCGTCCAGCGTCTTCCGTTTCGAGATCGCAATTCCCAGAATGATTCCCGTATGCTGGTCCTCCTCAGGATCAAAGAAGTCCTCAGGATCAGGTTGTGTGCGAAATTCAGCGTGTTCGTCGAACGGTTTGAACTTGCGATACTTTTTCCCGTCCCGCGCGGTGAAGACATCGTTCTTGGGCTGATCGGCTGCGTCCAAACCATCCTCGCCACCGTGGATCTTGTCGAAATCGGGGGCCTGTGGTGGCAGCGGACGATATTCAATCTCACGTTCATCACCGTCGGCGGCCGCGACGGGCTGAGCGTAGGCCGTTTGTTGGAACTTCTCTGGTGAATCGTCAAGGTAATCCGCGGCGACGGAGTCGTAGTAGGCCTGTTGTTCGCGCTGCATCAGGTCGATACGCTTCTGCTGACGCGCTTTGGCTCGGCGGTACTCCCAACCTGAATTGCTAACATACTCGGGGTATCCGGACTCCTCCAGATTAAACGTGAATTGCTCTTTTTTATTCTCGTTCTGCAAGTACGGATGAAAGTCGGTCACTTGCCCGAACGATTCATCGTCGATGCCCAGCAGCATGACTTGCTGGGTCATCTGCCGGCCGTGAACGTTGAAGGTCACCATCGCCGGAGAGCGCACGACGCCAGTCATGCTTTGAATGTCATCCCCCAGCACGTCGCGAATGATGCGCATGTGAACGTCGGGATGAGATATTTGCCCCAGCAGCGGAGCCGCGATTTCGACGTCGGAGAGGATGCCGTGCAGCCGCGTCTTCATTTCGAAAACGAAGCCCGACATCACGCTGTTGACCACAATCAGCGTCGCCACACCCAAAGTCACACTGACGATCGAAGCCAGTGCAATGAAACGAGTGCGTAAGTAACGCCACGACAACAATAATTTATACATCGCCAATCCTTTGGCTTTATTTAACGAACGATCCATCGTGAATCGCTCAAAATACTCAAGTTCCGCGTCACGCGTTTAACGACAAGCCGGCAGGCGACCTCGTTCTGCCTCGCCAAACACCTTCGCCTTCCGGCTTGTCGTTAAACGACCCAAAAGCAATCTCCATAAGTCACCGTAGTGGATCTTGTTAAAGATCCCGCCTATCCTCTCCCGCAGTGGAACGTTTAAAGGCTCCGCGGAGCTTTAACAAGCTCCACTACTCGTTCGATTCTGCTCGCAACAGCGGAAACAGAATGATATCGCGAATCGATGTTGAATCGGTCAGCAACATCACCAAACGATCAATTCCAATCCCCAAACCACCCGCCGGTGGCATTCCGTTTCTCAGCGCGGTCACAAAATCGTGATCCATCTTTGCCATCGAATCCTCTTCGGACATACCTTCCAACTGCGTTTCAAACAGTTTTTCTTGTAAGTCGGGGTCGTTGAGTTCCGTATAGGCGTTTGCCAGCTCCATTCCGTGAACGAACAGCTCAAATCGTTCGGCCACATCAGGATTGTCTTTTTTGCGCTTGGTCAGCGGACAAATGCTGGCCGGATAGTCGGTCACAAAAATCGGTCCGACCAGCGCATCTTCGACCTTCTCTTCGAACACGTCGCTCTTGATCACGTCGGGATGACGCCCTTCGACGTCAAAGCCAAGACTGCTGGCAAGCGTTTTTACCGCTTCTGCGTCGGTTGGGTCAACGCCAGTATGCTCGGCGAACAGCGCGTCGTACGTTTTACGCTCAAACGGCGTCGCAAAATTGATTTCCTTGTCGCCCCACTTCATCACATCGCTAGCACCGATCGCCTTAATCGCGTTCGAGATCACCGCTTCGGTCAAATCCATCATCGATTCGTAGTCGCCGTAAGCCTGATAGACTTCCAGCATCGAGAATTCGGGGTTGTGTTTGGGGCTAATGCCTTCGTTACGATAAACGCGTCCAAGTTCGAAAACCCGTTCCATGCCGCCGACCATCAACCGCTTCAAATGCAACTCCAGCGCGATCCGCATGAACAGGCTCATATCCAGCGCGTTGTGATGCGTCGTGAACGGACGCGCGGCAGCTCCGCCGGCAATCGAGTGCAATGTGGGCCCTTCGATTTCGATGAAGTGTTGATCCTCAAGCGTATTTCGGATCGAACGGACGATTTTGCTCCGATCCATAAACCGGTCCCGTACGCCTTCGTTGTAGGCCAAGTCGATATAGCGCTTCCGCTGCCGCGTTTCAGGATCGGTCAAGCCAACGTGCTTGGCCGGTGGTGGATCGAGCGTTTTGGTCAGAAAATGAATCTTATCTGCGAAGATCGAAAGTTCGCCTGTTTGCGTTCGCCGCAGCATCCCGTCGATGCCGATCAGATCGCCCAAGTCCAAGCACTGGATCAGTTCCCAGTTCTCATCGCCGACTTGCTTTTGTCCGACGAACAATTGGATCTTACCCGTCCAATCTTCAATGTCGATAAAGTGCAGTTTACCCTTGTCGCGGTGCAGCACGATTCTCCCCGCGGCGCGGACTTGCGGGCCGGTGAGTGACCCTTTGCCCTTTTCTTTGGCCCAGTCGCGCAGGGGCGTCGTCTCCATCTCGGCTTCGGTTGGCAGATCGAATTCCGTACCATCTTCGAGGACGTACTTAACTTCGCCGGCGCGATCGCGGATGTCGCCAATCATTGCCCGATCATCAAACCGATGTCCCCACGGATCGTGGCCCAGCGCCGTGATCTGTTCTAATTTCCGGCGTCGAGACTCAAGCGGATTTTCTGCGGAGCTGGTTTCGGTGTTTGGTTTGTCTGTCATAGCGGTCAGAGAGCGGCGTGATGGGTAAAGTTTCGTTGTCGGTACGCATCCAATGCGAAGCCGCGTATTCTATTGATTTCCCGTCAAATAGAAACGCCAGTCGCGGCGGCGAAGGGGCTCATTGCCCAAATTTCGCCATGATCCGATTCGCGAGCCCAGGAATGATGCGGTCCAGCCAAACTAAAATGCGTCCACCAAAAGTCAGAATGATCTCATGGCGGCGTTTCCGCATGGCCCGAATCGTTTTCGCGGCCACGACCTCGGGCGACATGGCCCCGCGTTTCTTCCAATCCTTCTTCGTGTCGTCTTCGATCGCCGCATCGAAAAATTCGCTGTCGGTGGTGCTGGGACTGACCAGCAAAACTTCAACACCGTCACCGGCAAGTTCGGCGCGAATCGCATCGCTGAACCCGTGCACGGCAAATTTACTGGCCGAGTACTCGCTTTTGAGCGGAGCGCCGCGATGCCCTAGGACACTGCTGATGTTTACGATCAGCGGGTCGTCTCCCTTTTTCAACAACGGTAGCGCCGCGCGAGTCAACTCCGCCAGCGCGAAGAAGTTGACTTCGAAAACCTGCCTCAGCCGCTGCGGATCGGCTTCGTCAAACCGCCCCATCGCACCCACACCGGCGTTGTTTATCAGAATATCCAATCCACCCAGATGAACTTCGCAAAGGTTCAGCAAATTCTCCCGGTCTTCCACCCGCGTGACGTCGGCAACGCTCGCCAAGGCGAATCCTCCGTTGGCTTTGATTTCCGATTCCAGATCCGTCAGTTTTTCGCGCCGCCGCGCAGCGATCAGCAGTTCGGCACCTAGGTCCCCCAACTGTACTGCCAAATCGCGTCCAATCCCACTGGACGCTCCAGTAATCAAAACGCGTTTACGTATTAGCTCTCGAGCGGCCATGAAAATTTGCACAGAAATAGTTGCTTCGAAACCATAATCTTAACGGTTAGTTTATCATTGAGATATCGGTCCTCGGTAGCCGCCGGCGAGAAATACTAAAAGGAGTCGAGTTATGAGTTTGTTTTGTCAACCGTGGATCGTGAGCGTTAGTGTGCTGATCGCATTGGCTTCAGCAAACGTTGGTTTTGCCACTGATCCCGTAGACCACCAAGACATCCTTTCGGCGATCAAGTCAGACAGGCTTAACGACCAACAGTTCGAACGGTTGACTCAATTCGTCAGGCCCAAGGCCAGCGAAGAGAAATGGCGAGAGACGGCTTGGATCCCCAGTATTCACGACGGTCGGAAAATGAGCGTCGCCCAAAACAAACCCGTCTTCCTGTGGGCAATGAACGGCGACCCTTTGGGCTGTGTCTGAAACAATGGCGTGACGGGCCGTGTGTCCGTTTTCTCTGATCAGCGCGTGATTGACTTCATTCGGGAAAACTTCGTACCGATCACAACTGACATCAATAAAACGATTCACCGCCGTGACGCGGTCGGTGATTTCTTTCGAAAGATTGCCGAACAAGGGCACTACGCTGGTATTACAAAACCGACGTCCACACGTCAGGGCCTATACGTTTCAACCGCTGACGGGCAGTTATTGGCCTCCGTTAATTCGACCCGCGCAGATAGTGTGCTCCGGATGATGAAGCGTGCCGTGGAGGAGTTTGAAAAGATCAAGAATAAAGCGCAGCCGGAAATCAGCGACAAACCTGACGTCGATAAAAGATATGCGGTCAAATTTCCCAATGGCGGTATGATTCTTCGAGTTACTTGCCGAGATTTACCACGGGAGTCCAACACCGATCATGAAACTTGGCGACATAACTTTGACAACTTGTGGCTGACCGCAGATGAGGTCAAGTCATTTTCTCCTCAGCGCGATGGCGGTGTTTACAAGCAAGGGCAAGAGTACAAGATTCCCGATGCAATCATCGCTAGAATTGCGAAACACCATTTTGTGGATCACGTTAAAGGGGAGGCCCCCGGCTGGAAATCTGAATCGGTAAAAATCTCAACCGCCTCCGCTAAAGTCATTGGCGTTTCCAAAGGTGCGATCCAGATCGAACTTACCGGTCGTGTAAGGTGCGTGCAAAAACCCAATAAGAGAGTGAACGCTTACACCGGCAAGGTTGTCGACCGTGAATCGGGTGTCGATCTGCGATTGTCAGGGAGAATGAGTTGGGATGTCGAGAAGGCCGAATTTTCACGATTCGATTGGGTCGCCTATGGCGATCGTTGGGGAACAGCGAGGTATAATTTTCGGCACCAAGACATGGAGAAAAACCCAATCGGGTTTGCTCTAAATTTATTACCAACAATTCCCGAAAACATGTCGCAGCCTAAATTCATCTACAACAGCTATTATCATTGAGAGATCTCAGGGGCTTCCGATCGCAGCAGCCACTTGTCGGTTGTTTAGGCTCAGCTACGCCGCCAAATACTTCTTGAGTAACTTGGCGTGCTCCCCCCGAAAACTGATCCGCGTGTTATGAGAGTCTATACGCCATCGACTAACCCGTACTCTCATAACACTGGTACAGAAAATGGGGGCCCGCCAATCGGACTCACCGGCCTTGGCTGGCTTTTCAATCGCCGCAATGAAGTTCACCGTGAGAATCGTCCTGAGTAGCGACCTCTAGTGACGGTCGCGTTATCCCGGGACGTGGAAACAGTACGGGGACGTGGAAACCGTACGCGGTACCTTTTCGCGTTCTTAGACCGTCGCTTACCCCTTATTCTCTCTACTCAGGGCTCCACCTCTATTACTTGTTGTCGGCAAAGATTTGGAATAAGAAACCGATAGACAAGACGGTCATCATAATTCTTGACAAGTTGTGATTCGTCAAGCAACCATTCGTTTGACGATTGTGACTTGTTGATCTTCAGCTGTTCAATCCTTAACAAACCTACTCCGGTAATAATAACGATCGAGATGTCGCTCTCAAAATTTGAATTCAGAAACTGAGTGTTGTTTTGAGAGCTTTGAATCGACAAGTACTTTTTAAGATTTTCGATTGGGCGAAACTTAAGTGTTTTGTCCTCCACCATTTTCTTTAAACGGTCCCAAACAATGTCGGCATTTTCGGTAGCCCTTGCCGGTAAATCAGCCGATAGGACGGTGGATTGGGCTATAACAACGTGTACCCTGCAGTACCCTCCTTCTTCATTGGTCAGCACGGGGATTTGTTTCAATTTTTCTTTGTCGAGTTTGTCATATTCTTGTGGGCGGTATAAGCCAACTGCGTCTATCTGCAAGGGATGTTTAAATCGGTTTAGTTGAGATCGAGGTACCAAACGATTTCTCGACAAAACAAACAGCGTTAACGGATCAAAAATCGCGAACTCCTTTTTTAAGGCCCTATTGTTTTTGGGCCTTCGGAGCCGTAGGCTTTCAAAAAAACACTCACCTGCACTACCAGCGTGTAACCTAAAAGGTTTGCAAGCTTCACCAGCACCAACTCCTTCGCCACGCAGACAAAGAACTTCTTCGGTCTCTCTGGCAGTCTTTTCGGATGTAAGCTCTTCTTGGATTTTCTCATCCAGCCCGAAATCCTTAACGCCAACCCAGCTAACAAACTGGCACCAATTTTCATCGGGGCTAGATTGGTTCGAAGCGGGATAACTTAAGGAGAATACTTCACGGGATCTGAAGTATAATTCTCCGTTATTTCGCTGGGCAACAACGTTGTCCAACGGTAAGGCGAAAAGGAAAACCAGAAAAGCGGGAAATCGTAGTTTGGGTCTCAACATCGTACACACTACTGGTGAGGCGTTAATTTGGAAGGTACGGCGTCGTGTCTGCAACACCCGCGCGATTCAGGGCATCAATAAATTTGGCTTTAAAATCAGGCACCGTGTAAAATGGAGGTCCATTGGGGTCGTTAAGAGGCAACCTTGTGAATACTTTAATGTCTCGAACAGGTTCTCTCGAAAATGTATATCCATTATGAATGGCATCTTGAACTGCCAACTGTGGTGAGATGAAAGCACGAGACAAGTAGTTCGATTGAGGGTCGTATCCGTAAAATTCGCCTTCATTGAATACGACTACCACTGCATGCCTTGAATTGGGATCGACAACCGGGCCGTTAATCAATCCACCGCCATTCGGATTTGGCAATTTAGTCTTTATCTGTTCGAAAGTTCCTCCCCAAACTGCAAAATCTACACCGCCGGGAAGGTCACCTTGCGATTTCCTAAAGCTCAAATAGTTTATTGCAGCATCGGCGTAGTCGTCACAATCAAATCCACCGCCTATACAGTTCACCACCGTCCCTGCGTCTCCCGGTCCACCCAAAAGAACATCACTTATAAGTTGAGCTTGATCATTGATGAAGAACCCTTTTGTGGGATCTTGTGGATTTGTTAGTGCACTGAGGCGCGACTCTGTAATAACTTCTAAAAGATCGCCGTAAAATCCGTCGATCCCTAGGCTGCCCAAGATTTCTCTTTGCTCTTGCAAAGCTGCTGGTTGAGCACTCGGAACGTCCGTTGTCAAAGATTGAAGTGTGGGTTGTAGGATTCCTAAGTTGTCGAACACTTGGTCATAAAACCCTATTGTAGCTTGTGGCGTCAACGGGATTGGGCTCGGCAATAGATTAAGCACCCCGCCGTTATCTTCACTTCCAACTACAACTCCCCCATCGGCCGTAAGCAAGATTGCGGAGGTTACATTGCTAATCGCCTTTCCAATATCGCCTAAAGCATTCGTTTGGATTAGGTGAATGGTTGAGACTTCTGGGATTGCTAATGATGCGAGTTCGAGTGCCAAGATGTCTGGGAAAAAGGAAGGGAAATCTCCGACATAAGAAACTTGAGTGACTGGCCCGAGGGATGTACTGCGGAACACTTGTTTTCTGAATCCGCTTTCGACAACATCAAGCTGTCCCGTAGACGTTGTAAATGTGCTGCTGTTTTGCCCTGATAGGTAAGATGCCAATTGACCAGCAGAAATCGTGCCCAAAAATCCCAATCCAATGTTTGCCAATAGGTCTTCAGCCAGCGAGTCGGCCGAAGAGCCTCCTGGTTGCAGCTTTTTGACTCCGAAGTCGACACTCGTGTTGGCTTGGCCGTCTACCAGAGAAACATCGGCTGTGTTAGGCGTAGTCGGTTCGTAATCAGTGAGTCCATCTAAAAGAAGTTCTACTCGATAGTCTCCAGCGGCGAGGCCATCAAAAGTGTATTGGCCGCTATCGTTGGTTGTTCGGGTGGCGATTGCTGTTGTGCCCGAAAACAGCGTCAATGTGACATCGCCGATGCCCACCTCACCTGCATCAAACTGCTGGTTGTCGTTACTATCTTCAAACACGAGGTCACCAATCGATCCTGTTCCTGATGGATCGACTCCACTATTACCTCCACTTGAAACACCGTTGATCGGTTCAAAATCCTCCAGATCATTAATGACATCGACACTGGTGGATCCAAAATTGCCAAGCACAACGAATCGATCAAGCCCACTACCACCGGTGAGAACGTCTGCGGCCACGTCGCCACCTGCATCCAGCAAATCATCGCCCGCATCTCCGAAAATGGTGTCTGTTCCGCCGAGGCCAAACAAATCGTCATCGCCGTCTCCACCATACAGCGTATCGTCGCCACCGTCTCCCCGAATGATATCGCGACCTTCATTTCCAAGTAGTAGGTCATTGCCGGAGCCGCCATTTAAACGATCGCTACCCGAATTGCCCCTAATCGTATCATCGCCGGCGGCTCCCCAGATGAAATCGTTGTCGGCACCACCGTTCAGAATGTCGTTGCCATTCTGCCCCAAAAGTTCATCGATTCCAGCATCGCCTTGCAGCGTGTCATCGCCGTCGCCGCCAACCAACCAATCGTCTCCCGCTTCTCCTTTGATCGTGTCATCCCCGTCTTGGCCCCGTAGGAGATCATCGCCTGCGCCTCCGAGGAGGGAATCATTGCCATCCTCTCCCCAGAGTGAGTCATTGCCTCCATGTCCGTTGAGTGTGTCGTCGCCTGTGCCACCGTACAAATTATCGTTGCCGGTGATACCGCTCAGATCATCGACTCCGGGACCGCCGAACAGCCAGTCGTTGCCGTCTTGCCCATTGAGGACATCGTCCCCATGGCGTCCAACCAAAATGTCGATTCCGTTTCCGCCCATGACCAGATCGTTGGCGTAGCCGCCTTCCAAACGATCATTGCCATTCTGCCCAAAGATTTCCGTGTCCATCAGCAAATCATTGTAGACAAAATCATCCCCGTCACCGGCAACCACTCTTAGGCTGGTTACGTCGCTGTAGTTAAACGTTTGCTGAAGGCTGGAATTATTGTTGATGTCGACCGTGAAACTTTGATGGTCCGCACTATTGGTCAGTGAAATCGTATCGGCGATCGCGTTTCCCACGACAACTAGGGCTCCAGTACCCGAGTTGAAGTTAACAGACGCTAACATCTTTCGATCTTCAAGCTTTTGGAATGTCAGGCTGGGGGGGCGGGGCGTTTGCGTTGTTGAGGTCGTGGAGTCTTGCTTGAGATAGAGTTGCTGAACAGGTTTAATTTGCTGAAACGAGAAAGCATGGCGAGTTCTTTCGGTGAAGGGGGGAGGGACAGCGGAATTATTTGAGTGATCCCTTTCTATGACCGCCGAAGCAATCCGTCAACCAACGGTAGTGAATCGAAAGCGGTTTCTAAATTGCGCGATGGTCAGAAGTGTTGCGTCGGCATGACTTTAGGTTTGGGGTTTAATTTCAACGCAAGCGCATAAAGTCTCTTGGCTACAGTTCAGGACAGAGCGATGGTTGCAAAAGGAGAGTCGTTGCCTCATCCACTACGGTCTTTTGAGGGCTACTTGTTCTTATTCCTCTTCGCTTTCCTCAAACCAGCCAGCGCTGCTATGTGGCGTGACGATTGCGTCGTTGAAATCGATGTGCCCTAAGTACTTCTGTGGGATGCGGCAGTGGACCTTTACGCGCTCCTCGGTGAACTGAGACGAAAGTACCTCGCCCTTGGCTGCCAGATAGGCCAGCAGTTTCCCGTTGCTGACGTCCATCTCAATATCAACGTCTTGAAAGGATCGGCTGAGCGCATCGCTGACGACGCGGTGAAGTTCGTCGAATCCCATCTTCGTTTTCGCGCTGACGCAAATTGCATTCTTATATTTGCTTTGCAGCGACGTCAGCTTCGAAGGCTTTTCAATTTGGTCGACCTTGTTCAGGACAAGCAACGTATCTTTCTCTTCGATCCCAATCTCTTTAAGCACATCGTAGACGGATCGGATCTGGTCTCGCACATTCGGGTTGCTCGCATCGGCCACATGCAGCAACAAATCGGCTTGCCGAGTCTCTTCCAGCGTCGCCTTGAAACTGGCGATCAAACTGTGGGGAAGATCGCGAATGAAACCGACCGTATCACTTAATAAAACGGGTCCCCATTTTGGCAGATGCCATCGGCGCGTTCTTGTGTCAAGCGTCGCGAACAACATGTCTTCGGCCAACACATCGGATTTGGTCAGCGCGTTCATCAGCGTACTTTTGCCGGCGTTGGTGTAGCCCACGATCGACACCGTCATCGTTCCTTTGCGAGAGCTGACCTGACGTTCTTTGCGCTTTTCGACTTTCTTCAAATCCGTTTTGAGGTCGTGAATTCTTTTTTCCACCAACCGGCGGTCGGTCTCTAACTGCTTCTCACCAGGACCACGCATGCCGACGCCCATTTTCAGACGGCTAAGGTGAGTCCACATGCGTTTGAGTCGGGGGAGCGCGTATTCTAACTGCGCCAGTTCAACGGCCAGTCGTGATTCATACGTCTGCGCATGCGTCGCAAAGATATCCAGAATCAGCTCTGTCCGGTCGAGCACCTTCACGTTCAATTCGACCTCTAGATTGCGTACCTGCCCCGGCGAAAGATCGTTGTCAAAAATTACCACGTCCGCCGCGTGAAATTCAACCAGTTCCTTTAGCTCTTCGACTTTACCTTTGCCAAGATAAGTCCGCGGGTCAGGACGTTCACGATTCTGAGTCATCCCCGACATGACAAGCGCGCCGGCGGTTTTGGCCAGTCCCTCAAGTTCCCGCAATGGGTCAAGCTCGATCGGCGCGTCCGGAAGCAGGACACGCACCAAAACAGCGACTTCTTCTTTGACCTTTTCTGATTTTTGGCGATCGTGCACGTGGTTGGTTTCTTAAAGGGGGTGGTTGAAATGTAGCGGCAGGGAACGAGCCCAAGGGAACTTGCTGTAACCCGAAGTCGGAGCCCCGTTTAACGACAAGCCGGAAGGCGACCGTGCTTGGTAGGGCGAAACGCCGACGCCTGCCGGCTAGTCGTTAAACGTATGAAATCTATTTACGCGGCGTCATGATCAAATAGACCTGTGTGTTTTTGGGAGGAATGGCCTTCGTGTTGGCTTCAAACAGCAGTCCGTCGGCCGAATCGCTGCTTTTGATTGGAACGTCCATCATGGCCGTTGGGAAATTCGATAGGCAAATCATCTCGCCACTGTCAGCGTAATAAACTTGACGTCCGTCGACGCGGTCCACAAAAATTTCACTGCCGCCAAAAACCCAATCGGTGTCCATGGTCTCTTCGGTTCCCGATTTCCGCACCATCGACTTGGCGTCGACAGCCTTCTCTTCTTCACCATCGGCATTCCACCTGACTTCGATCTTTATCGAAGGGCCCTCGGCCGGTCGGTAGTCTGGCTGCCATTGGACAGGATTGCCTGGTTCGAAGCCGAGTGCCACCATGCAAGCGTGGATCTCGGATGATTTTGCTTCGACGGCCACGATTGATTCGTGTTCTTTGGTTTGCAAAGGACAAGCAAACATTTCCAGCGGCCCTTCGGTCAAACAAATGGAGCCCCGAACCATCACTTGTTTGGTGGTTTCGTTGATCCAAATTTGATTCTTGCCCAAACGTTTCCAACGGTCGGTAATTTCGATCGACTGTTGCTTTTTATCGACAACCGCAGCGGTTTTAGGTTCGGTTGGATTTTCGACCGCCTCCGGTTGATCGGTTTCCCGTTGATCGGTCGTTTGAGTATTTTCCACTTGCGTCGTTTCAGACTGGGGAGACCCGTACGTGCTTTTTTGGAGCGGCGTTAATACCAGCAGCGCAACTAAGATACAAACGGAAGATTTGGTAATCATGATCTTTTTGAGCGGTTCGATTGATTCAATGGTTTCGGTTCGAAAGTGGCCATCCGCTTTCGACGTCTATGTTGCATTGTAGACGTTGTGTGACAAAATTCGAGTCGTCGTCACATTCCTCCTTACTCAGATGAATCACATTGGTAAGATCGTCAGATTATTTCCACGCTTTTCGCCATTCCGACATGACCGCCTCCTCGACCACCGCCACCGCTTTGGAAACCGACACCGCCTCCCCTGCCCTCTCGCGCTATCGAGCAGCCTTGCACAGTCCCTCTGGAGATCCGCTGGTTTGGATGCTTAATGGAGCGATTGGCAAATTTGATCCGGACGCAGTTCGCGCGTCTGCCGAAGCAGACAATCTGAACGTTTCTGACTGCTTAGCCACGATCAGTGCTGCGGTCGCTGCTAATGATGACTCGGCCGACCCATCGACCGACGCGTTGGTCAAACGGCTTGCCGAGATCAGCACGGTCTGCCAAACCAAGACATTGTCCTATCTCAACCAGCAGTTATTGTTGGTGGAACTGCCGATCACGCTGCTGCATAAGTTCGATGGCCAACCCAACGGCAGCAGCGATAGGATGACCGCTGCCGAAGTAGCGATTGGCGTTTTAAGTCGTTGTGTTCTGGACGTTTTAGACGATGACGGTTGGCCCGGAGCCGAAGTGCGTCAAGATTTCGGACCGCTGGCCGCCAGTTGGACTCGATCGGTCGCAATGCTAAACGCGGCGGGATTGTCTTTGGATGACGATGTGGCAAAGGTCCTGAGATGGCTGCCCCGTCAAATTATGCGGCTCCGACGCGCCGACCGCACGCTGATGTTGTCTTCTTCTCCAGCGACAGTCTCTGACGATTTGTTGACGCTGATGATCGACGTTTTTGGTGATGCCGATGACGCCCAAATTTTTAAACGCACGGTCGATTCGCCCAAGTCACGGCGGCCGAACCTTGTGATGCTGGATAAGTCCCGCAATACGATTTCGACTTGGGGGGAGAGTCTGCTATTTCATGATGGTTGGGAGAAAAAATCCTGCCGGATTTCCGCGGAGTTTGACAAACAGGGATGCCAACTGGAAATCGCAAAAGCGAAAACGCTGATTCAAGGCAATGTTTTCCCAAGCCTTATCGTGGACGGCAATCCCCTGTCGATTATTGATGATCCCGATGTGCTGGTGGAGTACATTGACGGTGAAGTCGCGTTTGCGGAGATCGAATGGCATTTGGACAACGAAGTCGTGATGCAGCGGCAGATCATTTTGTCTTTGGAAGATAAATTTGCGTGGATTGGTGACGCTGTTACCGCGCCGGTTGAAGCCGAAATTGAGTATCGCTGTCAATGGACGTTGGGCGAAGGAATCTCGAGCGTCCAAGAATCGGAGACCAACGAGAGTTATCTCTATGACGGGGAGAAGATGCGTGGTTTGGTCATCCCGCCTGCGCTTGGCGAATGGAAGGCCGATCGTAGTGGTGGGCAGATGTCCTTCGGCGAGGATCACTTTTCGATGGAGTTAAAACGCAAGGGACGGTCGCTGTACGCGCCTGTTTTTATTGACCTTAGCCCAAAACGCAGCCTCAAACCGCGTACGTGGCGGCAGCTAACAGTCGCCGAAAATTTAGAGATCGTCAATCAAGACACCGCGGTGGCGTATCGCGTCCACGTCGGCAAACAGCAATTCGCATTTTATCGCTCGATGGCGGAGCCTCGAAACCGTACCTTCTTCGGTGAAAACGTGAACACCGAAATGTTCCTCGGCCGCTTGGAAAAGAATCGCTCAATGACGGAGTTAGTACAAATTGATTAACGAACAAATCGTCGAACAATTCAAACAGAACTTGGCCCAAGTCAATCAGCGCATCAGCGCTGCCGCGGACCGGTCCGGACGCACCGCAGATGATGTGCAGTTGGTAGCCGTTTCGAAATACGTCGACGCGGCGATGACGGATCTGTTGATACAGGCCGGAGCTGTAGTCTTGGGCGAAAACCGTCCGCAGGCGTTGGATGAAAAATTTCAAACGATTAACCAGCCCGGCGTGCAGTGGCATTTGATCGGTCAATTGCAGCGGAACAAAGTCAAAAAAGTAGTTCCTCAAGCGGCGTTGATCCATTCGGTGGATTCCATTCGATTGATAAACGCGATTGATAAATCCGCCACCGATCAAGGCTTGGTCGCTGAGGTGTTATTGGAGGCAAATGTTTCGGGAGAAGCAGCCAAGCATGGTTTCCCACCGGAAGAAGTTGCTGCTGCGCTCGACCATGCCAATTCGTTATCATCAATAAAGGTCACCGGACTAATGTGCATGGCGGGGCTCGCCAGCGACAGCGATGACGTGCGTTCGGAATTTGCTAGACTTCGAGAACTCCGTGACCAACTCGGCAGCGCAGAACTCGTCCACCTCTCGATGGGCATGAGCGGAGACTTCGAAACGGCGATCGAAGAAGGCGCGACGTTGGTGCGAGTCGGTGCGACGCTGTTTGAAGGCGTTACTTGAATAGGAACGCTGTCGTCCTCAGCTTCTCTGCCTATGCCGGGTACCGTCCCCCACTGGTGGGGCCTCGTAAGTATGCTTTGGAAAACTGATTTGCGTATTAGTCTCGAACCACCGAGGCTTCGAAAGGCGATTCAAAAACGCTACAGCAAGCTTCGCAAAGTTAGAATCTGTTTTACGGTCTGCTCTGGATTGTACCGCGTGCTTTTCTTATTCGCCAACACAATCTTCTTGCAATGTGATACTGATCTTTTTTAGGTAACTAGCCGTCAAAACTCAGCATTTTTGAAAAAAATTTAAATTTATCAAAATCGAAAATGCTACGATAATGCTTTAAGCTGTTTGTTTACACGCAACCAACAATTGGTGTCAGCCATGTTTTTTAAATCACAGAGATTTGTGTGCTCAGCGGTAGTTGTCCTTTTTGTGCTTATTCTGTTACCGGAGAGTTACGCTCAGACATCGGGGCATTTTTACAGTTATCGCACCAATTCGCCCGTCATTCTTCGATACGATGGTGGTACGGGGGCACTACTTGACTCCATCGACTTGTCAGGTGAACTGGGGGCGGATGCAAGGTTCCTCAATATTGAAGCCTCGTTTAACTCGCCCAATGTCAATCTTACGGCGAGGGTGACCGGTGCAAGCACTGTAGATTTTGTCCGGTTTAATACGCACACCAATACAGTGTCTTCCGTAACGGAGGTTCCTGCGAATGGTCCCCTGGTAAGTTCGGCAGTATCAAATGCAATCTTTGGTGTGGATTTTCGCTATGACCCCGACACTGGCGAGACTTTCAGTACGGGGTATTATGATGAATTTGACGGTGCCGTATATACTTATGGAATGCTTCAAGCGGCACCGCGAGGCGGTTATTTAATTGGGGAGGCAGTTGTTACCTTGTGGGATTTGCGCGGAGGGGCTCTGTTTGATGAAAATTTGGAGCCCGCAGCTTATTCCTCATCTATTCGAGATGATTATAAATTCAATAAAGCTGGAGAACTTTTTCACATTAGTGGCGGAGGTGGGTTGAATAAGGTAAGACTTTATGACGATCAGGTTAATGAATTTATTGCACATATTGACGATCTTCCAAGGTTCAGGGATTTTGTTCTGGGGAGGAACGGCAACGTATATTTGGACCAAGGAACAACGGTTTTTGAATACGACCTAGAAACTTCTCAACTAACCGAATTCGCTGAATTAAGTGATAGAGGTCAGATAGCTTTTCAGTCTAACGTTTCAGAATTGCTATTTGGTGATTGCAACCAAGACGGCGTCGTGAACTTCTTTGATATCGTTCCGTTTATCTCAATCCTTTCGGATGCAGACTATCTAGCTGAGGCAGACATTGACCAAAATGGCGTTGTTGACTTTTTGGACATCCAGCACTTCATCGCACTGCTCTCTTCGTAGTGATTGCAATTTTTCGACAAGCGTTTTACAAACAGTCCTATGCGGAAAGGGACAATACGGGCGTTGAATTCCCTAAGTTTTATACTGAGGCGAACTAGTGGATTGTCAACATTTAATTTTAGTGTAGCTGGATTCGCCAGAATTCAGTTCAGCAGTATAAAACCGAAGTCTGGCGACTCCGGCTACGACGACACACTCTACCATCCCTGACAATCCACTAGAGGCCGCGACGCAACTACCGCTTATCTAGCACAACGAACTCACGTTTGGTGGGGCCGGTGTAGATCTGTCGAGGACGGCAGATGCGGCTGCCGGGGGCCAGTTGCATCTCGCGCCAGTGGGCGATCCAACCGGGCAAACGACCGATCGCGAATAGGACCGTGAACATCTCGACGGGAATTCCCATGGCGCGGTAAATCACACCCGAATAGAAATCGACGTTGGGATATAGCCGTCGTTTGACAAAGTACTCGTCTTCGAGCGCGACCTTCTCCAGCTTCTGTGCGATCTCGAACAACGGATCGTCGATGTCCAACTTCTCCAACAGTTCGTCGCAAGACTTTTTGATGATCGTCGCGCGCGGGTCAAAGTTTTTGTAGACGCGGTGACCAAAACCCATCAAACGGAAACCGTCTTCTTTGTCCTTGGCCATCTTCACGTATTTTTCGACATCGCCGCCGTCTTCGCTAATGTTCATCAACATCTGCACGACCGCTTCGTTGGCTCCACCGTGCAGCGGCCCCCACAACGCACAGATGCCCGACGAAATCGAAGCGAAGAGATTCGAATCCGCCGACCCCACCATCCGGACGGTCGACGTGCTACAGTTTTGTTCGTGATCGGCATGAACGATTAATAGCAAATTCAATGCTCTAACGAACACAGGATCCGATTTGTATTCGGCACACGGTGTCGAGAACATCATCTGCAAAAAGTTTTCACAGTACGATTTGTCGTTGTCGGGATAACTGAAGGGTTGGCCAAGCGATTTTTTATACGCGTAGGATGCGATCGTCGGCAGTTTCGCGATCAGGCGGTGAATGGAAACTTCAACCTGCTGCGGATCGTGCGGGTCGAGCGAATCTTGGTAGAAGGTCGACAAAGCGCCGACAACACTGGACAGGATCGCCATCGGATGAGCGTCGCGCGGGAATCCGTCATAGAATGATTTTAGATCTTCATGCAGCATCGTGTGGTTGCTGATACTATTTTGAAACGATGCCAACTCCGCTTCGTTGGGAAGTTCCCCGTAGACCAAGAGGTAAGCAACCTCAAGGAAATCACAGTTCTCGGCCAATTCTTCGATCGGGTAACCGCGGTACCGCAGTACGCCTTCTTCGCCGTTGAGGAATGTGATTCCGCTGGTGGTCGAACCTGTGTTCACGTAGCCTTGGTCAAGTGTGACCAAGCCGGTGGTTGCACGGAGTTTGCCGATGTCGAGGCCCTGTTCGTTTTCGGTCCCGGTAATGATTGGCAAATCGAGTTCTTTATCACCACACTTGAGTTTCGCGACTTCTGACATTAAATATTTTCCTGCAAACCCGCTGAGGGGAAACCGATGGCCTGTGAATGTTAAAATAATGTTTCCCAAACCCGTTGTTTCGGCGGTATCTGGAACACATCTCTTCACCCTCAGTTTAACGAGTTTTGCGAAAATGCGAAACCGGCGAAGCTTGCGAAATCGTCTCAGTCGCCTTAGTCAGTGGGCTCACCTTCATAATTTCGGGCGAAGCCTCATGGGGAGATTCGTCTTTCGTCAGCGCGTGTCAAGTTAACAACAAAACCCCTGACAACGTCACGAATGAGAAAGCGGTGCAGACCACCACAGTGGCCGCCGCAAGGTCAGCGTCGCCATTCATTTGGTCGGCCAGAACGAAGCTGGACACGGCCGTGGGTGTCGCTGAAAGGATCAGGATGGCTTGCAGTTCCAGTCCGGCCAACCCGACCGATCGGCCGATGACCCAGCACAGAACCGGGCAAACGATGCACTTGATCACCGTGGGCAAAACGGTGGCTTGCCAAGCATTGGACGCCGGGATGGAGATCAGCTGACTGCCAATGCCAATGAGCGCGATGGCAAACGCCGATGCGCCGATGATTTCACAGATGTGCAGCACCGGCGTCGGAACGTGCCAACGAAAATACTGAAAGGCTCCGCCCGCGATACATGCCCAGATGATTGGGTTCTGCAACAGGTTAATGAACATGTGGCGATAAGAAAACGAATGCTGCGTGTTCTCGTTGTAGGCGGCCAGCGCGACGACCGATCCAACATTATAAAAAAGAACAACCGGCGTCATCGTCAGCAGCACCGCCGATTCAAACGCGGATTTTTGCTCAAGTGGCAAATCGGCGATCAGGAACAACACCAGCGGCAATCCGATGAAGGCAAGGTTACCGCGAAAAGAAGCTTGGAGCATCGAACCGCGCGATGCGAATGGGATTTTGAAGACGTAGCCCGCCAGCCAGGCGACGCCACCGGTCGCGGCAACAGCCGCTATCAACGTGAACACCATCGAGTCGACTTGGCTGCCGGATCCGGATGCGGTGGCCAGTTTATAAAACAGAAACAGCGGCAGCGCGAAGAAGTATGCAAACTGATTAAACGCTTGCGTCGATTCCTTCGTTAAGAACTCCCGTTTTCGCAGCAACATGCCCAAGCCGATGACGGCGAAGATCGGGATAAGGCTGTTGATGATTTGCATAGGAGAATTCGGTGGAGGTTTGCTCCGAAGGATGGGCTCTCAGCCCGTCCAGACCGTGCGGTTTGAGGTTGGGTTTAAATTCCCCGCCGGACTCGTTGCCTCGTCCACTACGGAGGTTGCGAGTAACACCGTTTAACGACTAGCCGGAAGGCGTCGGTGTTTGGCGGGGTAAAACGAGGTCGCCTGCCGGCTTGTCGTTAAACGGGTTTAATGGAAATGCCTGGACTCGTTGCCTCGTCCACTACCAGCATAATCACTCGTTTACGTATTCGACCTTAATCTCATCCTTAAGCCCATCAATGTAGGTTCGAAAAGCATCGTCGCGCCGCGCCTCGAGCAGCCGTTTCTTGATCTCCACTTGTGCCTCGGTGAAAGGCGTGTGATGCGTCTCGACGCGTTCAATGACGCGAATAACGTGAAAACCCGCTTTCGTTTCGATCACGCCGCTCAGCTTGCCGATGGGCAGCGTGAAGATGGATTTGTCGATCTCTTTGTTGACCAGACTGCCTCGGCTGGTCCAATCATACTGGCCGCCTTTGAAAGCACGGAAGCCGTGAGATTCTTTCTTGGCGATCGCTTCGAAATTTCCTCCGTGGACCAAACGATCGTAGATGTCTTCGATTTTGTCCTTCGCCGCGAGTCGGCCGCCGGCTTTGGCGGGTTGGATTTCAATCTGCTCCCAACGCACTTTTCCTTTGACTTCGTACTGGTCAAAGTTCGAACGATACTCATCGAGCATCTCAAGGTGCGTCACCTGACGATTAAATTTCACTTTTTCTTGGAGGAAATATTTGCTGATCTGATCCTTCGCCCAAGCCCGCCGCATCTGGCGAACCGATGTGCCTTGGGACCGAAGAATCGCGTCAAATTTGGTGATCGATTCAACTCCCGAATTTTCCATCAAATCTGGCAACGCTTGTTCGTTAAAAGTTTTTTCGGCCTGTTTGAGAATGTCTTCAATGTTGGCTTCTTCTGGCAACTGATCCAAAGTCGACACGAACAGAATTTTCTGGTCGATGTACTTGGGCAGCAGGCGCTCCATCAGTTTCCCCTTCTGAGCGTCTTTGGCGGCTTGCGGGGCTCCCTTCATGTGTTTTTCAAAGATCTGATTGACCTCGAACATCATGTCGCCAACGAACACCGGATGGCCTCCCACCAACGCCAACACGCGACTGTTCTCAAACGATTCGCCTTGATAGGAACCGGTTGAGTAATCCTGTGGCTGGTAACTCTGTTCGGAATAATAAGGCCCTTGATTCTCGATGATCTGTTCACCGACGATTTGCTCACTGACGATTTGTTCACCAATGACTTGTTCTTGGACAACACCGCCGGATTCGATGGGCTGAGAGTAAATCTGGCCCTGCGGCGGCTCGATGGTGCCGGGGGTGTAGAACTTCGTGGAGGCATCGGCGACACGCGTTGTCGCTTGGGGCTTAGCAACGCGCAGGTTTGAGCCAGCGGGCGCTGCGCGGTCGGTGCTGACACCTTTTTCCACCATGGCTTTTAGTCGCTGACCAAGCTGAGGTTGGTAGGCGGCCTGTTGTACGAAGGATCCATCACCATCGACGGCTGCGATTTTAGATGCCACACCCATCGCGCCTTTGCTTAAGTCGTTCGTGTTTTCATCCGTCGCCGAGGCTTGCGAAACGGCGGACAACGCAGGGTTAAGCTTCTTGCCGATTTTGGGCATGTTGAAGTCAGCCGGATTCTTCCAAGGCTTCAGCGGCCTAGCTTTTTCAGGCGGAGCTACGTTGGCCGCGGGAGTCGTTGCCGCGACTGCGTTTTGAGCGAAGAGTTTTTCCGCGTTCTGTTTTTCTGCGTTTCGTTGGCGAATGATAGATCGAGACTTCGTCACCGCCGATTGGATTAAGTCTTTCGCCGATTTCACTGGCTGAGTGTTTAAAGGTTTGGGTGCGCTGGCGACTTTGATGGGGGTAAGTGCCTGGGGCTTAGGCTGAGGCACGGTTTTAGTCATCGCGCCAGCGCCGACTGGTTTGAGCGGCTGCGGCGTCATCTGCGGCAGCGACACGTCGGCGGTCTTGGGGGGATCGGTGTCCAAACGACTAAAGTCGATGCGCGTTACGGGTTTGGTGGTCTTTCGCGCGACTGATGCCCAAACCTCGGCGGCGGTGTTGGCTTTCTCAATCTTCGCTTGTCGCGCCGGTGTCGATTCGGTCGCGGTTTTGGGCGGTTTCCAAGCCGGTTGATAAAAAGATCCAGACGAAGACTCAGGTGCGGCGGCGGCTTTGGGCTGTTGCTCCGCGGATTGACGCATCGTCGAATAGTACGGGTCGGGCGTGATCTTTTTCTGTGTCTGAGCCATACTTTGATTGGCAAATCCACACAGAAGGCACAGACAGCACAAAAGAGGGATGGCGAAAGAAACGCTGAACATCGACGCCGTAAATGCTGACCGATAAATTTTCTGGTTTACGTTCGTTTCCATCAGACCCCGTCCCTTGGTTATGTCCATCGGCAAATCCGGCAGCGCTTTGATCAGCGCTGTCGCGAATTGGCCGCAGTGCTGCAGCAGCGTCTATGCCCAATGTTGACTTATCGACATATTTCGTGCGTTAGTTTCGGCGGCGGACTGTAGAACACTTAAGTCGGCGGCTGCAATAGAGATTTGACCAATGCCAGCATCTTCTCGGGGCTGATTTTGGTTGACTTTAACGTCACCAGCGCCGTCTGGTCATCGATCAGGCGGATCATCGGTCGCGCTTTGGACAATTGAGCCATCCGGCTCCGGTCCTTGAAGCGAAATCCGAGATACTTGTTTTGAAGATAAATTGAAGAAATCTGCCACGTCGCGGCTTCCAACTTCAACTCCGACAGCGTCAGCAGCCGTTGGGCGGGCTCGGGCAGCGGACCAAACCGATCGACCAGCTCTTTGCCGAGTTCTTCGATTTGGGTGAACTTCTCCAGCCGAGTCAAACGGCGGTACATGTCAATCTTCTGCCGGCGATCGGACACATAATCGTCCGGTAGGTAGGCCGCGATCGGCAGGTCGACCTCGACGTGAATCGATAGCTTGGCCGGCATGTGTTTGATCTTACGGACGGCCTTCTCAAGTAACTGGCAATACAGTTCGTAGCCGATCGTGGCGATGTGGCCCGATTGTTGCGTCCCCAACAGATTGCCCGCACCGCGGATCTCAAGATCGCGCATCGAAATCGCGAACCCCGCCCCCATCTGCGAAAACGTTTCAATTGCTTGAAGGCGTTTGGCAGCGGTCGGGTTGAGGTGTTTATTGGGCGCGATCAACAGGTAGCAATAGGCCTTGTGTTTGTATCTTCCGACGCGGCCACGAAGCTGGTGCAAATCCGACAGACCATAATTTTCAGCTTCATCGATAAAGATCGTATTGGCGTTAGGGATGTCCAAACCGCTTTCAACGATCGTCGTCGCCAGCAAAATATCGAAATCGCCCGAGATGAATTCGGTCATCACTTCTTCCAGTTCCTCCATCGGCATCTGACCGTGGCCGATGCGGATCGACGCTTCGGGAACTAGTGCGCTTAACCGTTGCTGCACCAAGTGAATATCTTTGACGCGGTTGTGAACGAAAAAGATCTGACCGCCCCGATTCAATTCCCTCAGCACGGCAGATTTAATGATCGAATTGTTGTATCGCGAGACCTTGGTCTGAACGGGCGTGCGATCTTCCGGCGGCGTTTCAAGATTCGAAATGTCTCGCACGCCCACCAAGGACATGTGCAGCGTCCGCGGAATCGGCGTGGCGGATAAAGTCAGCACGTCGACGCTGCTGCGTAGATTTTTTAATCGTTCTTTGTGCTGAACGCCGAAACGCTGTTCCTCGTCAATGATCACCAAACCAAGGTTTTTGAACTTGACGTCTTTGGAAACGATTCGATGGGTGCCGATCGCGATGTCGACTTCTCCGGTCTCCATTTTTGCCAGCGTGTCTTTCATTTCGGCCGTCGAATTGAACCGAGAGAGTTTGCCGATGGTGATGGGGTATTCGGCCATGCGTTCTTGGAAACTTTTAAAATGCTGTTCGGCCAACACCGTCGTCGGAACCAAAACGCCGACTTGATAACCGTTCTCCACCGCCTTGAAGGCCGCCCGCATCGCGACTTCCGTTTTTCCAAAGCCCACGTCGCCGCAAAGTAAACGATCCATCGGCCGGGCTTGTTCCATGTCGTCCTTGATCGCTTCGATCGCGGTTAACTGGTCGGGCGTTTCGCGATAGGGAAACGATTGCTCGAACGCATGCTGCCAAGGCGTATCGGGACCGCAAGCCATCCCCGGTTGCATCTCGCGTTTGGCTTGAAGTTCGATCATGTCCGCCGCCAGATCGGTGATCGCGTCCTGCACCGCGTTTTTTTGCTTGGCCCAATTCTTGTTTCCGATCTTGGCGAGCACCGGTTGGCGTTTGGTGCCGCCGATGTATTTTTGCACCAAGTCGATTTTGGCCGCCGGGACGTAAAGTTTGGTGCCGCCATAGAACTCAAGTTCAAGGTGCTCGGTCAATTGAGCTTCCTTCTCCAGCATCTTGAGGCCGCGGAATCGACCGATGCCATGAGCCAAGTGCACGATCAGATCGCCAACCCGCAGGTCCATAAAACTGTCGATCGCCTTGCCCAACCGCCGACGACTCTTGCGGCGCAAGTCCGTGCGGCGGAAGACTTGATCGCAACCGACGACCACCTGTGACGAATCTCTCAACCGAAAGCCCTCGTGAACGCAGCCAACGCCGATCTGCAGACGTTGTTCCGATGCCGCGCCGGTCGGTTTGAGGATCTCGGTGACCCGCTCGATCTCGCCTTCGACGCTGGCCAGCACGAAGACTTCGAACTCTTTCCCGCTTGCGTCTCTGGAAAGTCGCTCCACTTGCATTTTCACTTCGCCGACGTCGCCGCTGAATTGTTCCACGGATTCCACCGGCAGGTCAAAGCGCTGCCCGGCGTAACCGGCGGACATATCCGCCGCGGTGGCCATTGGGAAATGCGCCAGCGATTTCCGGACCTGGTCCCAATCAAAAATCGTTTCGCTGTCGGGGCTGCGCTGCCGATAGCGCTGGGCATGTTCGGCCAGAGCGTCGGGGCCCAGCAAAACGACGATGGTCTCCGGCGGCAGGTAATCGGCGAAAAATCCGGTCTTACCTTGCGTCGAATCCAGCACCGTGATCTCCACTTGGTTCACGTCCGCGATGCTCAATTGTGTACCGGAATCGAATTGCCGCAGTGATTCAATTTCGTCGTCGAAAAGTTCGACGCGGATGGGGCCGCCCCAATCAGGCGCAAACACGTCCAAGATGCCGCCTCGATTGGAAAATTCGCCGGGCAGTTCAACAGCGCTGGTGTGGTGAAAGCCCTGTTCGGTCAGCCACTGAACGAACGCTTCGACATCTAGCGTTTCGCCAACGGTCAATTTGCGGCTTTGGCTGGCGACCTCGGTTTTGGAGGGCAGCGGCTGGAGCAACGATGCCACCGAAGCCACGATGATGGGCGAGGCCTCGCCGTTGCTTAATGACTTGATCAACCGCAGCCGATCGCCGTACTCCAAATCGACGGTGACGTTCGATTCGTTGTTGGTAATGCAAGCGGGAAGTCTATCGGACGCTCCTTCGTAGAACGTCGGCAGGTCGTCTAAGAGACGGTCTTGGGTTTTCCCGTCGGCGGTCACGACAAGAATCTGTGTGAAGTTGTCCGACAGGGCCGACAGCAGCAGCGCGCAGGAGGAACCCCAGACCGATTCAAACGTTGCCGGTTGACGATCCTTGAGGGAGTCAACACACGCTTGAAAGCCTTGGTCCTTGTTCAGCGACAATCGAAGCTGCAGCAAACGCTCAGTCACGTCGGCGACAGCGCTGTGGATCAGGGACTCTTCCATTGCCCCGATTCTATTGGACGGGCGTAGCGGTTGCTAGGCGTTGGCGAAGATGCGTCGCTGGGCGGTTGGAGTCAGCGGCCGGAATCGGCGTAACCGTGCACGGTAACCATTGTAGGCGCGCGTTTTAGAATTTTGGTTTTTGTCTCGTTCCTCAACGGAGAATTTCCATGACTCGATCCGAAACCGCCGCCCTCTGGTCTAAACGACTTGAACGTTTTGCTCAGTCTCA
>CAKZVF010000009.1 GCA_937921995.1 uncultured Pirellulaceae bacterium
TTGAGAAAGTCCAAACGATTCCCCGATATGAATTGCCGTTTAGGAATCGTTGTCGCGCCCATTGGGCGTATCTTCAGACCCAATCAGATGTTCGTAAATCTTGGGGACTGCCGCCGCGATCATATCGACAACGTATTCAAACCCTTCATCGCCGCCATAGTAGGGATCGGGAACATCGGTCGGCCATTGATCGTCCAGAAAATGGCTCAGCAGTTTGACCGACGCGGTCGGGGCCGCATGAACGTGATTGATATCTTGAAGATTCTCGCGGTCCATCGCAATGACAAGGTCGAAAGACTCCAGATCAGCTGGCGTGATCTTCCGGCTGCGGCTTTGAAGATCGTAACCATGCCGCGTGGCGGTCTGCCGCATGCGAGCATCCGCCGGTTTGCCTTGGTGATAGCCAATCGTGCCAGCGGAATCAACGATGATTTCTTGATCGGCTCCGTGCTGCTGAAGGTAGGAGCGAAAGATGCCTTCCCCGGTAGGAGATCGACAGATATTCCCGAGGCAAACAAACAGGATGGATTTAGGGTTGTTCTTCACGTGACGCATTAAACAAAAAAAGGACGGCAACCTCACAGAGAGATCACGTCCTTATTCTATATTACATCGCAAGCGTTGGAAAATGCCCGCTCTTATAATGGAGAGGGGGGGAACTCGCGCTAATTAGTTGCTGTTATTAGCGTTGATTTGCTGGATCTCATTGCCGCTAGTTTGGAACAATGTGTTCGCGTTCTGGCCAACAAGCCCAACACTGGCCATACAAACGATAATGATCAAAGCGACCATAACGGCGTACTCGACTGCTGTCGGGCCAGATTCGTCTTTGATGAAGCGTTGTAGCTTTGGCGTGATGAACTTATACATGATGATTGATGTTGTAGTAGAAAAGATGTTAGCGATAGCGAAACGAAAACGAGCCGCGACTCAGCGACCTTCTACTACAAACCTAAGACACGTATATACACCGTGCGTTGAAAAACTGCAAAAGTAACGAAACAAACTGGAAACAGAGTCACACTTTCAACACCTAAGCGATTCAACACTAATTTCCGAACCAAGACTTTGACTCAGAATGCCGGTTTAGCTTAAGTTTTTCGCGAATCTCGTCTTTCAGATGATCAAGCACCGACTCGCGATTCGTACTATTTAGAATATCCGTCACAACCGATTTAGCCGAACCAGTCCCCCAAGCTCCGCCCTGTTCGAAGTACCGTTTGGCCGATTGACCGATGATATATGAAGTAAATCCGGCGGCAGCGCCCTGAGGTATTACGGTGAAGGGAACACCGAAGCCTAGTGTCACGGCTTTGAACAAACTAGCGCCGTAGTTCGTCATTTCACCCAACGCGTAGATCCCTCCGGCAGCACCAATGGTTCGCGCCAGGCCTCGGGCTTGGGTCATGGAGAAGTTCAAACCATAAACCTTCGACAACGTCACAATCATCAGCGCGTCAATCGCCAACCCGCCCAGCACGTCCAGCACCGGAACCGCATTAAGAGCCACCACCATGGCTTTGGTGGCCGCCATCGTCCAGATGATCTGGTCCGCCTGTTTGTTACGCATTTCGACACGCATCTTTGACACGATGTCGCTTTTATCAGCCGCGTAAAGCGCCGCGTTGAGCGCGATCAAGCCCAAGCCCTCACGTTCGAGCGTCTCCAGAATAATCTTCTTCAGATCCGCAACGTCCGGTTCGGGCTTACGCCATTCGACTTTCTCGCTACCATCGGATTGCTCAATAACATATTCGATTTCGCGCGGATCAGCACATGTCAAAACGAAATGATCCGGCGGGATGAGCCCATCAAGCCGTCCTTTGAGCAGGGTTACCAATTTTTCCTTTTGTTCCTCCGTGTACAGATCAACTTTATTGAAGACAAGAATGATCGGTTTTTGAATCGCGGCCAGTTCAACCAGCGCCGCGTACTCGGTTTCGTTGAGGTCTGAATCGGTCACGAACAGAATTAGATCCGATCGCCGCGCCGTCGTTTCCGCTAGTTCAGCGCGATCAGCGCCGTCAACTTCGTTGATTCCGGGAGTGTCGATGATGACGACTTCGGATTTTTCCAATCCGCGCAGCACATGTCCGGTGCCTTCCCAATTGGAGCCCCAGATCTGCTTCGTCCAGCCTCCCTGCACATCGACCTCGGCCACGGCGCGACCGATTAAGGCATTGATCATCGCCGATTTCCCCGTGCTAATTTCACCGAAGATGACGATCTCAACGCGTCCGCTGGTGACTTTGTCGTACATCTCTGTCAGTTGCGCGATATCGTTTTGCAGTTTCTCGCGCTCCGAATCTGGACAGCCACGAAGTTGCTTCAACGTGTCTTCGACGACCGTGACGGCTTCACGGTAGTTGGGATCTTGCGCGGATGTTTGCGGTGCGTCGGTCACAGTAGACTCAAAAGATACGAGGGACGAATGAAGGGATTATAAGAAAAACAGTTGCTGCAGGAGAGGCTTCAGTCAGTTATCGGACGCAAGTTTTTCACGCGCCGTTTGAACCAATTTCCGTAGCTCGTCGACGGCGGTGACTTTTTCCCACTGGCGTCTGGCCAGCCCAGACAATCCGCCTTCAGGTTGTTGCATTTCGTTGCGGAAGTATTCAATGAAAACAGCGCCTATCCATTTTGTAATCAAAGCTTGGACGACGCCTTGCAGCGCTCCGCCGGCGATCGTACCGGCAAAGGGGACCGTCTTCAGTAAGGATGCTCCCACGGCGGTCGCGGCTAAAGTGGCACCTTGGGCGCCCAGCATACCGACCAAATTTTTCCCCATCTCGCTCAACCATTTTGAGGCCGTCTGCAAATCGACCTTCTGTTGATAAACGTCAGCCAGATCCAGAATCATCTTCGTGGAGATCGCCGACCCTGCCAATAAATCAACCACCGGAAACGGGCTGACGGCCGCGACGCCACCGGCGCCCCACATGTATTTATCAACGATCGACCAAGCCTTTTTATCCAGCGACTCTTGAGCCCGCAGACGCGCCTTTTCCACCAGCCCACGCGACTGAAGCAGAACGTTCGCCATCAGCAGATCTTTGCCATCCTTTTTTACGATCGAGATCATGCGTTCGGCCAAAGGTGCGATATCCGCTTCAGTCGTGACCGTTTCGTCTCGGGTCGAACCATCGGCCAAAACTTTTCGGCGGGTGCGATGGCCCGGTTGAGCTTGAATTGCGACGATGTCTTCGGGCTTTACGAACCCCTTGGTTTGGCGAGAGATCTGCCCAATGAGTTTTTCGCGGTCTGACTGGCTGTACCAATCGGATTTGTTCAAGCAAATGATGGCGCGTTTTTCCATCTGGCCTAATTTTTCAAGCAGCTCATGTTCGCTCTCACGTAGCGGCCCATCGACCACAACGACCACCAAATCCGCATCCTTGGCCGCCTCACCTGCGATGGCAACATGATCGGCTCCGTCGACTTCACCGATGCCCGGCGTATCCACCAACGTGACTTTATCATTATTGGGCCACGGAATTTCGTTGCGCGTGATGGTCGTGCCGCCTCGCACGTCGGTGGAAAACGTATCGCGCCCCGAAAGCAAGTTCAATACCGACGACTTGCCTGATGAAATCGTGCCAAAGGCGACGATCTCCAGCGTCTGTTGATCGCGCTTATATTCAATCTCTTGCAGCAGTGGATCCAGTTGTTGCTGCATTTGGACATCGTCACCGGCACCCAATCGCAATTTTTCAACCTGATCCAAGTTCTCTTGAATCTCTTTTGACTTTTGGCCAGAAGATAATTGGCTGGGATTGAGGTTGCGGCGTTCCCGTCGCAGTTTCTTCGCGACCGAAGACCCCCATAGCTTCCAAATCGTCCACACCGCGCTGCCGACTAACAACACCAGCCCCAGTCCAACAACCAGCAGATATAGGTAACCCCAAATGGATCCCAAGGCATTGACGGCGCGGTAATTCGAGACGATCAGGTTGGGCAAATAGATCAATGCCAGTCCAATGACCGCGGCGACGACCACCAGTAATAAACCGGAAAATGTTTGACCAATTTTCATAGAGACCGATGGCGACTAAAAAGGAAAACAGAGAAAAAGAATGACTGCAAAAACAAGCGGTGTTCGACTAAGGCTTTGTCAATACAAGCCCGAAGCGCCAGCGAGTGAATCTGTCAGCCCGCGAATACTCACTCGCTGGCGCTTCGGGCTTGTACGCTTATGCTTAGGGCCTGTACGCTTATATTAGTCATCTCAGCCCCAAAACAAACACCACCTTCATCATCGGACCATCACCAAAACTACCGGCGTTCGCTCCTCATAAGTTGTTTTATGAGGGCTCAACTGCTCCGGCAGCGCCAAATTTTTCGAATATTCAGCTGGAATATTTTGGCAACAGGCAGCTGGATAGACAGCTGAATCGGCGGGCGGCGCATCTTTCGTGAATACCTTCGAAAAAAATGACCCGGCAATCAAATTGATTGCCGAGCCAAAGGAAGTGGCGAAGAAGAATTCTTGCCAGCGTTATTTTTCGATTTTGGGGCGCGTCTATTTTCTAAAGACCTTTCCCGCTTTGAGCTGCTTGATCGTTCTATCAATTGACCGCTGATTCTTTTTCACGAAAGCATCTCGATCGGTATCGATCATCTCTAATAGACGATTGGTGCGTTCCAAACGTTTCTCAATGTTGCGTTTTTCTATCTCGAGCATTTGCCGTCGGTTATCAACAAAAACCTCGACCAACGCATCCAATTGGGCTCGCAGTTCTGGATCGTCCTGTTTTGCAAGTCGCGCCGTCAGCATTTCTATTTCCGACTTAACCTTCCACTGTTCGACCAAAGCCGCGTACCGTTGAGGTTGCTTTTGCTCGAATGACTCGATTTTCAATAACGTCTTATCGATGCGTTTGATTGCTGTTCGAAACTTGGCTGGTTTAGACTCTTCCAGCGTTAACAGCAGCTCCTCCATCTTAGGATGGTTTTGGTGAACAAATTCCAGGACCGAATCGCGACGGCGCTGAAACTGTTCCTGTTTGGGGGAATCCGTCTGAGCATCCACTTGAGTCGTCAGTAAAAATTGGCAAACGACCAGCAACATCAGCCCTTGGCAAACTTGAAATTGAAGTGACTTGAAATTCACCATTACATCTCACCCTCGGAGGGGGCGATAGACGAAAGCGCCGAGGCGAAAATTGAGGCAAGATCGCTGTCAACCTGCAACGCGTCGGCGATCTCTTGGGAACCATCGTCGCCACTGACATAAAGTTCGCCGCCGTCGGAGCCAAATGATTCATCGACAGAACTGAGTGCCCAAATCTCAAACTGATCACCATGCGGATTTGCTGACTGGTACATTTCGACCGTTCGATCCCACAGGTCTACTTCGCTGATCGCAATCGCGGAACCCGCCTTTTGCGACACTCTACCAGACGATTTATGTGCGACCTCTTCGTTACCTGGTGAAGCAGGCAACATCTGCCAGAGGGAAACGATAGCGACCAAACCTGCCGCAGCGACCGCCACCCAACGCCACGTAGATGAACGATCGGTCTCCGCAGTTTGACCGCAACCGAGCGATACTTTGTCGGCTTGGAAAGTTTCGATCGAAGCATAAGTCGACGCGCACATTGAAACAGCATCGGCTACCGCAACTTGTGCGTCCAAGTCTTCGGCAAGCCGTTGTTCAAATTCGGCAGCTTGCTGGGCCGACAACTCTCCGGCCACGTAACAAAATGCCAGCCAATCAAGTCCGCTATCGAACTGGGCTACGTCGTGATTATTTTTCGTTTCTTTCATCAGCGTCTTAAAAAACCGATCTAACTTTCGCTTCCGACTGCTTTAATCATCTATCTGCAAATGATCTAAAACTGACTTCAACTTTTTCAGGCTACTGTGCATGCGAGCCAACACGGTTCCCAGCGGCACGTCCAACTCTTCGGCAATCTCTCTAAACTTAAGTCCTTGGTAAATCCGTTTTTCAACGACCTCGAACTGCTCCGGCGATAGCTGTTGCAACGCTTCGGAGACTTGCAACTGCAACTCAATCTTTAATATCTCAGCGTCAGGGTCGTTCGTCTGGCGTCCCACGAAATCAAATTGCCAAGCAAATTTTTCCAGGTGCTTTGTTGCAGTCGCTTGCTTCCGGCGGACCTGCATGGCTTCGTTGTAACCCACGCGAAACAGCCACCCTTTAATCGCGGCATGATTCTCAACGGTGCCACCCTTCTCTAACAGCTTGATAAACGTTGATTGCAACGCATCTTGGACCAAAGAATCGTCTTTCAACACACCCAACAGAAAATGACGTAACGACAACCGATGACGGGCGAAGACTGCTTCGAAGTCTTCTTGATCACTTACATCGGGCACTTGGGGATCCGAATCAGGTTGGCTGGATCGTTTTGACAAATCTATCGTTGGGGGCTTAAATCCGATTACGCATCAGCCCTTATTGTAGAAGATGCAGGGCTGCATTCTTTTATTGATAGTTTCAGGCGATGATTTCAAGTTTTTTTCTAAATCGAATGAGCTTATTCTGAGCCAAAACGAGCGGCTTGGGAACATTAGGGCCGGTTATAAGCCCATGTCTGCTGAATTTGGCGGACCTGCGTACCGCCGAGCGATTTCCAGATTCAACGTCCGTCGATTGGTAAAATGTGCAACGGAATGAGTCCGCCGCCCCCGCCACCACCTGTTTTTGGCGGCAGCCGCTGGCGTCTTGCGGGGGCACCTCAATCAGGTCATCATGGGACTTCCGCCATCGCCCCAAGGAGTCTTTTCGTTTGTTCATCGGCCCTGTTTTCACTCGCGAAGCCATCGTCGCGCCGCGGCGCGTGCGGCATTTCCTTACCCGCGGCGTCTACGCGACGGCGCTGTTGCTGCTGATCTTTACCGCATGGCTGGTGCTTACCGGCACACAACGCATCGTGAACGTCGGTGACATGGCCCGTTTTGGAGCGGTGTTGTTCCAAGTCCTTGCTCCTTTGCAACTGGCGCTGATGCTGTTTTTGGCGGCCATTCAATCCGCCAGTAACGTTTCGGTGGAAAAAGATCGCGAGACTCTGATCCTGCTGCTTATGAGCCGCCTGTCCAACAGCGAACTAGTTCTGGGTAAGCTGTTTGCCAGCTTGCTTGGTTTGGGTGTGATGCTGCTGACCAGTTTGCCAATTTTTATGTTGATCGTCCTCTTTGGAGGCACGTCTTTCGCCCAAGTCGGGTGGACGTTTCTGGTGACCGCCGCGGCCGTACTGGCCGCGGGGAGTCTTGGATGTACGATTGCGTTCTGGCGCGAAAAAACGTTTCAGGCACTGGCGCTGGTCGCATTACTGCTGGTGTTTTGGATCGGATTGTTTGAAGGCGTCGCGATCGTTCCCACAAAAATCGCCGGCTACACCGGAGCACAACTCGCCACCGCCGCCAGTCCCTTCCGCGCGATCCTGGCCGCCAGCCACCCGACGGTAACCGAAACGTGGCCCAGCGAAGTTGTCCCCTTTTTGATTGTCGCCATGGTCGTGTCTGTCCTGCTTTGTGGTACCGCGATCTTGCGTGTCCGTCGTTGGAATCCCAATCGCGACGTTCGCCAAAGCCAATCCGCAGGCGAACAATCCAATGGCATCGACGTCTTCACGGGTTCGGTGATTGGCGTTGAAGACGAAACAGTAGCGGCTCAAAGCGGTTTACAAAAGGCGTCACCCTCTGGCGATTCGACAACCGCTTTATCAGATCGGACCGGCGATGCTCCAGCCACCCTTGGCCAACGCGCGGTCGCTGATGGCGAGCGTTTTCGATCGGGTCATGTGGATGATCGAACGCGTTCGGTCGGCACCTCCAGCCGCCGCGTGTGGGACAATCCCATTCTGTGGCGCGAGGTCTGCACGTGGGCTTACGGGAAGAAGATCCTGTTCATCCGAGCCGCCTATTGGTTGCTTTCGGCGATCGTTTTCATGGCGGTCTACACGCTGATCGCCAACGGCGTTTCCACTCACGGCAGCGCCGGCGGCACCATAGTCATCCCGGCATACGCCAAACCATTGGCTCCGTTTCTGTTTGTCAGCATCGTGATGGTCAACGCATTGGCGGTCACCGCCATCACCACCGAACGTGATGGACGCGCCTTGGACCTGTTGATGGTCACCGATCTTTCGCCTAAAGAATTTCTGTTTGGCAAGCTATTTGGTGTGATGACTATCGCCGCGGACATGATTGTGCTGCCGCTGTTGATTGTGGGCTACCTTTGGTTCTCCAACCTGATCAGTCTGGAAAATTTGTTTTACCTTTCGGTTGGATTTTTGAGCGTCAATGTGTTTGGGATCGTTTTGGGAATCCACTGCGGTATGTCTTACAATTTTTCACGGCAAGCCATCAGTGTTAGCCTGGGGACTGTCTTTTTCTTGTTCCTGGGCGTGGTGACCAGCATGGTGATGATGGTCTCTTTCACCGGCAGCGTCGAAGCTCAATTTGGTCCCTTCCTCGCTTGTCTGGTCGGTGGCGCGATCGGGATCTACGTCGCTCTGGGTTGGAACAGTCCTTCTTCGGCGTTGGCGTTGGCTTCGGCGGCGCTTCCTTTGGCCATGTTTTATTCGATCACCAGTTTGCTGATGGGCAACTATCTATCCGCGTTCATTGTGATGACGGGCGTCTACAGTTACGCAACGGTCGCGATCATACTGCCGAGACTGACCGAATTTCTCGTTTCCACGCGTCGTTTGAAAACGGCTGAAGATGATTGAACTGATTCCGCTTACGCCGTGGCTGATTGCAATGGCCGTCCTGATGGCTTGTTCGGGATTTTTCTCAGCCAGTGAAGCGGCGCTTTTTTATCTCAGACCGCGCGATCTTAGCGCGATGGAATCGGGTTCGGTGCCGCAAAAAGCGGCCGCAAAACTCTTGGAAAATCCTGACCGATTGCTGTCTGCGATTCTGTTCTGGAATCTGGTGATCAATATCATCTATTTTGCAATCAGTTCTATCTGTTCGCTGCGCATTGAACAGATGGAATCATGGGGGCAATCCGGAGCCGTGCTATTCGCTATCATTTCGCTGCTGGCGATTATCTTTTTCAGCGAGATGATGCCCAAAAGCCTGGCCGTGCTCAAACCCAAAGCACTCGCCACGTCACTCAGCCTGCCGCTGACGGTAGCAGTCCGCGCGGTCGACCCCGTGATGCCTTTGCTTCAGTGGATTTGTTTGGTGTCACGACGTTTGATCTGGCCCGGGTTTAAACCGGAACCCTATTTGGAAATCCAAGACGTCCAGCAAGCCATCGAACATTCCGGCGCTGATCCCGAAGTGATCGAACAAGAACAGGCCGTTCTCCAAAACATCGTCGATCTGGGCGACATTCGCATCGACGAATGGATGCGGCCGCGGACTCAATTTGTCATGTATCGTCCGCCGGTAAGCTTATCCGACCTCAAGACGCTGCCGCCCAGCGGTTACCTGTTGATCTCCGAATCTGACAGCGCCGAGATTGAACGCGCGATTCGTTTGGACAACCAGTTTGAATTGCCCGATAAAAACATTGAACGGTTCGGTGAACCCGTTTTGTATCAGCCGTGGTGCTCGACCGTTGCCGATGCGCTTGAGAAGATGTCGTATCGAAGCAAAGAAGTCACTGTCGTGGTGAACGAATTTGGCGACACGATCGGAATTTTGACAATCGAGGACATTCTGGAAGCGGTGTTCAGCTATTCCCCCAGCCGCAGCCGCCGTCTGTTGGATATGAATCCCATCACGATGATCAAGGACAACACGTGGGAAGTTTCTGGCATGATGAGTATTCGCCGATTGGCAAAACACTTGGAGATTGATTTGCCCGAGACCGACTCCGTAACCATTGGCGGTGTCGTCCAGGATGAGATGCAGCGGCTGGTGGAAGAGGGCGACTACGTCCATTGGGGCCGGTTGCGAATGCTGGTGGTCGAAGCCCCCCAACGGTCAAATATGTTGTTGCGTGTCACGATGGACAAAGACGAAGAGGACTACTCATGATCTTCTTTGCATTTTTTCTGTTGATGGTCGGAGTTTTCTTAAGCGCGTTCTTCAGCGGTTCAGAAACCGGGTTTTACCGCGCCAGTCGAGTCCGCTTGGTGATCCGAAACCTGGAAGGCGATTCCATCTCGCGCTATTTGTTGATGTTGGTGAATAACCCGGGGTTGTTCGTCGCCACAACGCTGATTGGGAACAATGTTGCCAATTATATTACGTCGCTGTCCATTGTGTTGATCACGACTTTGATTTGGCATTCGCCACTGGCGGAAATGTTGGCCCCGGTGATGATCGCGCCGATGCTGTTCGTGTACGGGGAATTGATGCCCAAGAGCCTCTTTTTTCAAGCGCCCAATGCGCTGATTCGCTGGACAGCACCTCTGTTTCTCGTTTTCACGGTCCTTTTCATCCCCGCGTCAGCACTGTTGTGGGCGATGAGCAAGCTGCTGGAGAAGTTATTGGGGCAGGCTCCCGAACGTGTGCAACTGACGCTAGCGCGGCGCGAACTCCATGACCTGATCGACGAAGGCATTGAAGCAGGGATCATCTCGAAGACGCAACGGGCGCTGAGTCAAAATTTCTCGTTGGTGGCCTCGAAACCGATCAGCGAATTCTGCACACCGATCGCAAAGGCTTACGCATTGCCAGTTACCTCAGAGGCAGCCGCGATCAAGAAATTGGCTTCTAAACGTGAGCTGCCGGACGTTGCGATTTATCGTGGCTCAAAGCGGAACCTGATCGGCTACGTCCGTGTCGTGGAGATGTTGCTTGACGAAGACGGCGAACTCAAACTTCTGCCGCTTCCCAAGCTATCGGAAAAAGAAGTGTTTGGTGAAGCGCTTTTGCAGATGCAAACCAAGCACCACACCATCGTGCGCGTCGTTGGCGAATATGACCAAACGGTCGGAATTTTGTCCATTGACCAGCTGACCGACCCATTGCTGAAGGGGTCGTTGACCTCACTTCGCCGGTAGATTTGCAATGGAATTCGTCAAGACGTTAGAGGGTTCCTAGCGTTGGCCAAACTCTTGACGCAAAGTCTGCTCTAGTTGCCAAAGGGAGGAGAACTCAGCATCGGCCGACGGCGGCTGAGATTCGTTGAAGCGTTCACCTAATTCTGAATTCGTGATTCTCAATTCGTAATTCTCCGCTCGCCGCTTCCATGGCCTGCGCTGCGCCGTCGCTTGCGTCCGGGTGCTCCCTAGGGTCGCATCCTCCGCTTCGGACTTCATGTCCTGCGCACGCGACGCCATCCGGACGCCGGGCCGCGTCAACGCCCGACGTCTATGATCCGGCGTGGCTTCGCCTAACAGAATCTTCTTGAGAACGTGAAGGAAACTTGCAAACGCCCTTCAAGCGTTCTCGATCCATTGGAGCATTCACCTAATGTTTCGCCGCGTGGTACACCAATCGTTTCGGCTACGTCCAACGCGCATCGGCGGCGCATGAAAAAACCGAAAGCAGCAACAGCCTTGAAAAGGTTGACGCCACTTTCGGCATGTTTCGACTCCTGTTTTTCTTACTCAGTTTTGTTTTTGGCTCCTAGCACCTTTTTCTTGTCCGTTTCTGGGCCACCCCATCCTTTCTTTTCCTAGGTCCTTGTTTGCTAGATCAGTCTTTATCTTTTTAAACAATTCTTGCAAGGAATGACTTCTCGCAAGATACATAGGCGGCAATCCGTCATGCGAGGTTCCGCGACAAAGAAATCTTTTAGAGCCGTTCTCTTCTTTCGACCCGTAAATGGGAAGAGTGACTGTGATTTCAGCATCAAACACGACAAGTAATCCTACGATTTCACTGTCGCTTGCTGGAACCCATCTTGTCCCAAAAATGGCGTAATTGCTTTTAAAAAACTCATCAAATACATTTCGCGAGGCTATCTGACCATGGCCGACAACTGGAGAGGAATCGTCATCGGACACCTTCAAAATAACGTATTTGGGCATCGCCACTTGATTGTTCGGCGAGCTGTTCGAAGAGCCCGTCTGGGCTGGGCACAAAGCGATTCCCGTTAGCCCGGTTAGGATTAAGATTAAACCTACAACACCGTAAATTGCGAACTTGCTCATGAAGCTCCTCCTGAACATAAGAGTTTATCTTGAGACAGAGAAAAGGGGACAGGTCCAGTTTACATCGAAAGTGCGACATCCCGAGGACAGAGAAAAGGGGACAGGTCCAGTTTACATCGAAAGTGCGACATCCCGTAAATATACTCCAATGGATCGCGGCTGATGAATTCACCTGTATTTGGATCGTACTATGTGGCTCGGTTATACACCAACGAGCACTTCGCTGCGCTGTATTGTTTTTCACTGTGTGTTTGCCGTGTGAAACGCACAGCGGTAGCCGGTCGGATGGAGCGAGGCAAATTGTTTACTAGGGCAACCACTTTTGAGATTTATTTCCACACGCGCGAGAATGAGATTTTTATAGCCGATCTTTCCAGTAACCGGGGCCGCGACGTGTGTGAGCCAAAGCAACCACGAAGACGTGATCATCACGCTTAAAGAAGGCCATGACGAATGGGAATCCTCTGAACCTAAATCCGCGTGTTCCATGAAAGTATAAACTCCACGTTGCTGGGGATCGAAGCACCAGTCTTTCTGCCCGAGCCAACTCAACCTTAAACTTTTCCCCAATCCGAGAATCGATTTCTCTATACCTTTCTACCGCCCGCGCGACTTCATCCGCAGCTGCGGGATGTATTCAAGATTCAGATTCGACATTCGGCTTGCCACCAATCCTTTTCCACATCTCTGAAGACGAAACCGTGTCAATTTTTCCAGATTCAATATCCTCAAAGCGCACTGCGATCTCATCCGCCCAATATTTTTGCACCTCAGCCTGCGGATAATCGTCCGAAGACTTTTCAACACTTTCTAATATTGCATTAGCCAGCGAAATTCGATCGTCGATCGGCAAGCTTAAAGCTGAAGCAATTATCTGCCCAGTTTCTGGAGCATCATGTCTGTTCATGGGACCCTCTTGAGCCAAAAAATATAGAACTCCCACAGTATACATAATCCGAAAGTAACAAAGGAGCGCGATTCGTTCGATTCTCGATCGAATTTCACCAACATGGCTTTTTACCACAGCAGGCTAATGGTGGTTTGCAACCCGCTTCTGCAAGCCGACTGCGAGCAACCATTCTTTTTCACTACGCATGAAAGCCCTCATCTCAAACAAACATTGCCTGACACACACGTCCATGGTCTGGCGAGTCCGCGCTGGACAGAATCTTCTTTTGAAGTTGAACGCAACTTGAAAACCATCCTTCAAGCGTTCTCGTTCTATTGGAGCATTCACCCAAAGTTCCTACGCGTGGAACATCAGTCGTTTCGGCTATGTCCAATGCGCGTCGGCAGCGCATGAAAAAACCGAAAGCAGCGGCAGCCTTGAAAAGGTTGACGCCACTTTCGGCATGTTTCGACTCGTGTTTTACTTAGTCATTTCGTTTTTGGCTCCTGACACCTTTTCTCGTTCGTGACACCTTTTCTCGTTCGTTTCGGCTACTTTCAATGCGCGGCGTTGAAGTTGGAACGTCGGCCCAATAAAAATGCCCGCATGGAAACTGCCTTCGTCAGGCAAACTCCACATGCGGGCAATGAAACGCCGGTGTTTATTGCGTCAGTTTTGGTTTGTGGCTGTCCCCAACCTCGTCGCCCAACCTCTTGTCTAGTCGGGAAATGCTGTACAAGCCATCGTGTTCGAACGACATCCGCCCAAACATGAGCTTTTCCTTCCCTCGCCAATCCTCAATTGAAAAAGCGAACGCATAATTTCCATTTGTGTTCAGTCCGCACCCGGCAAGTTCCGCGTTCAGTACAACATTGTGGCTAGGTTTGATTTCATACCAAGATGTAGGTCGGCCACCAGTACCTGAAAAAGGCGTAAGCTCTCCTTCCCTATTTATTTCAAAAATTTGAAGCCATAAAAGCCTTGAATCGACTTCTGACTTGTTAATCCAAACGCTGCTGTTTCCATTATTCGTCAAAGCGATTTGAAGTCGTAAAACTTCGTCATTATCTGTTTCCAAGAAATTGGTCGAGGAAAACGCCACATTCTCAGTAATCGGCATGAAGATAGTCCCAAGCCCCAGAGCAAGAACCGCAGTTATCGCAAATACAAAGGAGAGACTAAATTTCATTTTTGAACTTAAAAATGATCTAGCTTTTTTGGTCATCAAGGACACGCAATAATTCCTTTCGCCACGGGGAAGGGCTTCGGTTTGCGATTTTTAGACCGTGTGGCGCACAGACGATTCGCACGTAGGACATCTGAGGGTTGAATGATCGAAACTGACAATCCGAGGCCAGGTGCGGAATTTGGGAGACCAGGAATCGGTATTGGTGCAGTGCCTGTAAGTACAAAAATTGGATTCGTACTCCGTACTGCAGTGTCAAAATCATCGTCTACTGTTTGCGTAACAAAATGAATAGATTTTTTTCCCTTGCAGCAGCACTCGTATCTTACAGTTCTTTTGCACCTTATTTGGGTAGCTGGGGTGATGTTGAGTGGTGATGGTTTCAAGCCTCCTCCCCCTGAAAAACCGCCAATACCACCAAACGAGCCCGAGACACGTTTTCCATATGGGCTTGCATTATCAGATGCTCTGATCTCGCATTTTTTACCAGTCGGATCAACTGCCCCCGGCACGAAGTACCCTCTATATAGTGACATCCCGTCCACATACCCCAGCGGATCGCGGCTGATGAATTCACCTGTTGCCGGATCGTAACACCTTGCTCGGAAGTGCATCAGCATTGCTGACCAACGCGGTCTCGCTCAACTGTGGTTTCGTTCGCGAGACGGTCAGCCCATTCGTTTCGCCGTCCCCCGACTTCAAGAACGCGATACCTTAATCAAAGAACCGGGGAGACCGGATCCTACTTCGAGTATCCCAGCGACTGGACGATCGCCAGTAGTTCTTCGTAGGATACGTAGCGGCGTCGGTTTTCCAGTTTGTATTGATCCACCGCGCGTCCAAGTTCGGCCGCATCGTCTGAGAGGTTGTCGTGATTGTCCGAAAACTGACGACGTTCGAGGCCGGGAGAATCGCGACGGACAAGGGAACTGCGGCGGTCTTCGAATTCTGCGGCGCGTGGGGAATCAGTTTTTGCTGCGTCGTTGGAGGGGAATTTCATGCTGATACCATCAATCAGGTTTGGGGAATCACACTGAAGTCAATGCGGACCTACCGCAATGATTTTCATCGTAAAATTGACAGGTGAAAATCCAATCTCCACCTTAGAAACTCTACGTCCCCGGTTAAGAATGGTTGGCAACGCCGTCGAAAATACGCCAATTCGAAGCCGTTGATTTTCGCGAGTTTCAGATTTTGAAGATCGTAACGGTTGTAAGGTTGAGCGTTGTGGCGTGTGGGTTAGCGGTAGCCAATTTTTCATACGCTCCTTCAAACACCGATGTGTACAAGGACTCGGCAGTAAAATCACTTCCGCTGTAATTCTTCCGCCTTCACCGAAGCCACGCGATGCGGCGCGGCGACATCGGCGTTTGGAAGCTCATTTAGCGATCCCGCCAATTGGGTAAACAACGCCTCATCGGGAAAACGCTGTTGCCCCTTGGCCAACGTCAATCGCGCTTGTGATTGCTGACCTGCATGTAGTTGAGCTTTTCCCAGTTGGAAGAATATTTGCTTCGAGCAATCGGGACGGTTGCTCGCGATCTCCAGAACGTCTATCGCGGCCGGGTGTTGTTGCATCGCCAGCAGCGCATCGCTTTTGGCAATGATCGCTGATTCGGGTTGGCGATTGGGAGGATGCCGATTCAGTAGCGTTTCGGTCGCCGACAGCGCTCGCATCGGTTGCTCTAATTTCATATACGTCTGCGCGATCAGCATTTGAATATCGTCGGATTCAGTATCGTAAGCCAACGACCGCTGGAAAAGCTGTAAGGCGCGTTGATGTTCGCCTTTGGCCGCCGCCAGTTTCCCTTTGAGGTTCCAAGCCGCCGCAAGATGACGGTCCTTTTCGATGGCTTTTTCGGCGTGCTGATTGGCGGTGATCCAACGACCGGATTTAAGATAGATCTCGCCCAATTCGCAGCGCAAAGCGGGGTCGTCGAACTGCTCCACCGTTCGCTCCATTATCGAAATCGAACGCTCGACGTTGCCCTGCTGGAATTCGGAGCGCGCGAGTTTTGCCAAACTCCGTGGATCTCCAGGCATTTCATTTTTAGATTTAGAGAAGAAACTTTTCGCTTGGCGGAAGTGCCCTTGGTGCATCGCCTCAAAACCTGATCGTGCCCACTGCCCTGCCGATACAGCTCTGGTTTTGGAAACCTGCTGAAACGATTGCATCGTTTGGCAACCACAACAGATCAAACAGACCGTCGCCAACGCCACAGTTGCAGCGGTCGCGAACAGGGGCTCAGCCCGCCACATAAGAATTTGAACAGAACGATGAATCAACCGCGTAAGCTTCCTTGCAAGTTTGAGGGCTAATGCTTGACACATTTTTGAGCAGGTTGAATAATTCTGCGACGAATTTAATGTGTGTGAGCGCCGCTTAATTACGGCCAATACTGGGTCGACAGTAGCAAATTGCCATTTCGCCCACTATATCGTTCGGCCAAGATTTGCTCACACCGTTGCTGCTATACTCTCGCTTTTACAATCAACGCTAGCACGGCCTGAACACCGGCTATCGTCAACTTTCAGAATCAACCTTATGCCAGCACAATACGATCGTAGCGGATTGAAATTTATGTACCCCGATAACTGGGTGTTGTCGGACCAAGGTGATGTGGAATTACCCAGAGTCATTTCGCTGGAAACGCCTGACGGTGCGATTTGGTCGGTCCATTTGTTCTCTCCGGATGTGGATCCCGATTTAATCATCAAGGACACCGTCAACGCGCTTGAGGAAACCTACCCTGATTTAGAAGTTTCGACGGCGGAGCATTCCTTCGCGCAGCATCCAGGCACCGCCATCGATACGATCTTCTTTTGTTTGGATTTTCTGGTGCGGATCAAACTGATGACGCTGCAAACCGACCAATATCAGGTATTGGCTTGGTATCAGGCGGAGGACCGAGACTTTGACAAACAGGAACAGGTTTTTCACGCGGTCACCACCAGCATGATGCAGTCTCTGGCTTCCTAACACGTCTGAGCCCAACCCCACGCACATAAAATCTGGCCCACGAAAAAAGACCCGTCCGACGAATCGAACGAGCCTCATTTTCGGTCCCTTGGGTTCCCTGTGAAAAGCTGGCCAATGCTGAGTATTTAATCAGCGAGTTTCCACTTCTTAGTGGTGCGCCTTAGATTCACAGTTTGTCATCATGAAGGATGCTGCTTTGAGCTTCCTTTGACGAATCAGTTCTATCTGAAAGGAACTAATGCACAAGCCGTGCCAAACGGATAAAGATTTTGCAGTTGCGGGTTTCTATCGCAAAATCAGCTAAAGTCTCCACAGCGAGAGCGAGCTAGCAACGTTGCTGTTCGTTCAACCGTGTAACTTTTACCTGCTCGATTTTGCAAACCTGTAATCGTATGGTCTGAGATCGAGATAAACCGAACGCAACAGCGCGGAATTAAGCCACAGAGTTCACAGAGAACACAGAGTTTCGCCGTTCACTACCTCTGTGATCTCTGTGGTTTAAATTTCTTTCGCACCGTCCGTTTCTGAATCGCCAATCAAGTCGTCGTGGCAACCAAAACGGAATCGTGAATTCCTTTGAGCACTTCGATATCGGTCACGATAACAAACGGCGTACCCGAGGCGAAATCGGTGTATTTCTTGGTCCAATCGTCCACGTACGTCCGAATAAAAACCTCCGTGATCGGAATCTCCGACAGCGTGGGGATGACGCCCCAAAACAAACACATCCGACGGTAACTTTTGGGATCGTCGGTGACACAAAGCACGGGAATATAATCACGTTGCTTCGACTTCATCAACGCAGCGGTGGATGACGTATTGAAGACAACAACCATTTCAGCGTTAACGCGCCGCGCGATCTGTGCCGACCCAAAGATGACGGCATCAAAAACATCCCAGCCTTGGTTTCCATCATGCGCGGTAACCTGTGACGAACTACCTCGAAATGACTCCTCCGTTTCCAACGCAATGTTGTTCATCATCTTCACCGCATTGACCGGATATTGTCCAATCGCAGTTTCACCGGACAACATGCAAGCATCAGCACCATCAAGAATCGCATTGGCAACATCGGTCACTTCGGCGCGTGTCGGCGTTTTGGAGGTGTGCATGCTTTCCAGCATCTGTGTCGCGACGATCACCGGTTTGCGATGCTGCAAGCAGCATTTGATAATTCGTTTCTGAGCACCCGGTGTTTTCTCAATCGCGATCTCGACCCCCAAATCACCGCGCGCGACCATGATGCCGTTGGATGCTTTGACGATCGCCTCAAGATTCTCCAACGCCTCGGCTTTCTCAATTTTCGCGATCGCTAAAGCATGACTGTTGTTGCTGGCTAACAGACTCTTGAGCTGATTGATGTCGTCCGCCTTGGAAACAAAGCTCAGACTGACAAAGTCCACGTTTTGCCCTGCTGCCCAGACGGCTTTTCCGATGTCCTTTTCGCCGAGCGCCGGAACGCTTAGCGACGTGGCCGGCAAATTGACGCCCTGCCGAGAACGAACAGTTCCACCGTCAACAACGACACAAGTAAGTTCATCCGCCGTTTTTCCGGTGACGGTCAATCGAGCGATTCCGTCGGCTAACACGATCGCGTCGCCAACACTCACTTCGTCGATCATCGGTTCGTAAAGACACGTCAGTTCATCCGGTGCCTTTGACTCAGTGCCTCTCACGAATCGAACCACTTCATCGTCGACCAGATTGATCGGTTCGTTGAGCAGTTTCCCCAGCCGAATTTTGGGGCCCGCCAAATCGACCAAGATCCCCACAGGCACTTGAAGTTCATCGGCGACTTTGCGGATGTTGGTGATCGCCAATTCATGGTCTTCTCTCGTTCCATGTGCCATGTTGAGGCGAAAGACATCGACGCCAGCAATGATCAGTTCCGCTAACACTTCCGGCGTGCGACAGGCCGGGCCAACGGTGGCAACGATCTTAGTGCGAGCAAAATTGCTGATGGTTTTGTATTTGGTCAAATTACTATCCATGAAATGTGGCTTGAGGTTCCGTCTGTTATTGTACCTTTGTTGGCCGAAGTACGAATAGCAACACGATGCTTTCAGCGCTGGGTTTTATCATGGAGGCGCCAACGCACCATGGGCATGATGAGCGCCCGTTATCGGGGGCTGAGGGAAAGATTTCCGCAGGACGGGTTACCAGCAAAAAAGGCGGAGCTTCCGTCAGCCGATGTGGGTGCGAAAGTCGTGTGAGAATGTTGGAAGTTCTGGGCGGGGAGGTTCGTCCGCGGCCGGTTTTAAAAGACAGGCTAATTTTTGCTGCGGTTTCTGGCGCGTTTAAACGCGCGGTATCCGGGCGCGATCTCTTGGGGCGGGCGGTTGACGGCGCTGTCAGTGTTGAACCCCTCTTTTTTATCACTGAAACCTCGCACCTTGGCTTGGCGATCGTCTGAGGAGAGCCCCAGACTCTTCAGCGCTTTGTCGTACCTTTGCCGAGCGACGGGGTCGCCTGTTTCAGCTGCCGATTTCATTTGCTGCCAGCGATCCAAGAATTGATTGAGGTCCTCTTTACTCCAATTGAGCTCCTTCAGTAGTTCCGGGTCGGGATCAAAACGTTCCTGCTCCAAGCGTTTCAAAACCATGTCGGTTGCTTTTTTGGAGTGTTCGATATTCTCTTTCTCAGCGATCGTCTCCCCACCGGGTCCACTGCCGGGACTGCCACCAGATTTTCCTGAGGAACTGGAGGATTGCGATTCCGAAGACGATTGCGATCCGCTTGACTGCCCTTCGCCGGTTGCACCTTCGCCACCGGATTCTCCGCCCGATTCTCCGCCCGATTCTCCACCTGATTCTCCGCCCGATTCTCCACCTGATTCTCCGCCTGATTCTCCGCCTGATCCACCACCGGATTCTCCGCCAGCTTCGCCTGCTTGATCTCCACCTGATTTTTGCTGGCTGCTGCTACCTTCGCCCGCTTCTTGGGATGGCTTTGCACCTTCCTCGGAAGATTTCCCCGCGCTACCACTTTCACCGCCGCCAGATTCACCCGACGATTGTTGATTTTCGTTTGAGGAATCCGATGCCGCGTCGCCGGGATCATTACCGCCGGTCTCATCACTTTGGCCCGTGTTTGAGTCATCAGAACTGGCACCTTCTTGCGACTGATCGCCCGTTTGATTCCCCGAAGATCCTTTCGCCGTGCCGTTTTGCTGGCCTTGTGAACTGCTGCTTTTGCCATCGCCGCGCTGAGCATTATTGTCGGCACCTTGAGCATCTTGAGGTGGCTGCTGGTCGTCCTGTTGCATGGAACCGGTGCCTTCGGATTGGCGCGGGTTCTCTTGGTTGGGATCGGTGCCGCGTCCGGTGTTCTGCTCAGCCGGTTGCTGGTCTTGACCACCACTTTTCTCTCCCGTACCGCTCCCGTCCTTGGACTTCTCCTCCTTCATGATCTCTTCCATGCGCGACATCACGTCGCCATCAGCCGCGTCATCGCTGAGCGGTTTTCGCGCTCCGGTGTCGCCATCGTTACCGTTTTGTTGAGCACTTTGGCCCTCGCTTCGTTGGGAGTCCACCTCGGATCCAGCGTTTTGATTACCGGCACCTTGTTCAGCGCGATCGGCGCGATCGGTTGGTGGGCTTTGTGATGCATCGCCTTGCGTGTTATTGCCCCGCGATCCATTTTCTTCGGAGCCCGAACTAGATGGGTCGTTTTGATTTGAAACTGCGCCCCCGCCCTCCTGTTGCGAACCCGATTCGCTGCCGCCGGTTTCGGAATTCTCAGTCCCGGCTCCTTCGTTAATCGCGCTATCGCCTTGGCTGCCACCCGCATCCTGATTGCCATTTTGTTGATCCGACTCTGACGCCGAATCGCCGCCACCGCCTTCGTCAGCACTACCTTGGTCACCCGGCTGTTGGCCGGCTTCTTGGCCGCCGGATTCCGATTCCCCTGCTTCGCTGGATTCTCCTCCCTCTTCGCCCGATTCCACAGCAGCACCCGATCCACCTTCATCTTCCGACTGTCCTTCATCTCCGGATTCGCTTGGGGCACCTTCATCACCGCCCGAAGAAGAACCTGAGTCTCCGGATTCGCCGGAATCGCCACTGTCTGATTCGTCTTGATCACCCTGTTCAGGCGAATCGTTCTGCTGCGAATTCTCTTCTCCTTTACTTGGATCAGAGTCCGCCGAAGGTTGGGGGTTCTCCACCGCGTCTAGAATTTCGATCTGGTACTGCCGCGTGATCGTCTGATTGGGATCCAGCGCTCCACTGAGGTAACTGGTGCGATTATCACTGGCCGTCGCGGTGAACAAAACTGTCTCGCCCGCCCGCAAAAAGTGATCCTTGGGTGTAAACTGAAATTGCCCACGCACGCGTTTCTTACCATCTTCGGATTGAAGGGGTAACTTTGTTTTTCGAAACACATTCGTGCCATTGTTTTGCATCTCCAGTTCAATCGAACTGATGCCGTAATCGGTGTCGGTCGCCCTCACGTCAATCAACAAGGTATCGTTGACCGGCAGACGAACCGAATTCTGGATGGGGTTAAGCACTTCAATCTGCGGCGCGAGATCAGCAATAATGCGCAGCGCATGTACGTTTGCATTCTGGTTCGCATCATCCTCGGTACTGAGGAACTTCAAACGAAAGTGCGTTGCCCGTTGCTTCTGCGCTTGATAGTTATAAATAGCGTGGAACTCGCCATGAGCCTCCATTTCATTGGCCGTCATCGAAACCGACTCAACGACCACGAATTCATTAGGGTCCTTGGGGTTCTTCACCAGCAATTCAATGTAAGCCAATTTGATTGGCAAGTTCGCGCGAGCGTTCACCTTGATCAGGCTGCCTTCGACCGCTTCGATCGTTCCTTGGCCTGAAACGGTTTCCGGTGGCAGCAGCGTATAAGCTGGCGGCGTGATTTCGGCCGTGGTCAGCGCGATCGAGGGATTGGGTCGGACGACGATTTCGTAATCGGGAGAAGCCCCATCCCGCGCTACCACTCTATAAATCAGCCCCCGCACAACGCCGCCCTGTTCGGTCGCCAACGTGGCTTCGTAACGGTTACTGGAGGTGGTCTGAGGATGCATCGGCAAAACCTGATCCACCACCTGACCGTCAACCGTCGAATAAACCAATTGAACGTCTTCGGGGCTGAACTGACCTTTGATCGTCGCCGACACAACGACAGGTTCTCCGAAGAAAATTTCTTGGTCGCCCGGACTGACATCGGTAACTTGAACAATCGACGGTGCCGCCGCCTTCGCCGAAGGGAGCAAAATTCTTGAGAAGGACTGCAGCGGATCTTTCGGAGACAACATCCAATAAAAAGCAACAAAAGCAATCAGCCCCAACAGATAAAAACCAATCCGAATGATCGACGACCGGTCGACCGTGGCGTCCTCGGGAACAGTTTGCAAATCAATCGCCGCTTGCTTGGTAACCGCATCCATGACCGCGGTGTGGGTTGCTTTGGGCTGCCGCCGCAGCGACACATAGTTCAACAGACTGTTTTTGAAAGTCGGCTGAAATTCTTCGATCATTTTGGCGGCGTAGTCCGGATGAATCTTCCGCAGCAGCAACGGGCAAATCGTGAAACCTAAATAGCCAACCGTTGCCCCGACCAGAAAGATAAAACTCAGCCACCGCGCGACGGAATTGAATGACCAAACCCAAGCATCCACCAACGCCATCAATTGCAGAAATCCGACCACAAAAATGGTCACCACCAACAGATGCGTGATCAACTCCGTGGACTTGACTTGTCGGCGAGTTTTGTCCAGCTGCCGGTTGACGTAACGATGCACTTGCGCGGACTGCGAACGTTGAGCGTTACTGGATGCGCGAGTCGACATCGAGAGTCCTGAGTTGATTGGTATCGTCGGAAAAGAACGGGTCGAACAGCGGGCGTTTAAACGACCTTCTAAATTCTTATCGGCCACGCCCGCGATCTATCTTAATCTAGCATAATCGCCCGGGGATACTTGAGGGTTTTTGCTAGGGTTGGCTTTCCCAAACCGCACATTTTCGCCCCTTCACAACCGTTTACTTAAGCCTCAGACGCTTCTTACGATACAGTTCTTTCAGCTCCACCTTCCAATCACTTGGCGACAAACTGTCAAGTTCGTCCCGTTGTGCTTTGGGCAGCCCTTCGTAAAACTCGCGCAACCGCTCCGGGTCGATGTTGAATTTCGATTGATTGGCAGCGTCGATCCAATTGACGATCAATGATTTCTGCAGTTCCTGAGATTCGTAGCTGTCCAGAATTTCCTGCGCATCCAAAGACAATTTCGTTCGCAAACGATGCTCTTCTTTTTCGTCGATCAAACTTTCCACTTCCTCCGGAGCCCACTGACACATGAAGCGAATTTTCTGCGTGAGCGAGGATCGCTGAAACTGCCGGAACCGACTCGCCGGTGGATCTTTGCCACCGGACTGTTTGCGATACACTTTGACATATAGATTACTCACCGCGTTTTGAATCTTAGGTCTGTTTTGCTTCAAGAACCCTTCGTACCATTTGAAGAACGAGACCGCATCGGTGGCCGGCAACATCGTTGCTCCAGCCTTACCGAATTTCTGAATATTCTGCTGCCCAATCTTTTCCGCAATCATTTCGATGCGCGTGTCGATATCGACCTCGTCCAGCACCTCAATCCGCTCGGTCGGGCCCAGCGACTTCAGCCAATCGTAGTAGGCGACCATTGTCTTGGCCAACTGATTCTTATTCTCCTGATTGAGCAACTGTTGATGGAATTTTTCGGTTGCTTGCTTACGATCATCCGGAAGCTGCTCAAATTTCTCTTGACTGCGTTTCAGGGCTTCGATCTGTTCGGGCTGCATTTCGTCCAGCCTCAACCGGCGGTCCTTGATCGTCTCCATGGAGAGACTGTCTTCGCGCTTCTCATCCATGTCCGGCATCAGCTGTGAAGAGTCCATGGGAAACGAAAGGGCAACTTCGCGTGTGAACAATGATGCTTCGTTTAGTCGCGTCAGAAAGTCGATGTCAAAATTCATTTTTGAATAGCGGTCGTGATTCTCAATCAATGGCAAATCGCGAATCAACTGGCGATACGGAGCGGTGATCTGCTGATTGGTCACGGCATAGCCCGAGGCGAAAACAGCGCCCGGCAGCAATAAAAACATCGCCAATTTCGTCAACAACCCTTTGCCCACCCACGACTTCTTTCTCAGGTCACGGTCGGAATCCTGAACCGCCATCTCCATCGTCGTCTTCACAAAGTCATCGTATCCCTGCGTCGGCGGCAGCACATCCAACAGATCCCAACTCTGCTGCAGCTTCTGCATTTGAGCAAGATAGTCCGGATCATTCTGCAAACGTTCTTCGACTTCAGACAACGCTTCCCCCGAAAGCTCGCCGTCAAGGTAAGCCGTGAGTTCTTCGTAGATCAGGATTTGTGTTTCTTCTTCGGACATCGGAGAGCGTGTTTACTGATAATACAAAAGGAGAGATAAAATTCGGGAGGAAACGATTTGTACTAATACGATGGGACCGCTGCGAACTTTTGATTTACGGTTGATTCATTTTTGATTTGCCGTCTATGTGTCCTCATCATCTTCGGCAGTAGCAATAACCCCAGGAATGATTCCGTTTTCAACATAGGGTTCCAAAATGGTTTTCAGTCGCACCCGAGCACGCGACAGCAGCGACTTCACCGCCTGCGTGCTCAATTCCATCGTGTCGGCAATCTCCTGATAGCTCATCCCTTCAAACTTCGATAACAACATCGCCATGCGCTGACGATCGCCCAACTGTTCAATGGCGCTACGCATCATTTCTGCCATCTCATCACGCGCAACCTGCCGCGCCGGCATCAGTGCGCTTTTTTCTTTGGCCATCGTGTCCAGCGGCCGCACCGGCATGGTGCCCGATGGCGAATTGGTCAAATTGACTTCCTTCCGGCGAGCACGTTTGGAAAGCGCCGTACTGGCCACGTTGTGCGTGATCGTAAACAACCACGTCGAAAACTTAGCCATCGGAACGTAACGCTTGCGGGCTCGGTAAACCCGCAGGAAGACTTCCTGAGCCAAATCTTCGGCTTGGTCTTTGTTTGAAACCAGATGTCGCAGGATTCCGACCAATCGACTTTGATATTTTTGGACAAGTTCCTCAAAAGCCGCCGCATCGTCGTCCCGCACCCTGAGCATCAGACGAACGTCGGGGTCGAGCAGTTCGTACTTTTTGGCCAGTCGTTCTTTTTTTTCTTCGTCGGTCGGCATTGGTATAGCTTAAGCCGACCCTTGTCCGATGCCAACGCGCCTATTCTCTACAATTCTTGATCAGAAGGTTATAATTACCAGCAAAATCAGAAGCACCTACGTTTAATTTCGATAAAGGTGATAAGGTTGCGGTTAGCGATCACTCTTAGCGGACTACCACAGGCATACCCATGGACTTAGACGAGAATATTTGCCTGTGCTTCCACGTGACGTTGAGGAAGGTCAAAAAGTTCATTCGGCTTGAGAAACCCATCCGGGCCAGCCAAATCAGCCAGTGCTACGGTGCCGGGACCGGCTGCGGATGGTGCCGCCCCTATCTGGAAAAATTACTGGCCGAATCGAATTCAGCAGAGGGACCTACCACGAACCTTGAGGATCTTTCACCGGACGCCTACGCCGAGCTCCGGAAATCCTACGTTGACCAAGGTCACGGCGCGCCGCCAAAGGGGTGAGAATTTCTTTGACGGGCGGCGGTACAAGGAAGACAAAATTGGAGATCTTTCGATCGAACAACTTCTTCACTCTCATCATTTTATTTAGCGATTTCTTGAAAAGCAAAAGGACAGTTTGCCGCATTATTCGGCCGCTTTTTCCACTTCCTATTTGCTAACCTTCTTTTTCGCCGCCCGCCGGGCACGCCATGCCGCTTTATTGGCTGCCGCTTGTTTTTCTCGCATCTTCTTTTCCCTGCCCTGCTAATCATGGGATCACGCCACTTTTTTAAATCAGAACAGGTTCGGCATGCCATGTGTGTAACGGAATCCCCTTTCGTGAAACCGTTGGGGACGCCTAGGTCGCTCGTGATATAAACATTCGGATCTGCCCCCGCTCTCAATAGCATTTCAAATCGCGGCAGCTTCTCATCAGGGAACGCCCACATCAATGGCGTCATATTGCCTTTGCCTTTCGCATTGACATCCACACCTCCGGCAATCAACGCCTCGATCGCGCGGCAAAGTTCTATCACTTTCGGGTCAGCGAAAAAACCTTCTGCCTTCCAACCCAACTTTTGATGCAACGTCTTCTCCGAGACTTGAGCATCGCAACCGGTGGATGCGGACAGCATTGCCGCAATCAAACTTAAAACGATGACGAAATTACATTTTGCGCACATGCATTACTCTCCGCTAAAGACGGGTAGCACGAACCGGAACTGTATTTGGGGGTAGTTCCCATCACTGCTTTTCTTGCTGTTTCGACTCCTTGTGAGATTCTGCTGTTTGTTTTTCGTCTACGACAGCCTTCTCTTTCGCAGCCTGTCTTGCGAGCCATGCTGCTTTATTCGCAGCCTGTTGTTCTTTTCGAAATTTCATCTTTCCTGCCCTGCTTATCATTGGGTCGAATCGCTTTTTAAAGTAAGCCCGAGCCTCCTCCATGGACTCTCCCATCGCTTCGATTTTCGCCACCAGATTGTGGTAATCTGTGATTTGCTGCGAGCTCGCGAAATCCGGCGAAATATTGGCCCTTACCAAAATATGCGTGAGTTTTGAACTGAAGTCATGATCATAGACACTGGGGTCACAACCTTGATCAATGAGGAAGCTACAAATATCGTACTGACCATAATGAATTGCTGCGTACAACAGAACATTCCCACCACCCGAAAAATCTTTCAAGCAGTGGTTAACGTCTGCCCCCTTCTCAATCAACAACTTAATCCGCTCTTTTGAATCAGGTACTGCACCTTCAACAACCGAAAAAATCGGCGTTTCACCGCTTCTAATTGAGCGTCCATCGATCAAATTCGGATCGCCACCGTTCTCAAAAACGGCCTTAAAGTAAGGAAAATAGGTTCGGCATGCCATGTGTGTAACGGAATCCCCTTTCGTGAAACCGTTAGGGACGCCTAGGTCGCTCGTGATATAAACATTCGGATCTGCCCCCGCTCTCAATAGCATTTCAAATCGCGACAGCTTCTCATCAGGGAACGCCCACATCAATGGCGTCATGTTGTCTTTGCCTTTCGCATTGACATCCACACCTCCGGCAATCAACGCCTCGATCTCCTTCAAATCATCTTTCTCGATCGCGCGGCAAAGTTCTATCACTTTTGGGTCAGCGAAAAAATCTTCTGCCTTCCAACCCAACTTTTGATGCAACGTCTTCTCCGAGACTTGAGCATCGCAACCGGTGGATGCGGACAGCATTGCCGCGATCAAACTTAAAACGATGACGAAATTACGTTTTGCGCACATGCATTACTCTCCGCTGAATACTGGATAGTCTGAGCCTACGTAATATCCCAACAGGTCGATCTCGTTAGTCTCATCAACCAGCAATCCGTGCAGAACTGCGTCCCCAACGTGGGATAAGCCCATTAGCGATGCACCAGAAACATTGGCAATGGCCGCTCCTCCTAATCCAAGCGAAAGGAAAGATGCCGTTACCGAGGCAACAGCAACACCCGCCATCGCCCGGTCATAAGGACCATCCATCCGAAGGCGTGTTCCCAACGCTGACACAATTCCCGGTGCGAAATCCTGAAAATTGCTGAGGGCATCGAAATCGACATAGTAGGCATCAATCAATCCTCCGGCATTTTGATATCGCGCGATCGAGCCGGGCACGATTTCAATTTTTTGCCCGTTGATTTCTAAAACTTCACCCGCCAAATTCCGGCGATAGAGCGAATTTTCACTCAGGCCGGCAGCATTGTAAGTTTGAGCATGAAAACCAGTCACGACCGACGCCGCTGAAGCTAAACCACCGCCCAATGAGTGTCCTGAAAAGGAGAGATTTGGAAGATCTTCGCGTTGGAGAAGATCAGCAAGTCGGATCGCACTTGCATACTGAGGCGAAGTCAAACCCAATCCCTGCCGAATATCGTCTATCACATCCACCGCTGACGGATCAGTTCCCGCAAACGCAACAATATAAGTTTCGTCCTCAGGCGCCAAATAATCCTGGTAAAACGCCTCCTTGAATCCTGGCGTCACGAGAAATTGCTCATTGTAAAGAAGCTCAACCGCCCTAGCGTCAATTCCCAATTCGCGTAATTCATCCTTAGACAACCGCTTCAAGGCAAAATCCATAAGATCAGACGGAACATCGTTGACGCCATAGACGCCGCGTGCGGTCAGCTCTCCACGCACTTCAACTCGCTGCTGCAACGCGGTGAAGAAATGCCGTTCTTGCACAACAAGAAATTTCACTTCATCAGTCAACACATCCGTCGCGACGCCATTATCTTCGATCAAAAGCGTGGCTTTGATGAACAAGTTAGTGCGACCAACAGAGTTCTCCAGCTCCGCCAAAGTTGCCCCCAACGAAACTGCTTTTCCGTCAATGTAGAAAACAACTTCTCCGGTAGCCGAATCATAATTCAGGTCAGACAGCGAATATTCTCCTTGTACAAAAATCCTGTCCCCGCCTTGCCCCACTTCCTGATCTATCGGATTTTGGTTCTTATCTTTTGTCCAAACCCAAAAGACACCTGAGGCGATTGGATCGAAATCAAACCTAACTTTCAAATCGTTTTCATCAGTATCAATTCCCGCTGGTAACCGAATCACTACCGGAGTAAATTGGTCAACGATGTCGGTATCATTGTCACCTACTTGATTGGATGATTTGAAGACCAGCTTCCCCAAACCATACTCATTGTCCTCTAGGTCTTCCGAATATTTATCATCTACGGGCAGCGCGAAACCGTCATCGTTATTGCTATCAATGTCCAGATCAAAGGAAAGCGTGATTAGTTTTATGCGATCCTGAACTTCTCCTTCAAACACCGTGAATTGGGATCCAACATCAACGTTATCAACTTCAAATTTTGCCCGGATAAATAGCACTTTGTAGTCTTCTGAGTCAAACAGGCTTTCCACAAACACTGAATGATCTACGTCGCTGTCAAACTCTGTGTTGCGAGTAAAAACTTCTTCGGTCCGCTCCCGGTCTTTCCAGATTCGCACTTGCGAGCCATTAAAGATGAGCTGTGTATGACCCGCCACAGGCGAATCGACTTTATGGATCTTTAGTTCCGTCAGCTCGCGCTCTTGATCGGCATCTTCGGGGATTGGTTGAATGAATCCTCCAAAAATGTCCTCTTTTTCGTCGTTAAACTCTGAGCCATCTGCATTTATCACGTCTAGGTCGACTTGTGGAAGGTGGAGTGTTGCAGACTTGTTCCGTACTAAAAATACATCGCTGGAGTCGTCTTCTACCCCCAAAATTCCTTCTTGGTCCTCGATAATAATTAAAGACTGGCTTGAATCTGGACGTTCGATCTTGGCGGTGTAGTCATAGTCTGGAGCTTCTAAATTTGAGCCCCGATGAATAATCTGGACCTCATGAGATATCCCGCGCTCCAGCGTATAGGTGTCCGTTTCCACTTCTCCAAAGACAGTTGCCTGATGTAACACAGGCCCGACCTTCAAATCGTACCGTTCGGAGTGACTGCCGCTATGATCGCCAACGGTCAAAACTAATTCAGCAACATCTTCAAATTGCGGTTCCCGCCCCCCATCCTCTGGATCATTGGGGTCGCTGCCCTGATCAATTTCATCGAAATCGCTTGTTCCGTCCCCATCACTGTCGCTGCTGTCTGGATCGGTAGAGTAAATTTGCTCCTGCAATTCACTCAACCCATCGCCGTCAGAATCACCCAACGGATCGTTCTCTTGTGTGGGATCAAGATTGTCAGATTCATTCTCGAACCCATCTCCCAAAAGATCGCCATCGGTGTCAAATTTTTCTGGGTCGGTCCCGATCTGACCTTCCTCCACCCCAGACAATCCATCGCCATCTCCGTCGTAGTCCGACTCAAACAGAATGTCTCTTACTGAATCATCGTCAACAATGTCATTTCCATCCGAGCTCAAAACATAGGTATCGAGTCCATCTTGGCCCTCAAGAAGATCATTTCCCTGAAATCCCAAGAGGAGATCGTCACCCGATCCACCTAAAAGACGGTTGTCACTGGCGTTACCGATTATCGTATCATGAAAATTGGAACCGATAACATTTTCAATATCTGGAGTTAAACGCAGATCGAGATTTAAGGGCGTATCAGATTGTGAAAAATCAAATGTGTCAGTTCCACTGCCGACGTCTTCAACTATGAACACGTCTTCGTACCGAAAATCCGGTGTAAAACGGTAAGTGTCATCTCCTCCGCCACCGAAAACTTCTTTCGTATACTGATTACCAGTGATGATGTCTTTGCTTTCACTGCCCAAAACCCTTTCAATTTCCGCAGAACTCGCCCAAGCACGCGTCAAATCGATTGGAGGATTGACGCCCAAACCCGAAAAATCTAGCGTGTCATATCCTTCGTCAAGCGACTCGAAGATTGTCACACCAAAGTGACCTACGCGGTACGTGTCATCGCCGTCACCTCCAGAAAAGCCTGCACTACTTCCTGCAAGGTAATCATCGTAAGCCGTTCCAAACACGTGGTTGAACGTTGGGGTAGGACTGTAGTCTAATCGAATATTAAGCTTTCTTCCGTCGGCTGTGTTCCTTGCTACGTTCTGATACCCTCGTCCTCCCAGATTGAAATTGACCCCCACTCCAAACTCTAAAGAACTAAAATCTACGGAGTTTGAGCCTTCGAGGTCAGAAATATAGTCACTCCCCAAATCTTCCTCGCCAGCAAAGATATAGCGATCACGCCCCTCACTGCCGATTACGACATCGTTGCCTGAGCCTCCATTTAGCAAATCGTCACCTGCACCCGATTTCAAAATATCATCACCATCTCCCCCGATCAGCTCATACGCTGAGCTTGTCCGGGCACTTCCGACAACTTGAATATCATCGTTCCCCGAAAGACCAAAAACCCGAACAAAATCTGCGTTAGCAATATCCAACGGAATCGAAGTACCATCGACAGTCACATGGTCACTGAATATTTGGATGCTTTCACTAGAATCGGTGCCATAGATATCGATATTTCCATTCTCATATACATGGGAGAATGCAGACTCTCCCACTGAACTGAATCTAATTCGGTCTCGTTCGACATGGCCAATGTCGACGAAGATGTCCTGATTATCTTCGGTAAACACATCGTCGCCAAAATTGCCATTTATCCGGTCAACGCCGCCTCCTCCCGTTAAATCGTCATCGCCGTTACCGCCTAACAGGCGGTCGTCCCCGGAGCCACCGGAAAGAGCATCTGCGTTATCCCCTCCGCTGATCCAATCATCACCCGCCCCTCCGCTTAGATCGTCACGGCCTTCCCCACCGTAAATTGAATCGTCGCCGTTGTGCCCAAACAGCACGTCGTTTCCCTCTTGTCCAAACAATCGGTCAGACTCGGTGCCTCCAAGCAGGACATCGGCCCCTGCGCCCCCATAGAGCAAATCGTCGCCTGCGCCACCGATGAGAGAATCACTATCGGTGTTCCCTGAAAGCCAATCATTGCCCGATCCACCTTCAAGTGTATCCGCACCGGCACCGCCTATAATAACGTCGTCGCCATTGCCCCCTACCAAGCGATCATTGCCGGCGTTGCCAATAATTCGGTCATTGCCATCGTTTCCAAAAATCAGGTCCGTAGCGCCGCTGCCTCTCAGGACATCGTCTCCGGCATGCCCAAATATTTTCTTTGTAAGCGGTGAACTACTGTAGATCGCATCATCGCCACTTCCCCCGTAGACAACGATCTCGGTAATTAATAGGTTGTTGAAAACCGCGAATATAGCGTCTGGCTGACCTGCGTTTATAGAAATATTTGTTCCTACCGAATCATCACCTGCCACGACAATTACATCATCAAGTGAACTGCCAAGAACTGTGACAATTCCAGCATCCTCAGAAATGGACGCCAGCATTTTCCGATCCTCAAGTTTCTCAAAGGCCAACGCTAAAGGGGCGACGGACCGGGTGCGAACGTGAGACTTGCGTGAGCGCCGCAGGTTCCGAAAACAAGAAAACAGTTTAGCGAGGGGGGCAGTTTGGGCATGGCTTGGCAATCCTTTAGCGAAAGATAACAAACAATTGAAACAACGATATGTACTTAAGTTCTTCTGTCTTCTGAGTCATCTTGGTTATAAGGAATGAGCAAGTCGCGTCAACTCCGCACACCGGTTCAGAATTTTTACGGCGTGAAGCGACTGCTCTAACTGTTCTGTATCGCAACTCTGGCGGAGGTCAGGTTCAAGCCAGCAGATTCAAAATCCCCAACCTGTTCCCAAGAAGTCACTCGCTCAATTATCATTGGTCGAGATCAAACCAGTTGTGCCGTTGCGACGATCCTAGGATGAGACCTACGAACTGAACATGGTCATCGAAGGAGCGGTAGAGAAGGACGTATGGAAATTTCCGCAGCCGTAACCCACGAACGTTATTGTGGATGATGGGGAACCCTCGGAAGCCGAGGCCACAAGTTCTATCTTGGCTTGAACTTCGTCCCGCAGCTTGTTCCCAACGGTGGGCGAAATCCCATCGTAGTAATTGGTTGCACTCTTAAGGTCGGCAACGAAGTTTGGGTCGAAGCGACGCAGTTTAGCGTTCATTTATCCGACGCCACATTTCATCTTCTTCAATTGCGATTTCCGGGTTCGCGTCCAAAGCAGCACAGCGTCGATCAATTTCTCGTTTGACACCATCGGACAATTCTATTGGTGCGTCCGAACTAGCGATTTGATCCCAGAGTTGGAAAACCAATTCGATTTTTTGATTCGGCGGTAGATTGTGAAGGTTTGAAGGATCCATGCCCCAATTATACCAAATCTATTGCGAGGAATTAGCGAAAAACAGCCAGGAATTTGGTTCGTATAATTACGCGATCTGGCAGAGGTGAATAACGTATTGCTGTCCAAACCTTCGAGCCGTTACTAAAATTCCAACTTCTTATCATCCGCACCGGGCGCGAAATTACTGCGGAACAGTTCGGTTCCTTCGGCTTTCTTACCCCAGTCCACTTCGACGCGGTTGTCGCCCAGCACGATGCGAGTCAGCTTGTCCTTCATCGCCATTGCGACCTGTTGGTACTCATTATTAAAAGCCAGGTTGTTCGTCTCGCCCGGGTCTCTGCTGATGTGGTACAGCGCCGGATCCAGATCTTTGAAACTGGCTTGCTGAGCCCATTGCATGTTCTTGCCCTTTTTTCCCGCCGGGCGAGTTTGCATTGAGAACACGAACTCTTTCGTTCGGATATAGGCACGAGGCCCCGTAACGGCATGACTTTCCCCAATCACATAATCACGCGGCGGCTGCTCGCCAGAAACGACTTTCGCCAGATCGACGCCGTCCAAGTAGTCAAACGAGTCCTCGTTTATATCAGCACCGGCAGCGGCAAGAATCGTCGGCGCGACGTCCACGAACTCGGTGAAGTCGCGCACGACATTGTCCGCGGGGAAGGCTTTCTGATCCGATGACACAACGATAATCGGATTGTGGCAGTCGACATCCCACGGCGTAAACTTGGACACCGCACCATGGTCATTCAATTTCCATCCATGATCCCCGACAACATACACGATCAACCACGGTTGCTTTTGCTGCTGACTGTACTCAATGAAGGCGTCGACGGACTGACCGATCAGCTGATCACCGTAAGCACAGAACGCATAATAGTCTTGGATCATGGCCTGTTTTTCGGCGTCCGTAAAGTGATCCGAAAAACCGTGCTTGACCATCTTCTTCAGCTGTTGAGGCATGGTCTCGAATTCCTTTTCATCAAAGACCGGCACGTCGTAGTTGTACTGTTGAAAGCGCTTCCTGTAGTCCGCTGGCGGCAGCACCGGCGTATGCGGAAAATCAAATCCGATATGGCAGAACAGGGGCTTTGAAGTATCCACGCCCTCGTAAGTTTGTGATCCCACGTCAAATTTGCGATTTGCGTTCTTCAGGTAGTCGCCAAAGATCGAGGCGTAGTAACCATCGCGCGTCTTGCCGGCTTTCCGAGCACTCACGCCGGACAAGATCATACCTTTGTCGACGTGTTTGCCTTTCTTTTGGTTGTAGTGACGTAGGAGATCGTACTTCTGAATGGTCCGCGCGGCGGTGCCTGCGAATTCGGGCATGACCTTCTCTAACTCCAACGAGCAATATTCGAACTTGCCTTCGGGCGTCACGAAAAACTCAAGGCTCTGAATTGGCGGATCTAACTTCACGCCGTTGATTTCCTTAAACCAATCTTTGCCCCAAGCACAAAGGCCATCTTTGGCAAGGTCTTTGAAGTAGAAGCTCTGCTGGTAAATCGGATGCGGCCGCGCGTAGCTTTTCTCAATCGTTCTTACGCGCACGCCAAGCTTGCCAACATGTGTCGTTTGATAACCGATCGCCGCCATGTTTTCAGGCAGAGTCGGCCGGCAGTGCTGAGCGTTGTTGTTGTGATACTCAAATCCATAAATACCCGACCGAAACGGATACCGCCCATAGTGCAAAGACGCCCGAGACGGAGCACACCCCATGGCTTGGCAATAAGTGTTTATAAAAGTCGTGCCCATCTTTGCCAGCCGATCCGTATGGGGCGATTCGACATAGCCCAGCGCGCTCATCTCTTGCCCGTGGAGCATTTTGTTGAACGCCCGAATCGAATCGTAGCGATGGTCATCGGTCAGGATCCACAAGACATTCGGCTGTTCGGCCAGCACATCCTCTGGAAAACCGGTGGCTGAAACAGCCAGCAAAATGATCGCCAAAATTTTCCAATGATGCATTAACCTGTTCTCCAGAAGTTTCGGCTTGCGCTGTTTGTTCGACTTCATCGTAGCCAATCGCCAGGCGCAGAAGGCCCAACGAACAAGAAATATAAAGAATCGACGAAATGGTGGCAGATGGGTTGGCTCGAATCAATTTCTACCAATCTGTGTACCGATGACATGGCGATGGAGCATAATAACCTGATTTTCACACGCGCGTTCGCGGAAGCAAATTCCTCTACGGTCTTCACCTTATCGCGATCGCTTTCGCGTTTGGCTCGACCGCCTCCGTTGCGGATCTCTCAGAGGCAGCAAAAACCGGCTGGGCGACGGATTTTCTGCCACAATTTGTGGCTCTTCGGCGAATCAACCCGCTATTCAACGTTCATTTGCGTAGTTATATTATTGCCCTTGAAAATCAACACGGGCCCCCATTCCACTGACACGGATCACCATGGCTAAAAAAGCTGCCAAGAAGAAAGCTGCGACTAAAAAAGCGGCGACCAAGAAAAAAGCCGCTCCTAAGAAGGCCACCAAGAAAAAGGCGGCCAAAAAGTCCACGAAAAAGAAGGGCGCAGAGGACGACGAGGCCCCAGTAAAGAAGAAAAAGAAGAAGGCCAAGCGCAAAACGAAGAAACAGGCCCTCGAAGATATTCGCTTACGAGCCTATTGGGGTGTCTTCAATCATGCGATGAAGCGCGTTGCCCTCTACGAGTTCAATCAACGCAAGGCCGCCGAAAAACGTGCCAAGGAACTCAGCCCTGAAGGCAAACCGCCACACTTTGTCATGAAAGTGAAAGAGGCCATCGAAGAGGTCGAGGTGGAAGATCCTGATGCAGAAACTGCAGCACCAAAAAAGGCGACCAAGAAAAAGGCCGCTAAGAAAAAGAAGAAAGCGTAACGAGGGTAGCGGTGCTCCTTGAAAGGCCCCGCCGGAGGAAAAGTTCTCTGCAGATCTGGATAGATCTCAGAGATGCTCGTCCTTATGTCGACACCCAACGTTGCTCTTATAGCCCTCCAGGATTTCTTAAAGGCCCAAACCTTGACGGGAATCCACTACGCGAAATGAGCTCGTCGCATGATTCTAAATTCGTCCGGCGTTCCCCGGTACCTCACGAACTTCGCCCCCAAAAAGGTCGCTCATCGCTTCGCCGACGTTTTGATCATCGGCGGAGGGCTGGCTGGGCTGCGAGCGGCGCTTGAGATCGACACGGCGCTGACCGTGATCGTCATCACCAAAGATGCGATACGCCAATCCAACAGCAGTTACGCTCAAGGTGGAATCGCGGGCGTCATCAGCCCCGAAGACAAAATTGAATTCCACATTCGCGATACGATGGACGCCGGTGGAAACCTCTGCGACCTCGACACCGTCCGCTCGGTCATCAGCCAAGGCCCCGATCGTATCCGCGAACTGATCGAAATGGGCACTAAATTCGACCACGACAAAGTTGACCAAACGGAATTGACACTCGGTCGTGAAGGCGGACACAGCCACAACCGTATCATCCACGCCAACGGCGACGCCACCGGTGCTGAGATCATGCGGGCGGTGATCGCCAAGGTCCGCTCGGCGGAGAACATTCAGGTCATCGAGAATGCCTTCACGCTGGATCTCTTGAAATTTGACCAGCGCTGTCGCGGCGCGGTCGTGGCGATGGACAATAAACAAAAAACTCTTTTTTGGGCCCACGAAACGATCCTCTGCACCGGCGGCGCAGGTCAGATCTTTCGCGAAACCACCAACCCCTCGGTGGCTACCGGCGACGGCCATGCG
>CAKZVF010000010.1 GCA_937921995.1 uncultured Pirellulaceae bacterium
GCTATCCTCGATCGGCTTGCGTTGCACCGCTGGCGCTACAAACTCAATTCGGCATCGAAGCGGCGTTCGACATCGACCGTACTTATAGATTGGAAGCGGCCGGCTATCGTGTGCGCTGGGGATCGATTCCGCAAGAGATTACCCCAATGAACCGTATTCTATGCGGGCGCCGTCTGTAGTCCCGGCTTTAGTCGGAAAGTAGCGTCCTTGGACCCTAAGAAGTTGCTGCGGAACGTGTTGCTAACCCGTCTTTGAGAGATTGGAGAAATTCCCTATGGTGGCGGGAATAACCCTGCCTCTAAATCGTTTGCTGCGATAACCGTAGCCTTCCAATGTCGTCATCACATCCAAAACCCGGTCGGATTCTTGAGCTGGACGGCTTGCGCGGGCTGGCGGTGATTGTCGTGGTGTTGGCGCATTATCTGGCCGAGGTGCCTCACGGTTTTTTTCCGTTCAGTCTGGGATGGTTGGGCGTCGATGTGTTTTTCGCGCTTTCGGGATTTCTGATCGCGGGGATCTTGATCGACAATCGCGGTTCGGAAAACTACTTCAGCGCGTTTTATATTCGCCGGTCTTGTCGCATCTTTCCGATCTATTTTCTGTTCATCCCGCCCCTGGTCATGCTGATTCATTATCTTCGGCAGTCGGGATACGAGTGGCTTGAGCAACCGCTGCCGATGGTGGGATACTTGACGTATACCCAGAACTTCTTCATGGCTTGGACGAATCACGACGGCGGTCTGTCTCTGATTCCGACTTGGACGTTGGCGGTTGAAGAGCAGTTTTATATGCTCCTGCCGCTGATCGTATTGCTGGTGCCGCCTCGGCATCTGATGAAAACTCTGCTGGTTCTGATCGCGACGGCTCCATTGCTAAGATCGTGGTTGCTGTACCAATTTGGCAGCGACCATATCAGCGCGAACTGCTTGCTGCCCTGCCGCTGGGACACGTTGTTCTGGGGCGCTATCGCGGCGATGATCTGGCGTGACGAAAAACTTAAAGCAATCGTACTCAAGGACAATGGCAAACTGCTCAAGGCTGTGCTTGTAGCGGCAATTTGGATTGTGCCTGTTCTATTGTTCTCCAAGAAGTTCACCGATGTACCACTGCGGATGTCGGTGGGGCTGACGGTGATCGGGCTGGGCAGTGCCAGCTATATTTTGCTGGTGGTCAGCAAGAACGTGTCGGGGAAGTTGTTGCTTACCAAACCGCTGAGGTTTTTTGGTTCGATTTCTTACGGGATGTATCTGGTCCATCAACCCATTTTGGTGTTCTTGCATGGGTTCGTGTTGGGCACGCGCCCTGACGTGGAAACGTTGCCTCAGCTTCTGATAACGCTGACGGCGATTCCTATCTCCGTTGGCATCGCGTGGGCTTCATGGACGTTCTTTGAATCCAAGATCGTGCGCTACGGTCACCGTTTCAAGTATTAACACTCGGTGTCTTTTTTTGCTTGATGCATTTCGTGCGATTCAGGCGCTCGGGACGTGGTGTTGAGTAAAGTTCTCACAAAAATTGACTTTCAATTGGCACTCTTACGTTTGGAAACCGGTGGCGCATCGAACAGAGAATGATTTTAATTTTCAGTACCGCTTACCGTCGTTTTACTTAGGCTGAAGGTGATTTCATCGAGCCCTTATTTATTGCGGAAAATGTAAGCCATTGATTATACTGTTGCCCATGAAATTCAACCCAAAAAGACGACGCAACAATACAGACATCAGGCTCAACTATGAATCGATGGAGCAACGCAAACTGCTTGCGGCTGTGATTCCAAACTTTGTCGGCGGTGCCGAAATTGGAGAGGTCGAAACGATTGCGGTCGATTCCAACTGGTCTACCGTTAATCTTGATCGAAGCTTCGATAACCCCGTCGTGATCGCAGGGCCGGCGTCGCTGGCCAATGGCGACGCCCTGAATGTGAGGGTGCGTAATGTTTCGAGTACAAGTTTTCAGATCGCGTTGGACGAATGGGACTATCTAGACGGCAACCATCCTGCGGAAATCGTTTCTTATATGGTGGTCGAAGGCGGGATGCACACGTTGGAGGACGGTACGCGGTTGGTCGCGGGCTATGTGAATGACCAGACCGATCAGTGGGAGACGATTTCTACCGGTAACTTCTTTGTGACCCGACCGGTTTTGTTTTCCCAGATCATGACCGACAACGATCCCTCTAGCGCGACCACTCGCATGGTCGTAGCAAGCAACAACGTGTTTGTGACGCAAATCCAAGAGGAAGAAGCGGCGGATAACGTGCATGCGGCTGAGACGATTGGTTTCGTCGCGGTGGCAACGGCCTCCTCAGGCAATAGCGGTGGCTCAGCGTTTCAATCGCTGATCGTAGCCAATCCCGTGACTCACACCGGTGCGACGGTTTCGTTGGATGGTGGAGGCTTCGATTCGACGCCGGCGCTGTTCGCGAGCATGCAGAGTAATAACTCAGCTGATACCGCCACGGTTCGGTCGATTGCGGTGACTGCCAATAGCGCCACTTTCTTCATTCAGGAAGAACAGTCACAGGATGTGGAACTGGTGCATACACCGGGCGAGATCATTGGTGTCCTTGCGATTGACAATGGTATGCTTGCAACTAGTTCAGGTGTGCAGCCCAGTGGTCGCTTTAGCGCATTAGAGGAACATATTCTCGGAACCGACACGATGAACGTGGGGGAACTGCAGAGCTGGGCAACGGCTTTCGCCAATGAAGCCAATACGATCGGTAATCGGTTAGAGGATTTTGTTGCGGCGGTAGAAGTCGTCGAACTTTACGAGGCCGAGGTTGGACCTCTTTTTACGCCGGCGGGATTGGCAAGTTTCAATAACTCGTGGGATGGCGATGTAAATCTTGGACGCGGTTTAGGTCGCACGATGATGGGTGTCTATCAGGCCATTTTTGATGCGTTTGATAGTGATCTGGTTTCACAGTCTCCCAACCTCGTCGATGGCGTCATGTTTCGATCGACGGAGTACTTCCCCGGTACGGTGCCAACTCCCACAGATCCAAACGCAATCTATGAGGTCCAGATTGACGGGACGCTGAACGAACAATACGGTTCCGATGGTGGCTACAACACCAATGCCGCGCGCCGCATGACCGGAGCCTATTTAGCGCCCGGCACGATTGCCGAAGTGATTGTGCCTAATGAACTGGTCAACGCGGGGTACCAGATCCGCGTTGGGGGGCACTCATGGGATTTGAGTAACAAGAATACCGCCAATCGTTTGCATCGAGTCAGCAATACCTTTGACATCACGGGTAACGTGACGCAGGTCGCAAATCCAATGGGCGGTAACATCTATATCGAAGTGCCCATTGGTGGCCAAGCGGGAATCGTGGACATTCAATTCCGCAATACGATCCGCGCCCCCTTCTTCTCCAACCGCAGCTTTGATCAAACATCCGCGACGCAATGGGAAACTGTTGAAAGAAATCACCCCGGTGCGTTTACGGATATTGAAAGTGAACACAGTTTATGGACGGTGCCTACCAAGTGGGTGGACAACGTCGGCTACAACCAATTAATTGAGATCATCGAAGCTCACGATGCCAACATTCAAGTGGCTTCGGAGTATGCCGGCAAGGACGCTCAACGGCATAAAGCGATTTTGTACATGATTGTGGATACTCAGATTCGTGGCAACGCGTTTAGCATTGGTTATCCTCAAAGTAATTATGGTTCGTTTAATCAGAACACTATCCGGGCACCGCTGACCCTGCAACATGCCTTCGATAAAGTGCTGTGGCATGAACATGGGCATGCGGAACTGGTGACGATGTTTTCGGGAGAGACCGAGTCACTGGTGCACATGGTGGCGGTGTCAATTGGCATGGAGAACTATGGCTTGACCGCTCAAGAGGCCTTCGCGGAGTCGCTGGCCTACGGTTCCACCAACCACGACACATCTGACACGCTTAACAGTTGGGTGGTGATGGACGAGTTCCTCAATGGCCAAAATATGGCTTTTCAGCAAGGGTCTTATCGGCCGCGCGGCCACGCGGACTATGTTGAGTACATCGACATGTTCGGGCTTGAAGCGTTGCAAAACTTTAATCGTCGCATCAACATCGAAATGGATGGTTTGGAGTGGGATCAATGGACCAATGGCGGCCGGACCAGCCACAACCGAAACGATCGGCTGTTGCGTTTATCGCGTGAAGCCGGCGTCAATGTCGCGCCGCTGTTTCACCTTTGGGGACATTCGCCCAGCAACGCTTCGGCGCTCGCCACCGCGATGGCCGCTGAAGGGCTTAGGCCCTCGGTTGAGATTTACGACCGGATGGTTACTGCGCGCGATTCCGTACCGCTGAATCAGGCCCAATGGAATGCGGTGGACGGGGTGATGAGAGACTTTTTGAACGAAAGTCGCGGGCCTTGGGCTGCACTGCGGTCCAATTACGATGTGGCGCGGGGGCAAGCAGCGGTTGCCCGGATTCAGGAGTTGATCGACTTGCATTTTCCAAGCGGACGTCCCGTTGAAGGACCGGCCGTTGAACCGATCGCTGCGAAAGTGGTCGCATTCTCGGATGCTAACTACGGCGGCGATCCATGGGAATTGACGGAGGGGACTTACCTAAACGTTGATTTGGATGCAGGGCCTATTGGTAACGATGCGATTTCTTCGTTCCTTATTCCCGCCGGCTACGAGGTCACGGTCTATCAATGGGCTGGTGGCACGGGAACAACGGCAACCTACACCGAATCTATTTCTGCGCTTGGTTTGCTGGACAACGATATTTCGCGAATTGAAATAACCTCCACGCTGCAAAACCAACAGGCGATCGGTGAATCGAACAGTATATCTGTAGACCATCTGTGGAAAACGGTAACGCTAACACAGTCCTACAATGACCCAGTTGTGATTGCAGGCACACCCTCCTATGAGGGCACTGATCCCAGCACCGTTCGAATTCGCAATGTGACCAGCAACAGTTTTGAAATTCGAATCGATGAATGGGAGTATCTAAACCCGATTCACGCGTCGGAGGTTGTCAGCTACATGGTGATCGAGGCAGGCCAATACACGCTTGATGATGGCACGATTTTTGTCGCCGGTAATCGGTCGGGACAAGACCATAATGTTCAAACCTACAGCTTGGGCTCCGCCTTTGCGGGACTCGAGACGCCGCTTGTTTTCGCAAATGTGGTGACTGAATTTGACCCGGCTGCGGTGACGACACGCGTCAACATGGTTTCGAATACGGAGTTTGAGGTCAGCTTACAAGAGGAAGAGGCTGCCGATGGGATCCACGGAGCCGAAACGATCAGCTTCTTTGCGGTCGAATCCGGAGCAGGTGCCACCGGTGGTTTGCACTACGACGCGGGATCTTTCGAAGCCGGCAGTGAAGGGCAGTTTGTGAATTTCGATCCTCGGGGCGATTTCAGTTCCGTCGACAGCTTCTTCGCGGCGATGCAAACGATTAATGGCTCTGATTCAACCGCGCTGCGGAATACGGTTCTCAATGCGGCCGGGGCGAGCGTCTTCACCGAGGAAGAAAGCTCGTTCGATTCCGAGCGTAGTCACGCGGCTGAAACGATCGGTTTCTTTACGATCAACGCTGGGGTTATCTACGGTAGCGTGTTGGCGAGCAACAGTTTCGAAGTCGGTATTGGTGGCACCGCTGCGGGAACGGATTATGATCAAACGCTTTATAATTCCACAACGCTGCCCAACTCGTTGAATGTTACCTTGACCAATGGTTTTGTCCCTTCGGGCTCGGACGTGTTCTTTTTGTTAGCGCCCAATTCATTTTTCGTTGGGGAATTTGGGAACGTTCAAAATGGACAGCGGATCGAAACGACCGCAGGTGAAGGAACGTTTGCGGTGGCTTACTCTGGCAACAACCAAATCATCTTGTATGATTTCGAGCCGGCGTTTGTGTTGGGGGACGCGAATCAAGATGGCGTCGTTAACTTCCTTGACATCTCCCCCTTCATTTCCAGCCTGTCGGCCAGCGGCTACTTAAACGAGGCCGACACAAATCGAGATGGCGTCGTCAATTTCTTGGATATCAGCCCCTTCATTGACATCCTCAGTCAACAGTAGTCTGCGGCTGAGTGTGGAACGCCAATTAGACTGACATCGAGATTGCTTGATCAGTGCCGTCGGTGGCGTTGTCGCGCGGATCAATGGTCATGTTCGTGGTGCGCGAAGGATCCCGTGAATGACTTGCCATCAATTTCAACGCGCAGTTTCCCGGATGTGCCCTCCGACTCTAGCAAGTCAAACGCCGTTTCGCTGGAAATGGTGAACGATGAACTGCCGCCATCTGTTTGTTGCTGAGGCAGCAGTTCGAACGACTGTGCGTCATCACCGGAGATCAGCGTGAGGCTGATCGTTTTCGCATCAATCGGAAGACTTTGCAATTCAGCGTCGAGCATGTAAACCGTGAGCGATTCGTCATCGTGGCTGTCGGTGAGTTCCGCGTGGTACTTTCCGTCACGACCAAGGTCAATGATCTGTCCGCCATGGGGAGCAGAGACACTGCTATGGTCGTGACCATGATCTTCATGATCTGCATGGGATGGGTCGTCGTGACTGTGACCATGTTCGTCAGGTGCGGTGGTTGAACTATTGTTCGGTTTCGTTTGGTCGCATCCGGAGAATGTAAAACTTAAACAAGCAATCGCCAGGGCGGCAACAATGGGAAGGCGTATCATTGCGGTTCTCTTTCACGTAGTCTGAGTGGTTGACGTTTCATCAATCGTTTCTTCTATCAAAACGACTTTGGCATCGTCGTTGGTGAGCGATCGTTTGGCGGCGTTGATGCCGAACTGCCAAAACAGCGCAGGGCGGACAAGGAATTCCAAAATCGTGCTGGTAATTAGACCGCCAATAATCACGGTGGCAACCGGATAGAGTATCTCTTTGCCTGTTTCACCGGCCGCCATCGCCAGCGGCACCAAACCGATGCCTGTCGTTAGGCACGTCATGAGAACGGGGGCAAGCCGTTCTTTGCCGGCCCGGACGATCATGTCGCGCGTCCATCCTTCCCCCTCGTGCTTGACCAGATGCAAATAGTGATTGATCAGCAAGATTCCATTGCGAGTCGCGATTCCGCAAAGTGAAATGAAACCAACCATGGCGGCGATGGAGAGCGTCTGTTCGGTCAACCTTAACGCGGCGACGCTGCCGATGAATGCCATCGGCAAGGCTACCATTACCTGGAGCGCTAAATTAAAGCTCTTGAATAATGTGTACAGCACCAGCAACATGCCGATCAACGATACAAGAAACAGCACGACGATCATCCGCGATGCGGATTGCTGGCTTTCGAATTGTCCGCCATACTCCAAAACATACCCCAGCGGCAACGCGTCTTCGATAGGAGCCACCTTTTGCTTGATATCGTTGACGACATCGACAAGGCCTCGACCGCTAACGTTGCACTGGATCACAATCCGGCGTCGCACCTGTTCCCGATTGATGACATTGGGCCCCAGTGACTGTCTGATGTCGGCGACGTCTTCCAATTTAATGGTGCCGCCCTCTGGCAGATCCAGCACAAGTCGGCCAACGGCGGCAAGATCTTCACGCACGTCTTCTTCTAAACGCAGCAGCAAATCATACTTGCGTTGCCCGTCGATAATCTCTGAAACGACATGGCCGTTCATCGCCGTTTCAATAAATTCGGTAACATCCGCCGTGCGAAGTCCATATCGCTTTAGACCCGCACCATCAACGGAAATTTGTAACTGGGGGATCTCCATCTGTTGTTCGACTTGAGCATCTTTTACGCCGGCCACTGTTTTGATCACGGCTTCGATCTGGTTGGCTTTCCGCCTGAGCATGCTTAGGTCGTCACCATAGAGTTTGATGCCCACCTGAGCTTTCACGCCCGAGACCATGTGGGACATCAGGTGTGTCAGAGGCTGTTCGACGCCGAAGATGATCCCCGGAACGGTCGTCAATCGGTCTCGTATGTCGTTGATGATTGTTTCGCGCGAACGGTGTGATTCTGATATCGACGCGATGTATTCAGACGCGTTGACACCCATTGCGTGTTCGTCCAGTTCGGCGCGGCCGGTGCGGCGAGCCAGTGATCTAACCTCGGGAACCTCACGAATGCGTTGCCCAGCAATTTCGGCGACCTGCACCGATTTTTCCAGCGACGTTCCCGGCGGCATCAACACATTGATCTGCATCGAACCCTCGTTAAATGGAGGCAGGAAATCACGTTGCAGATGGTAGGCCGTGAATCCCGCGATCGCCACCAAGACGACGGCACCGATGAGTATCGGAAACGAGAGGTGCGTGCTGGCGCGAACAAATTTTTCTGCGATCCATTTTAGGCCTCGCAAGACAAACGAATCCTTTTCTTCGTGATTGCTTTCAGGATTTCCGGCCAATAGCCAATAGGACAGCACCGGCGTCACCGTCAGCGAAACAAGCAAGGACGCCAGAATCGAAACGATATAGGCCACGCCCAGCGGCGCGAACAACAGGCCTTCCATTCCCTCGAGAGCGAACAGGGGAATGAAGACCAAAATAACGATCATCGTGCCGACCACGATCGAGTTTCTGATTTCGACGCTGGCTTGGAACACGACCAGCAACGGGTTTTTAGGAGATCCCACATTTCGGTTCTCCTTCAAACGGCGAAAAACATTCTCCACATCCACGATCGCATCATCGACCAACTCACCAATCGCGACGGCCAACCCGCCCAGAGTCATCGTGTTGATGGTCAGTCCAAAAATCCAAAAAACCAATGCGGTGATCACGATCGACAACGGGATCGCGGTCAGCGTGATGAAGGTTGTGCGAAAATTAAGCAAAAACAAGAACAGAATTAGCACGACTAAGATACCGCCATCGCGGAGAGCCTCAATCACGTTTGCGATTGCCGCATCAATGAACTTTTTTTGCTGGTAAACATCCTCCTCCATCCGCACGTCGGCAGGCATGTCGGCGGCGAGATCCGCAAACGCCGCTTCGACACGCTCGGTGACCTTGCGCGTGTCGGCGTCGGGTTGTTTGGTGATCGTGAAAATGATTCCCGGTCCGCCTGTGAAACGACTGCCTTCTTCATCTTCTGCTTCACTGCTGCGCACGTAGATCGAACTGTCGCCGCGTTTGATCGTCGCGCCCTCGGTCACGCGTGCGACTTGACGAAGCACGATCGACTGCCGGTCGACGTGTTTGACCACGATGTTTTCAAGTTCGTCCAGCGATTTGATTCGGCCGAGCACTCTTACCAAAAGTTCATTCGGGCCCTGTTCATCAAGGTAGCCTCCGGTTGCGTTGGAATTGCTCATCGCCAACGCCTGTTCAACGTCATGCAGGGTAACCCCAAATTGAATCAGCCGGTCCGGCGAAATCAGCACTTGGTATTGCTTGCGATCACCTCCCATCACGAAGACTTGAGAGATCCCGGGAATCGTCAGCAGTCGTTGGCGAATCGTCCAGTCCGCGATGGTTCGCATCTGCATCGGAGAAGTGCGCGAGTGGATCGAAAGAACGTTCGCCGATCCTTCAGCTGGTACGATTGCAAACCAGCGGTCCGTTTGGCGATCGCCAACCATCCATTTTTGATTGCGCGATTCGACGCGCACGTCCAGATTGTCTGACAGAGGGTGCCCGTTGGTTTCGAATGCGTCTATCAGTCCGCGTGGAAGTTGGCTGGCGTTGAGCAAATTTAATTCTGCCGTGTCACCCAGATTCACTTCGAATAATTTGTTGTCGGGACGAGTTTCGCTGACCATGCCGACCATGGCGATTTGGCCCATGATTGAGGAAATCGGTGCCAGCTGCGGCCGCACGCCCGCCGGCAATTGCTCGGCCACAACAGCCAAACGTTCGGCGACGACTTGCCGATCGTTGTAGATGTCGGTTCCCCAATCGAATTCGACATTGATTACCGATAGTCCGACGCCGGATGTTGATCTGACCGCTTGAACCCCCGAAGCACCGTTGAGCGACGATTCGATGGGAAAGGAGACCAGCGTTTCCACTTCCTCTGGAGCCAGTCCATGGGCTTCGGTCATGATGACAACGCGCGGGCGGTTGAGATCGGGAAAGACGTCGATGGGAAGCCGCGTCATCTGCCAGCCACCGTACAACAATAGAAACGTCGCGATCGCAGCCACCAACATTCGGTTGTGCAGGGCGAAGCGGATGATTCCGTTGAGCAGTGTCGAGAGCATGAGTTACAGTGCGTTGGGGAGCGATTGGTCTGGAGGATTGTCACCTGCCAATAGGTACAGAGGTCCGCATCAATGCGTGTGCCCCGCATGAGGATCGACGGGACCGTTTGCCGAATTTTTCAGCGCCAGATGCATATCGAAGGCAGCCGTCATTGCGATCACGCTTCCCAGCAAACGGTTGTCGCGTTTGACGACGACTGAATCTTTATCTCGGTATAACACACTGACATCGACGCGATCAAAGTGGTCGCCGTTTTGCTCAAAGACAAATGCGTTGGGGCCGTCAATCACCACTGCGTCCGC
>CAKZVF010000011.1 GCA_937921995.1 uncultured Pirellulaceae bacterium
TTTGATGAGTTTATCAACTTTCTCAGCTATCTGGTATCGGTGTTTTTTGACGTTTTGATGACTTCTGGAAAGAATTTTGATCCATTTTCTCCCCAAAATGGACTTTGCGCAATCTATTTCCTCCGACAGTAAAACAGGCGATTTTGTTCGCCAATGTTCGCCAAAATAGCGGCCAATCCTTAGTCCAAAACAAAATGCCGTAGGGACCTCGAAGCAGCAGGAGATCCCTGACTCCCGCCAATGCGGCAAATCGTAAGGGTTTTTTGCTGTTTTGTTGAGTAAAAAGTATGATCTTTTCATAAGTTCCTCCAAGCTGGAAAACAACTTGGTGCTTCTGCGGTTTCATTATAGACGGGACACTTACCTCACTTTTATTGCGGCCCCAAATTCGAAATGTGCCATTCGCGCTCAGCAATGTTTTCCCGTTCCTATCCTCTGCCCCGCTGGCGCGAGCTCGGGCTGAGTGCATGGAGCGCCGTTTGGGCCATCTGCGCGGTTATTCTCTTGGTGTCGAATCCGGCGCTGGCTCAAGAGCAAACTGAAATGGACTCCCGCAAACCACAGGCAACTGACCTTCAAGCAAACGCCGAAGGAACGCCAGAAGATCAGGTTTTTGCGCTTACCGATTCTGATCGCAAACTGCAACTGGAACAAGTCACGCCTTTGCTGCAATCGTATTGTGCCGATTGTCATCTCGATGGTGCCGACGAAGGTGGCGTTTCGTTGGAAGCCCTGATCAATCCGCGCCAGGACAACGCTTCCATCAAACTCTGGGATCGTGTGCTCGGTCAGCTGCGTTGCGACTTGATGCCGCCACCCGATATGGACCAACCCACCGATGATGAACGTCGTGGACTCGATCAGTGGGTCAAGCGGGCCATTTTTCGCATCGACGCGGAGGAGCCTAACCCCGGTTCAGTGGTGTTGGGGCGGCTGAATCGGATTGAGTATCGCAACACGGTTGCTGATCTAATGAACTACGACGTCGATACAGATCTTTTGTTTCCGCCGGATGATACCGGGCACGGATTCGACAACATTGGTGAAGTGCTGACACTTTCTCCCCTGCTGATGGAGAAGTACATCAACGCCGCGACCGAGATTGTTAAGGCACGTGTTCCGCAAGTTGGATCAATGCCACGTGTGCGTCCATTTTGGGGAAGGGAATACGAACTGGGCGGAGACGCGCGGCTGAATGAAGTTGGAGATCCACGATTCGAGTATCATTTAGGCGGCAGCGGAAGACTCAGCTTCGAGGTCGATAAGGCAGGCGAATATCGTTTGGAGTTGGAGCTGGTCGCTGCAGAGAACTACACCGAAGGTGCTATCGACGACAACGTCTGCCACGTGAAGGTGACCTGCGGCGACGATGTGATGCTGGATGAGGATTTCACGCGCGCGGACTGGAAGTACATTACGCTTGAACTCGAGCGTGATTGGAAAGAAGGTGCCTACACGCTCCAATTCGACGTCACTCCGGTAAAAGTTGCCAAGCAAACACGGCAGCTGCGGATCCAACTTCATCATACTCGGCTTGTAGGGCCGTTGGATGATCCTGAGAGCTTCGTTCGGCCCGAAGGCTACACCGACTATTTTGAAGATGTTCCAATTAAGACCAACGAAGCCAAACGCGCTTCGGCGGAGCGCATCTTGCAACGGTTTGCGTCGCGCGCGTTTCGCCGACCCGTCTTGAAGGCCACGCTGGATCGTTTGATCAATTTGGCGGAATCGGTTTGGACTGCCGAGGGTGGTTCGTTTGAGTCGGGGATATCGCAAGCCATGGTTGCCGTTTTGTCCTCGCCCAGCTTCATCTTCAAGGAGACGTTTGCGGAAACCTCACAATCGCGATTTCCGCTGGTCGACCAGCACTCATTGGCAACGCGCATGTCATATTTCTTATGGTCGACGATGCCCGATGAACGGCTTTTGTCGTTGGCGAGTCAGGGTAAGCTGCGCGAGAATCTCGACAGTGAGATTGAGCGGATGATCAACGACGATCGTTTCGATGCCTTCCACAAGAACTTTGTTGGGCAGTGGTTGCAAACGCGCGATGTGATGTCGGTTTCGGTCGATGCGCGGGCAGTGGTGCTGGGCTCTGAAGCTAGAGAGCAGGCATTGCAGTTACGTGCTCGTATCGATGAATTCAAGGCAATTCGAGATGATCTTACCAAGGAACAATATTCGCTGCTTCGGCAGGCTTACCGCGATTTACGGAAGTTATATAAAGCTGCTGAATCGTTTGAGCTGACCAATCGGTTGCGTGATTCGATGCGCAGTGAGACCGAAATGCTGTTCGCTCATTTGGTAAAAACGGATGCGGATCTCATTGACCTGATTGACTGCGACTACACCTTTCTCAACGAACCACTGGCCAAACAGTACGGGATCGAAGGAGTTCAAGGGCATGAGATGCGGCGATTCGAACTCAAACCTGAACACCATCGTGGGAGCATCCTGACTCACGGGGCTTTGTTGACGGTGACCTCGAATCCCGATCGCACGTCGCCGGTGAAGCGCGGCTTGTTTATTCTTGATAATATTTTGGGAATGCCAACAGGTGCACCACCGCCGGATATTCCGGCGTTGGAGGATGCCGGAGGCGAAGGCCATGCGAACCTGACGCTTCGGCAATCATTGGCGTTGCATCGCGCAGATCCCATGTGCAGTTCTTGTCACAATCGCATGGACCCGTTGGGGTTAGCACTGGAGAACTATGATGCTTTGGGTCGATACCGAACCAGTGAATCGGGGGATGAAGTCGACGCCAGTGGGACGTTGATCACCGGAGAAGCGTTCGAAGATATTCAGGATTTGAAAAAGATTTTGTCCGAGAATCATCGAGACAAATTTTATCGTTGTTTAACGGTGAAGATGATGACGTATGCGTTGGGCCGGTCGGTTGACTATCATGATACGCAGACGATCGACCAAATTGTTCAGCAGCTGGAAGCCTCTGGTGGGACTGCTCGGAGGCTGATCAATGCCGTGATTAGGTCTCCCGGGTTTCAAAGAACCGAAAGAAAGATTCCTGTGACAGGAATTATTAAGGAGTAGATTTTGTGTCAAATGTAAGCCGTCGGAGTTTCTTAAGAGGCGCCAGTGCTGCGATTGCATTACCGGCAATGTCATCGCTGTTGCCTGTAAAAGCCATGGCTGACGGGACTGCCGTTGGGGTGACTGCCAGTAAATCGCCATTGCGTGCGGCGTTCATCTATTTTCCCAACGGGGCGATTCCCAAATCGTGGTGGCCAAAGGAACAATCGGGTGACTACTCCTTGAGCCCAACGTTGTCGCCGTTGGAATCGGTGAAGTCTTCGTTCCAAATTCTCAAGGGGCTGGATTTAGAGCCGGCCGAAGCTGGCAAGGATGGTGCCGGTGACCACGCGCGAGGCAACGGCACTTTTTTGACGGGCGTGCGGTTGAACAAAAGTGCCACCGACATTCGTGCCGGCGTTTCTATTGATCAGGTCATCGCCAATCAAATTGGCGATCAGACTCGTTTTCGCTCGCTCGAGTTAACCTGTGACGACAAGCGGAAGTCGGGTGATTGTGATTCGGGGTACTCCTGCGCCTATCAGTATAACATGTCATGGAAATCGCCAACGACTCCGATGATGCCCGAGGCGAATCCGCGGCTGGTGTTTGAGCGTTTGTTTGGATCGGGAACGCCGGAACAACGAAAGAACAATTTTGCTCAGCGCCTCGGTCAGCAGAAATCGGTTTTAGATTTTGTTATGGAGGACGCCCACGCCATGCAGCGCCGGTTGCAACGTTCAGACCGGCGGAAGCTGGACGAGTATTTGACTTCTGTTCGTTCGATTGAAAAACGGATCCAACGGGCCGAACGATTTTCGATCCCTGATGTTGCCGCAGCGGTGACTCCGGTGGGTGTTCCTGATTCGTATCGCGAGCACATCGCGCTGATGTTCGATCTGATGCGGTTGGCCTTTGAGACGGATTCCACGCGCGTAGCCACGTTCAGTTTGGCTCATGATGGCAGTAACCGGTCGTTCCAAGAAATTAACGTCGTCGAAGGCCACCACGAACTCAGCCATCACAAAAATAACAAAGACACGATCGAAAAAGTGGCTCGCATCGACAAGTTTTACATCGAGCAGCTTGCCCGGTTTTTGACGTCGTTGGAGCAAAAGAAGGATACAGACGGGAACTCAATTCTGCATAACTCGATGATCGTTTACGGTAGTGGTAACGCTGATGGAAATAGGCACACGCATACCAACCTTCCGGTTTTGTTGGCAGGCAAAGGTGGCGGGACGATCGATTCGGGACGTTTGGTCGATCACGACTCCAAGCCGTTATCTAATTTGTTTTTGTCAATCGCCGACAGGATGGGCGCGACGGACATCAAGTCATTTGGCGATTCGACGGGCCGGTTGAACGATGTTTAAACCGGTCGTTCTCATTAGCAACATAAAGAGGCCTTTAATTGAAAGTGACTTTCTTTCCCGTTTGAATTAAACTGGTGAAACAAAATTGAGAATTGTTTGGAAAACTGAGCCGCAAGACGCTAGCCGCGGGTGCCCACCGCGCGAAGAAAACTCTGGAAAAGATTAGTCAACCAAACCAGCGGCTGGGGCCCTGCCGCTCAATGAATGGTAAGCGCCATGCCGTTCAGTGAGAAACTCTCTTTATTGAAGACGTCCGAAATGAAAATCGCTGCCGAGACAAAACACTTTGATTGAGAAAATTTCACCATTGGAATCTTCACAGCCCGAGGAAGCTGTTGCGCCGTTTGCGTCGGATGATTTTTTAATCGATAAAACTTTTGCTGTGCCTTATCAGCATCGAGTTTGGTTTTGCGACAACGTCTTCGAATCGTCCCAAGACATTCTTTGCTCCTGTTTCGTCGATCACGATGAAGAAGCGGCGACAGGTGGCAACGGTGCGGTAGACCAAGACAAGAGCAAGGTGCAGATCTGGGTCGATAGTGCCGTCAGTGAATCCAATCCGGGTTTTGCCAATTCACTGACCAACTGGATCGAAGCTGAATCTGGATTGGAGTTGGCGCGACCGGCTGAAGTGATTTTCGGAGGCGAGGATTGTAAGAACGATCCGTCGGTCGTGCAAAAATTGCTTGCCGCGATCAATGAAGATCAACTTGACCGGCGCAGTTACATCGTTGTGGTCGGTGGCGGCGCTGTGTTGGATGTGGTGGGATTTGCGGCCGCGGTGGCGCATCGAGGTATCCGTTTGATACGCTTCCCTTCGACGACCTTGGCACAGGCCGACAGTGGCGTCGGCGTGAAGAACGCCGTCAATGAATTTGGCAAAAAGAACTGGAAGGGTTCTTTCGCGGTACCTTGGGCGGTCGTGAATGATTATTCGCTGTTGGCGTCGCTGCCGGCATCGACGTTTGTCAGCGGGTTTTCTGAAGCGGTGAAGGTCGCGCTGTTGAAATCGCGAACGTCGTTTGAATTTTTGTGCGACAACGCCCAGCAGATTCGCGGACGAGAGAAACGGTTTGCAGCGCAGGCGATCCGAGAATCGGCCGCTCATCATTTACGGCACATCGTCGATGGCGGTGATCCGTTTGAAGTGATGGAAGCAAGGCCGTTGGATTTCGGCCATTGGTCGGCCCATAAAATAGAGGCAATCAGCGGATACTCGGTTTCCCACGGTGACGCTGTCTCGATTGGTTTGGCGGTGGACGTGTTATATTCTGTATCGCAGTTGGGGCTTGACCGCGAAAGTGCCCTGCGCGTGATCGATTGTTTACGGCGATTGGGGTTGCCGGTGTGGAATTCGATTCTTGATAGTCACCGCGACCAGTTGCTGAGAGGTTTGGAAGAGTTTCGCCAGCATCTTGGTGGACGGTTGACGGTGACGATGTTGGCCGATGTCGGTAAACCGGTAAATGTTCACGCGATCGACCATCAGGCGGTGGGCAATGCGATCGAGGAACTGCGAAAGTTGAGCGGCGGCAGCGAGCGCGTGGATTAGGCGCTAGAAAGCAGCGTAAGACTGTGCTTTTCAAGGCGCATGGATTGGATTACTATCCACGTCCTGTGTCTTCGTCTCCTCCCACCGTTTTTTTATGAACGCAAACGCCTCTGGCGACAACTTCCCATCTTCCCCCGCCCTGCTGAAGCCTTCTGGTAAAGCGGCGCGTGTGACCGAAGGTGCAAAGTTCGGCATGTTTGGTGGCGTCTTCACGCCCTGCACGCTGACTATTTTGGGCGTCATCATGTTCCTGCGTTACGGCCAAGTGGTCGGCAATGCGGGGTTGATCTGGGCGCTGGTGATACTGGCGGTGTCCAAAGTGATCACGATCTTGACCACGCTTTCGCTCTCAGCGGCGGCCACCAACACAAAAGTTCAGGGCGGCGGCGCGTATTTTCTGATCAGTCGAAGCCTGGGTGTTGAATTTGGCGGCGCTATCGGTGTCGTATTCTTTTTAGCGCAAGCGATCTCGGTGGCGATGTACGTCATCGGTTTTACCGAAGCGTTTGTACAAACCGTTCCGTTTGCGGTTAATTTCAAATTGGTTGCGATCATTTGCAACACGGTGGTTTTCGCTTGTGTGTACATCGGAGCCGGTTGGACGATCAAGTTACAGTATTTCATTTTGTTGACGCTGGTGGCATCGTTGGTTTCCTTTTTCATGGGGGCTCAGCCGCTATTTAGCATGGAGATGCTGCAGACGAACTTGGGTAGCGCCTATGCGGTGACCGAAGGCGGCGGCCGTGAGAATCTATTCACGATGTTCGCGCTGTTCTTTCCTGCGGTGACCGGCATCATGGCGGGCGCGAATATGTCTGGCGACCTCAAGAACCCCAGCAAAGCCATCCCTACGGGAACGCTGTGGTCAATTTTGGCCACCGCGATAGTGTACGCGGCGATGGCGGTGATGCTGGCCGGTTCAGCCACCAACGCGGCACTGCACGAAGATCGCTTGATCGTGCGAAGTGTGGCGCTTTGGCCGTGGCTGATCACCGCGGGCGTGTTTGCGGCGACGCTCTCGAGCGCCCTTGGCAGTATGATGGGCGCCCCTCGCATTCTCCAGGCGCTGGCACGCGACACGATCTTTCCCAAACTGCAAATGTTCGCCGCCGGCAGTGGTCCCAACGCCGAACCACGCCGGGCGATTATTCTAACGTTCGTGCTGTCGACGATTTGCATCATCGCCGGTGATTTGAACTCGATCGCGCCGCTGATCACGATGGCGTTTATGATCACCTATGGAACGATTAACTTGGCGACGTTCTACGAAACGATCACCAAGAACCCCAGCTACCGCCCGACGTTTCGCTACAGCCATTGGGGAACAGCGCTGGCCGGTGCCATCGGTTGTGCCAGCGTGATGTTGCTGATCGATTGGCAGTGGGCGTTGGGATCGACTGCGATCATGGCCGGAATTTACTATTTCATCTATCGCAAACAAGTCGTTTCGCGCTGGGGTGATCTGAGCAACGGTTTGATGTTTGAGCGGACTCGTAAGAACCTGCTGAAGTTAGAACAGACGCTGTATCATCCAAAAAACTGGCGTCCGATTATTCTGGCGATGAGCGGCGGCAGCACCAATCGGCGCTATCTGGCGATCTTTGGCCATTGGCTGACCAGCGGGCATGGTATTCTGAACATCGGTCAAGTCATCCAGGGTAACGTCGAAGACAAGATTGATCGAATCGAGAGCCAAGAAGAAGTGCTCAGTAACTTCATCCGAAAAGAAGACTTGGAGGCCTTCCCCAACGTGGTTGCAGCACCGTCGTTGTCCGAAGGAATCGAGTACTTGATTCAGTGCAGCGGTTTGGGAGCGCTGCGGCCCAATACGTTGTTGCTGGGGTGGCCGGGAGCCGAAAGTAAAGCCGAACCGTTGGTCGCATCGATGCGGGTGATCGAAGCACTTGGACGAAACCTAATCATCGCCAAGTTCAACGAAGTCGATGACAATCCGTGGCTTGCTCCGCCCGGGACGATCGACGTTTGGTGGCGTGGTCGCCAGAATGGCGAACTGATGTTGTTGCTGGCCCATTTGCTGAAACAGAATCGAGAGTGGCAGAACCGAAAGATCAGGCTGATGCGGATCGTCAGTGACGAAGCGGCGTTGGATGAAGTCGACCGGCATCTCAAGGAATTGGCGATCCAATCACGGATCGAGGTCAAAACCGAAGTGTTCGTCTCCAGCGACCCCACATCGGTCATTCAGCGCGAGTCGCGTAATTCGGCGATCGCATTTTTGGGATTCGCCTTGCCGGCCGAAGGCACCGAGGCTCATTTCTTCCATTCTATGGAACAGATGTCGATGGAAATCCCTCGAACGCTGCTAATTCGCAGTATCGGCAACGTAAAACTGGAATCGTAGCCGATAGCAGCGTTAAATCCTGCCATTTCGCCGGAAAACCAGCGTTTTGTGATTTGTGTTTGCTCAATTGCCGAATTGTTATTTATCATGGGCGGTTTGCTGAAAGCGTCCATTATTTCTGGCGGCGTTTTTGAGCTTTTTTGACGCCCATTGTTTAACCTTTTGCCAAACAATTCCTTTTGGGGAATGACGAGAATCCCATGTTGCCTGAAACTGCTTCCGCTACTGCCACCGAAGAATCTGGAGACAACGTTTACTTTCGTTGCTTCAATGGATGTGAAGGCCGTCATTCGGTTTTCGAGGTGATCTATCGTTGCCCCAAGTGCGATAGCCTGTTGGAGGTTTATCACGAACGTGACCCGCTGAAGAAGAAATCAGCGCAACAGTGGAAAGAGATCCTGGACTCGCGCGCCAGCACCACGCAGTGGCCTTATGGCAGCGGCGTGTGGGGGATGAAGGAGTGGGTGATTCCTTCGATGGACAACGATAATGTTGTCAGCATGAACGAAGGTAATACGAACTTGTTTTGGGCCGACCGTCTGGGGAAACAACTGGGCGTGCCAGATTTGTGGATCAAGCTTTGCGGCAACAGCCACACCGGCAGCTTCAAAGATTTGGGCATGACGGTTTTGGTCAGTGTCGTCAAGCAAATGATGGGTATGAAAGACAACCCTGTCAAAGCGGTCGCGTGTGCTTCCACCGGTGACACCAGCGCGGCGCTGGCGGCCTATGCGGCTTACGCAGACATCCCCGCGGTGATCTTTTTGCCTGCGGGTAAAGTCAGCACGGCTCAGTTGATCCAACCGGTTTCTAACGGTGCGCATGTGTTGGCGTTGGACACCGATTTCGATGGCTGCATGAAGATCGTTCAAGAGGTTACCAAGGACAGCAGCATCTATCTGGCCAACTCGATGAACAGCCTGAGAATCGAAGGTCAAAAAACGGTCGGGATGGAAATCGTTCGCCAGTTCAATTGGCAGGTTCCCGATTGGATCATCATCCCGGTCGGAAATCTGGGCAACATCAGCGCCCTGCACAAGGGATTCCAGTTGATGATGGATTTGGGCGTGATTGATAAGATGCCTCGATTGGTCGCGGCGCAAGCGGCTCAGGCGGATCCGTTTTACCAAGCGTATAAGAATGACTTCAAAGAGAAGGTGGCGGTTACCGCTGGCGAAACTTTGGCCAACGCGATCCGCATCGGTGATCCGGTCAGCTACGACAAAGCGGTCACTGCGGTCCAGGCAACCCACGGCATCGTCGAACAGGCCACCGAAACGGAACTGGCCGAAGCGTCAGCCGAAGCCGATTTGACGGGCATGTATTGCTGCCCTCATACGGGCGTTGCGATGGCGGTGTTAAAGAAGTTGGTGGCCAACGGCACGATCAAAAAATCGGATCGAACCGTCGTCATCAGCAC
>CAKZVF010000012.1 GCA_937921995.1 uncultured Pirellulaceae bacterium
CAGATCTGTATCACACGCGATCTTGCGGACGGCTTCCTGCCGGTTTTGCGTCGCGTAACAAATGTCTTCTTTGGGCGGATTCACCAAATTTTTATAACGGGCTCGCAGCGCTTGAATAATGCGGTTCGCATCATCGACGGATAAAGTCGTCTGTGTCAGGTACGCCACTTGAGCATCGTCGGGAACTTCCAGCTTGGCGACGTCTTCCACCGATTCAACTAAGACCATCGCTTCGGGTGCTTCGCCCATGGTTCCAATCACTTCGTCGTGACCTTCATGACCGATCAGGAAAATGGTATAGCCCTCTCGCGCGTACTTCACGGCCTCTAGATGCACTTTTGTGACCAGCGGGCACGTCGCGTCGATCGCGTTGAGATTCCGCGCGGCGGCCAATTGCCGGATTTCGGGACTGACGCCGTGAGCCGAGAACATCAGCACCGAACCTTCGGGAACATCCTCAATCGCATCCACAAAAACCGCGCCCTTTTTCTTGAACGATTCCACGACGTACTGGTTGTGCACAATTTCGTGATAGACATAGACCGGTGCACCGAATTCGTTCAGCGTCAGGTCGAGACTCTCAATCGCCATGTTGACACCCGCACAAAATCCGCGTGGGCTGGCCAGTAAAATTTTCATCACAAACTTTCGGAGTGCTTACTTGGGAGTGAAATCCCGAGGCTGTTTCTAATCGCTCATTTTACCCAACCGAAGCGTTTTGAGCGAGACAACTAATGCTTCGGACCGCTGCCAAGCTACAAACGGCTGTTTTTTTGCTGTGAATCGCTTATTTTAAGAACGTCCAGCACCAGTAAAGCTCCCACTGCAGCGTACTCCCCAAGCCCCGAAGCGCAACCCGACCGAATGAAAGCCATGTCCAACGAAACAATCGAGAACGAATTTGTCACCGTCACCGACGCGCTGAAAGAACGTGACTACAAAAATTGCTTGAAGACCACGCGGAAGTTCTTCGCGCCTACCGCTTGGGTGACAGCGAATCTCCCGGCCGAAAATAAAAAAGCGCTCGCCGCACTCGCCTGGCATCTGATGCGGTGCGTCGACTTCTTGGACCTGGAGAGTGTTGACGGACTTTCGTTGGACATCTGGAAAGAACGACTGTACGAATTGAGCGACGCTTTCTGCGGAAAGTGTCGATCTGCCGAAGACGCCGTTTTGGTTGATGCGCTGAATCGGTTCGGCATCCCCAAAGAGCACTTGTTTGAGATGATGACCGCCGCCGATTCGTGGAGCCGGACTCGCCAGTTTGCGACGTATGAAGATATGGAATTGTTTTCCGCCAAGTTCGGAGGCAGCATGATGGCCGCGTGTGCACCGGTTCTGGGTGCCGATGGCACGGATTATTTCCGACCGGCAATTCAATGCGGCCAAGCCATTCACTTGACTCACATGTTGGCCAGCCTTGTCCCCAACCTCAAGCAGCATCAAGCACTTTACGCCGATGCCGACGTTCGAAGAACGGGATTGAGTGTCACGCGCACCATGATGCGGCAATCAAGCCCGGAGCTGAAACAATTTGTGCGACTTCAAACGTCCCGGATTGAAAAATTGTTCATCGCCGGTGGGGAACTGGTGCCGCTTTTGGATTTCGGCGGTAAGCGGACGATGTCTTCGTTACTGGATTACTATTGGGCAGTGTTTTGCAAGATGCGTGCTCAGCCGGATTCGATTTTGGATACGACCGGAGTATTGAGCCAACGAGAGAAGCTGGCATTGCGGACTCGCCACGTCATGGGCACCGAGGGGAAGGCTCCTGTGATTGGTGTTAGTCACGGGCATTGATCGACTGTCGGGCCTTAGCCCAAGGGTGATCTATCTGACAGGTTGAAAACCTGCCCCTTGCCCTCTATCGGGACAATGCCTGGTTGGTGCCAAAACGAAATTTTCAAGTGACACGATCATTGTTCAGTTTAACGACAAGCCGGAAGGCGACGGAGTTTTGCGCTGCCCGACACGGTCGCCTTCCGGCTTGTCGTTAAACTGTTATGCACTATCAGGTAAACCGCGTGCCGCCAGAGGTTAACTACTTTTTCTCATCGTCGCCCAGCCCGACCAGTTCAAGTAATTTCAGCGCGTTGGTGGTTTCGGCGATGCCTTTTCTCATTTGATAGTCGAACGTCATCACCTTCTTACCATCGACTTCTTTGAACTGTTCTGAGAAATAAACAGGATCACAAGCCGAATTAAGCTCGTCCGTTTTCGCCAGATCCAAATCGTGTGTCGAGATTGCACCGATGGCTTTTCGATCAATCAACCGACGCACCACGCGGCTGACGGCGATCTGACGCTCGCGCGAATTAGTGCCTTGCAAAATCTCATCCAACAAAAACAGCATCCGGCGATTGCCACCACCGGCTTCGATGGTCTCCGCCGCATCCACGACTTGCTTCAAACGCTTTAGTTCCGCCATGAAAAACGACACGCCATCGGCCAGCGAATCGGCGATTCGCATGCTGGTTTCAATCTGCATCGTGGGCTGACGAAAATCGTTGGCACAGACAACGCTGCCCATCTGGCCCAACACGATGTTGGCACCAATGCTGCGTAGCAAAGTACTTTTACCCGACATGTTGGAACCGGTGACCAACAACACCGTCCCCGGCGGTCCGACTTTCACGTCGCTGCGCACGCGTTCGGTCCCCAACAACGGATGCCCCACATTAGTACCCGCAACAACCGGCGGCTCCGATTCGCCGGCCAAGTAAACCGTTGGGTAAATCCAATCCGGTTCATCGTAGGCCAGCTTCGCCAACGCACAGAGCGCTTCCCATTGCCCCAGTCCATCAAACCAGCGCTGCACGTTGTGCCCTTGTTTCGCCTTCCACTTCTCCAACCAATGCAATGCATGAGCATCCCAGAAGAA
>CAKZVF010000013.1 GCA_937921995.1 uncultured Pirellulaceae bacterium
ACTGCTCGGTCAATGGGAAGCAGGTTGCTCTTGGCAAAGGCAGAGAAGTTGCCTACCAAAAGTTCCACGACCTGACCCACGCCGTCACCAATACAAGTGTAGTACAGATATCGGGGCGTTACGCCTAGGTCGGCAGCAACACTGTCCACACCCGCGATTTGGGGTGTGTTATCAACGATATCTTCCTCGAGAGGCTCTTTCGAAATAGTACGAAATTGAACCTGTCCACTGGGATAATAACAGCTTGTGGTTTCACTGAGTGTTAAAGTGCCTATCGGGTTGTGGAAGTCAGGATGATCAACGTCGAAATTCGTGTCGAAAACAGAATGCGACAAATCCAGCGTACGAATTGACTTGAGCCGCCAAGGTCAAGTTCTGTGTCTTCTCCGGACAGAAACGCCTGACTCTTTTTGAAGCGCAGGGCGACTTTCCCATCGTTCAATTCACACGCAAGCTGACTGAACTTTTTCGCCACGGTTCTCTCCCAGTAAGCCTTTTGGATTGTTTAGACGCCGCCTCCGCAATCGCAGCAACATCCCTCCCTGAAATCCTCTTCGAATCTTATCAAAAATACCGTAAATTTTGGAGTCGCCCCGCGTCAGATTTACGTTGGCGGGCCGCTTCAGCCATCGCCACCGCCGGAGCTTTTGAGATCCTACGGTTCGTTTATTCAATAGAAGCTTTCGTTTTTTCTATCGAGTCCTCTGCGAATAAGTACGGTCTAGATGACGAGGAGAATATCTTTTTCGAGAACCGGATTTATAGAACAGAATTCGATTGAATTGACGTAGAAAATACGGGTAAATAGTTTGAGAGTTTTATTGAGACAAGTAACTTATGGAAGTGATTAGAGAAATTTGGAGACCGGTAACTCACGGACAATAGATCCATTTTTGATTTAAAAGGGTGCGGGCGAAGATGGAGGAAAGTCTTGACAATGCAGACAACCCGAACGACGACGTAAAAACGCCCGTCGGCTCGAAATCCGCACCCAAAATCGTCGTCGGAATCGGTGCCTCGGCCGGAGGTCTTGAGGCTCTCGAACAGGTCTTCGAAGGCATGCCGGCCGATACGGGAATTGCCTTCGTCGTGATTCAGCACCTCTCACCCGACTTCGAAAGCATGATGGACGAACTGCTGGTTCGAAAGACCAGCATGCCCGTGCTGATGGCCGTCGATCAAATGACCGTAGAAGCGGATTCGATCTATCTGATCCCGCCCAAAAAGGAGATGATCATCTCCGACGGCAAGCTCTTGCTCAAGGACAAAGACCCCGACAAAGGTCTGTCGCTGCCGATCAACCAGTTTTTCAAATCGTTGGCTCGTGACATCAACCAGCAAGCGGTGGCGATCGTCCTCTCCGGCACCGGCAGTGACGGCTCGCGCGGGATCTGCGACGTGCGACAAGCCGGTGGTCTGGTGATCGTGCAGAGCGAGGAGACCGCCAAGTTCGATGGCATGCCCAAAAGTGCGATGGAGACCGGGGCCGTCGACCTGGTGTTGCCGCCGCAAGACATCGGCAAGCTGCTGCATCGCTACGTCACCAGCCCCAACCGCAGCTCGTTGGTCGTCGAATCGAACGTCGTCGAAAAGAACGAACCGGGGCTCAAGCATCTGATTCGCTTACTGCGTGACGAATACGGGATTGACTTTTCGGTCTACAAACAGACCACGGTGCTTCGCCGCATCGAACGCCGGCTGTTGATGAGCGAAACCGAGGACTTTGAGATTTACGTCAAGCGGGTCGCCGAAAATCCTGACGAACTGCACGCGCTGTATCGCGACCTGTTGATCGGTGTGACTCAGTTCTTCCGGGACAGCGAGGCCTTTGAGCTACTTCGGACCGAGGTGCTTCCGGAGATGCTAAAGGGGCACCCTGAAGGCGAAGAGTTTCGCGTTTGGATCTCCGGTTGCGCGACCGGCGAAGAACCGTTCTCGATCGCGATGCTGCTGGACGAGTTGATGACGCCGACTCAGCGACAGAACGTGAAGATCTTTGCAACCGATGTGCATCGAGCTTCTTTGGACATCGCCAGCGCGGGAATCTACGACGAATCAAGCTTGGCCAACGTTTCGCCCGAACGGCGAAAGCGTTACTTCACGAAAACGGGCGAGAAATACCAAGTCGCCAAAGAGCTGCGACAGATGATCGTGTTCGCCGAGCAAAACGTAATCAAGGACGCTCCCTTTACGCGTCTGAATTTGATCAGTTGCCGCAACATGTTGATCTATTTCCAGCCGGTGATCCAAAAGAAAGTCATCTCGCTGTTCCATTTCGGACTGCGCACCGGCGGCGTGTTGTTGCTTGGCCCCAGCGAGGGCGTTGGTGATTTGGAAGACGAATTTCGACCGATCGACCGGCACTGGAAAATTTACTCCAAGCGTCGCGACGTGCGTTTGAACACGGCCTTGAAGCTGCCGCTGGGAAGTCGCCTTGGGTCAAAACTGATCGAGCCAAGCTTTACCGCCAACAAGCCGTCGAGCAACGAGCTCTCCCAAGCCTACGACGAACTGCTGAATAATTTTCTGCCGCCGTCGGTGCTGATCAACCGACAGCGCGAGGTCGTGCATGTCTTTGGTGATGCCGGGAACTACCTGCAGATCCACAGCGGCCGCGCGACCGGTGACGTGCTGGAATTGTTCGAAGGCGAAATGAAAACGGCGATCTCGGGGGCCATCCATCGCGTCACCAAAGAGGTCAAAGCGACGGCTTACACCGGCGTCAACATGCACTCCAACGGCGACGTCCGCCAGATCAAGGTCACCGTCGTGCCGGTGCAGGGGCGCGACGACGGCTTCAGTCACATGCTGATTTCCTTCAACGAAATTGAAGACAAACCAGCTCACACGCCGGTCGACATCGAAGAATCCAAAGTCGATCTTACCGCCAATTCTCGGGCTCGCATCGAGACGCTTGAAATCGACCTGCGGCACACGCGCGAGAATCTACAAGCGACGATCGAAGAGCTGGAGGCCAGTAACGAGGAGCTGCACGCGACCAACGAAGAACTGGTCGCGTCCAGCGAAGAGATGCAGTCGACGAACGAGGAATTACATTCGGTCAACGAAGAACTGTACACCGTCAACGCCGAATACCAGCGGAAGATCGGCGAACTAACGGAGATGACCGACGACATGAGCCATCTGCTCGAAAGCACCGACGTTGGCGTCTTGTTTCTCGACCGCGATCTGATGATTCGAAAGTTCACGCCGCGGATTGCCAAATCCTTCAGCATCATCGAACGCGACATCGGCCGCTCGTTTGAGAACTTCACGCACTCGATCAATCACGACAACCTTGTCGAAGATGTGCGTTGGGTTTTGTCGACGGGCCAGCCGTTTGAAACGGACGTGAAGGACCGGACGGGGCACGATTACTTTTTGCGGATCTTGCCCTATCGAGTCGCGATGGAGATCGAGGGCGTGGTGGTGACGCTGATTGATGTCTCGTCGCTGAAACGGGCCCAGTCCGAAGTCCACCAGCGTGACATTCGATTGCGCGGGATCCTCGACAATTCGCCTTCCTTCATTTTCATCAAAGATTTGCAGGGACGCTATCTGGTCGTCAACGAGCAGTGTAAACGCGTCTTCGGCCGGCCGTCATCGCAGATCCTCGGCAAGACGCTCAGCGAGTTCATGCCGCAGCACATCGTTGACCGGCTGGAGGAATCCGACGCGCGGGTTGCTGAAACGGGCGAGACGATCGAAATCGAGGAAACCATTCCGCGGAAAGGCAAAGGCCGGACTTACCTGACGACGAAGTATCCGCTGCGCGACGAGAACAACCGGATCGTCGCGATCGCGGGCATCAAAACGGACATCACCAAACGCAAGCTGGCTCAACGCAAGGCCCAACGCGCCATCCGCGAACGCGATCGGTTTTTGGCAATGTTGTCGCACGAACTGCGGAATCCTTTGGCGGCGATCAAGAACGCAGCCAAGGTGCTCAGCCGCATCGAAACCGACGACAGCCGTATTAGAAGTGTTTCCGATGTGCTCAATCGGCAAAGCGATCAGCTGGGCTGTATCCTCGACGACTTGCTGGACATCTCGCGAGTCATCCAAGGCAAGATCGACTTGCGTCGCGAAGTGTTCGACATCCGTGACTCGGTCAACGACGCACTGCTGGCGGTTCGTTCAGTGGCGACGGCCGGCGGGATCAAGCTGACCAAAGAAATTGCGGGCACTGCCTTGCCGGTGTTCGGTGATCAGTCGCGTTTACAGCAGGTGTTGGTGAATTTGCTGGTCAATGCCGTGAAGTACACACCCTCGGGCGGCGAAGTCCAATTCTCCGTGGGTACCGAAGATGGTCAGGTCGTCATCACTGTCGCCGACAATGGAATGGGAATGGAATCGCAGTTGGTGTCGCGTGTGTTTGATCCTTTCGTGCAAGGCAAGGACACCATTGACCGGGCCGAAGGCGGCATGGGCGTTGGCCTGACGTTGGTGAAGTCGTTGGTTGAGCTGCACGATGGTTCGATCGTGGCCCAGAGCGATGGGTTGGGCAAAGGAAGTACTTTCACCGTGACGATTCCGATCTCCGAGGAAGAGATTCTTTCCAACGAAACAAGTTCAGCGGCCGAGGTTCAGATTCCGTCGCTGAAGATTGTGATTGTGGAGGACAACGCGGACAGCCGGGCGATGTTGAAGCTGGCGTTGGAGATGGACGGGCACAAGGTGATCGCGGCGTCGGACGGGCTTTCGGGTCTGACAGCGATTGAGGTTGAAAAGCCGGACGTGGCGTACATCGACATTGGTTTGCCAGAAATGGACGGTTACGAAGTCGCCGAGCGTCTTTGTGCGAAGAATTGTAACGAAGAAACGTTGTTGGTGGCGTTGACCGGATTCGGTCAGATAAAAGACGTCGACCGCGCGATCAGCGCCGGGTTCCACCGGCACATCACGAAACCTGTCGACGCTCATGAGTTAGAGGAAACACTCACGCGTGCTGCGGAACTACGCGGTCAGCGAACATAGCCGCCGTATGGTCGTCTTTCGCGGAGAGGCTGACATTTTATCAAATGCTTGGAACGGAAAGTGCAAATGGTAACTCGACGCGTGAGCGAGGAACGTAAATGACCACCACCAATCCTCGCTAACACGTCGGGTTACTAATAAAATGTCAGCGTCGGAGCGAAAGGCGACCATGAGAACTATGCCCAATCAGTTCAGCGAAGACTGATGTTTTGGATCACAATCCGCAGCGTCCTTGAAGATCTGTCGGACCAGACTGCTCGCATCGACCGGTTTAGCGAACCAACCCGAAACGCCTCGATCTCCGATTTCGACTTTGGCTTCCTTGCGTGGCAAGCCCGAGACGCCGTAGATCGGAAGGTTGTGATATTCGGACATTTGCCGGATTTGGGCGATCGCTTCGGAACCCGACATGCGTGGCATTTGCATGTCCATCAGCACACAGTCCGGACGCTTGTGCGAACGCAAATACTCAATCGCCGCCGCTCCGTCCTCGACCGTGTCGACTTCGAATCCGCACATTTCAAGAATCGTCGCCATCAACTGACGCTCGTTCGCGTCGTCCTCGACCAGCAACGCTTTGCGATTGGTCTGCCGAGCTTTGGTGTTTTTAGTCGTTGATCCAATCGCACTTTTTGTACGATCTTCCAACGCGCTCAGTTTGGCCAGTGAACCTTCGAGTGCACTCATCGCGCGTTCTTGCTGGCCGCTCGAAAGAAGTTTTTGAGCGATCTGGATTTGTAGACCGATCGAATTCAGCTGATTGTTTCGCTCGTGTGCTCTGGCCGCGTCGGTTTGGTCGCGTTTGTAATCGAGCTCAGCTTCCTCATCCGCCAGTTCACAACGGAGGACGCGTATTTCGGGTGGAGCGTCGATGCCGAGTCGGACGTTGTTGCCTTTGAGGCCTACGACTTCGACGGTGATTCCCAGACTTGGGAAAAGAACTTTTTGATTTTCGCGACGTGATAAAACCAACATGACAGCTTCCTTTGCTTAGATAACTTTGCGAACCACCACGTAGCCCTTAGGCAAGCAGCAGATCGAAAGGCAAGCAGCCGACATCCTGTCAACGCAGATGCAATAGAGAGAAAATCCATTCTCAGCATTTGCCGATCCTTCACTTCTTGTGAATCATCTTTGCGATATAGAAAAGCGCGTCAAGAGCAGTTACAGGCGTGAATGCGAGCGGTAGCGGTTTTGTTCTGACACCGTCGCCCTTCGTGGCGAGGCTGTGCCTTTTTAAAATGTTTAGAACATAAGCGCAAACGGCAACCCGGCGCGTGAGTGCGAAGCTTCGATGATGCCCATTATTCCACGCTCAGGCGTCGGGTTTCCATTGAAATGACGTTCTTTCGGCGAAAGAAAAGATGCCGCTGGGGCGGAACTTACACCAAGCGAAAGGCGCCTTTGGATGAAAAAATATGACGACGCTAGCGTGATATAAACCTTGGTTAATCAGAGTTATTAAATCTATCTCAGGCTTGCATCTTCATGCCGCGTCTGCTGCGGAACTCTCGGCGGTTAAGATAGGATTGCATTTCAAAACTCCTGATTTAGAAAACCAACTTACGTGATAATCCGAAGACACGCTAAACCGCCCTACCTTCATTCAAACGGGCATTCATCAACTTCAAATTTCGGCTCAAACGAACTTACCGTCCCATTAATTCCCGTTGGTTGATGATTGCCGGGGCATGGGAATGAAATTCTGGGTCTTTTCTAAATCTCTGGAACGGTCGGAAGTTGTTTCCTGTCGGTTGGAGAATTCGGGATCGCCTATTCGAATCGACGACCACCACTGCTCGGCACAGCTCCTTCCCCAGTGGACCGTTGGCTGGCAAGCACTAAGGCGATTGATGACCTCCGAAACTGAGGCGATTCGATCTTCAACAGGTGCCAGGCAATCATAGACAATTTGAGCCAAGTCCTCACTGAAGGCCAAATTCTGTTCCGCGAACAATTGCTTGAATTGCTGCCGCGCCCAAAAATGAGCTCCAAAATCTTGACAGTCCAGCAGTTCATTCAATGACGTGACATCAAACAGCGGCGTGCCAGTGAGCACAAAAAACGCGACCGCACCCAACGCAAAAATGTCGGCTCGTTCATCCACTAGGTCGGGCTCTGTAAAGCACTCGGGAGCCATGTACAACGGTGTCCCCGAAAGAGAATCGCCAAAGCCGAAGGAATCGTCGATGTCAGACCGGTCGCGCACCATGCCAAAGTCCAAAACTTTCACGGTGTCGTACGCGCCGCCTCTATTGCAAAGAATAATGTTGGCCGGTTTGACATCGCGGTGGACGAGCCCCAACGCATGCGCCTCGCGCAACGATTGGCAAGACTGACTCAAAATCTCAATGACACGTCCGTCGGGCAACGGTCCCTCGCGCTCAACCAACTGCTCCAGGTTCAGACCCTCAAGCAACTCCATCGCGTAATAAAACAGCCCGTTTTCAGTGCGTCCATAATCATAGATCGAAATCGTATTGGGATGCTTCAGCTTGCTGGTGAACTGAACTTCGCGTTCGAACCTCGCGATCGATTCGAAATTGCTTTTCTCAGGCGGAAGTATTTTGACAGCCGTCGGCCGTCGCAGCAGAGCGTGCCGAGCGGCATAGACAACCCCCATGCCACCTTCGCCGATTTTTTCCTCCAATTCGTAGGCTCCCAGTCGCTTGCTGGACAGCTCTGCCTGCCGAGCGTGTTGCCTGAGTCGCATCACGTACCATCGGTAGAACAGCGTCGAAGATGCGGTCAGCAACAAAAGACCAAACAGCGTCCGCATGAAATAAACGACGCGATTGATCGGAGCATTGGCTTCGGCATGGTCCATTTTGACAACAAGCCCCAATCCGTGCGAAGGCAACCATTGGGAGGCCATGACTGATTTGACGCCCCGATGGTCGGGCTTCCCAACCAAATTGACTTTCTTCGAAGCTGTCTTTTCGAAAGGAAATTTGGATTGAGTTGAGTCACCGAACCGGCTTTTGGAAATCAACGCCCCATCCTCAGCCACCGCTAGTGACTCCCCCGAATCTCCACTGCGGCTGGATGACAGCACCTCCGTCAATGACTTGGTCAAGTTGCGACCTATCCCGAGGTAACCAACGATACCGTTTTCATTGGTGCGGATCGGCGCGGCAATGACCGTCGCAAATTGTTGGTGTTGCGAGTCGATCATCTGAGTCAATATTGGCGAGGCAGCAGCGTCTTTGGCCATCAGTGTCTGGCAGAACGAATCTTTCACGGCGACCAATTTTTCGACCAGCCATTTTTGATCGCCGTTGAAAATGATATTGCCATCAACGGTGATCAAAAGGCACGTTGGGTTACCAAGGCTCTTTGCGATTTGCTCGAGCTTGCTTTCGATGGTAGGCAGATCCTTGGCAGGCTTACCTCCGACCGATTCAAGCATCTGGACGAGTTCATGATCGGCCGCCACAACTCTGGCCAGCTGCTTTTGCGAATTCATCCATTCGCCTACGGCCTCGGCCTCGATTTCAAGGATCGTTTCCAGTTTGGACGACACGCTTTCCCGCAACGATTTTTGAGACTGAGCGACAGTCCATAGTGAGACAGCAACCAACAATCCGACCGCGCAGACCACAGTCGCGAAGTTTACCCATAGCGGTACCCTCGAAAACGGACTTACGCCCGATCGGCGGATCTCAAGTTGGTTGTCTTGCATGGAAGTGGCGTTCTGAGCCGTAGGCTCTGTATGGTCTGCCGAGTGTAATTGGCTACCGCGTCGCAACATTTCGCCGCCGCCTGGACGAGGCGGCAGTGCATCAGTTTCGCCCAGCGGTAGGCTCGATACACAGCACTCGACTCGAAGGAGAACCGTTGTTTGAGGTCGGTTCTCAACCGACTACTGAAAGTCCCGATGATCTTTTTCTTCTCAGCAGCACAAACCACCGTTTCGACGACTTTTCCACTTGCCAGAAAAGTACGACATTTTGCCACGTAGCAATCTCGCCGCTGGCGATCCGACTTCAGAACGATTTCAAGCTGAAAACATCTAACCTCGTTACCAAAAGGCGTGATGACACGCTTGGCAAGATATTCGACCAGATGCCGATCAAGCTCCGACAAAGTGAAATCCCAGTCGACAATTTGCACAGCGGCTGTTTTCTGCATGATCTTTCTCCAACGAGAGGATAGCTTGATACCTATTTATACGTCACCAGAGATATGAAGATCCAATAGATATGTTACCGCCAGCCCATGCAAAAAACAAATGATCCAAACGCGAAAATTATCGTCCCTTGGATTGTACCCCTGGGTAATTTAATAACCACGCATTTTGCTTGATTGCGAAAAACCTATCCGCCCTGCTAAAACAGCAGGGCGGATTTTTTGTTTTTCATCACAGCAGGAACAGAACCAAAATGCCCTTAAATGGTGCCCCGAAGACAGGTTCAAGTGTTTCCCAACCGTTTGCCCCTGTCGCACCGCCGATGAACAGACTGCCAAGCAGCAGAATGATGGGGCCGCTGGCCGCAAGTTCGACTCCGCCGTGAAAACCGATGGCGATCAGGAGATAAAGTGAAATAATACGTGAGCCCTGATCGGGGATGGTCAGTCCTGACTTAACCCAGACCGCGATCATGCCAAAAAAGAAAAACAGAATTGGTGGACTTAACAGGCCACTGATTGATGAAGCTTCCATCCCGTGTTGCTACTGCGTTTTCTTCGCTCCCTTTGGCTATGGCCAATTGAAAGATAGGGAAATCGAAAACGGGTCGGCGTATATCCAACTTCATTTTTCCTCCTTTTGAATATCGGAGACCAACATGCACATAAAAAGCCGGAAGATCTGATGCAGCTTGCGCTGTAGATCTTCCGGCTTTTCGCACAAGCACTTGGTCTTGTGTAACGAAACCGTGAATTGAATTTTTGTTATTGCACCGCTTCTGCACTTAGTCAGCCGCAACGTCAATTTCATCGGAGAGATTAGCTGTCAACTTGACACTGTCAATCAAGCTTTTTCAGACGCGGTTTTGATTAAGTTCCTGCCACGTTCACTGGCCTCGGACTCCGCAAGTTTTAACTCAGCCGGCGTCAGAACATTTTTCAATCTGACAACGACTAAATCATCAATCATGTAGGTCCGCGCGTTTAGCGGGCCTCGGCCCATGAAATCTTTCTCAAATCGAATAACGGCTTGGCTGATTGACTTTTCGACTTCAGACCGATTTGCGTCGGGCATCTTGTTGATCCTTCTCGGCAGGTTGCGGTTGTTAAATAGAGGATAGTCGTGGGCAGTAAAAGCGGAGCGACGAAACATATAGGTTTTTTAAATACATAAACAACTGTTTATCTATGTAGGCTATCACTCCCGAAGACGGTTATAACGTCGACACGAAACCTTTTACAGGAGGCAGAACAGTGAACACTTCGATTCCAATCCGAATCAAAGACGTTAATCGGGTCCTGTCGGAGCTGGACCGGCTACAGATCAAAAATATGGTTTGGCTGCAACTGTATAGCCTTGAGCAGCATGTCTTCTCAGTCACTTTCGAAGTAGCCGTTATCGAAGAAAGCGGTGAAGCGTCGTTCATGACGACCAGCACAACCGAACTGGAAAGTGGTGCCATCGTTGAGACCACTTCAACCGCAGATTCAAAAGTAGATTCGATCGTCGCGATCGGACAGAAGTTGTGGAAGAATGTTAATCGGCGTGTGCGATTAGAGCAATCCATGCTTTACCGCTTCACTTCTGCATCATCGAACCTCTTGAACCGAATTGGATCGTCGCCGATTTGGACAGCAAGTGGCCCCAACATGCGACAGCATCGTGCCTCCTAACGGGCATGTAACCAACCCAATATTTGAACCTACTTAAATCGAGCAACGTATTTTCCACCTTTTGCTTTGAAGTGAAAGGTAACCGATGAACTTTAACGAGGAAACGAAATGAAGTTTAACGTGACCGACAAACAGAACCTACTGGGATCCGCAGGCGTCGACCGAGCCCAATCGAGGTCGTTTTCTATGTTGTCAAAATTTGGCGACCACATCAAATCAATTGACCTCACGGTTGAAGATGTGAACGGACCTCGGGGGGGTATCGACAAACTTTGCCGTGTGATGATCAAGCTTCGGAGAAAGGCCGACGTGGTGATCACATCACAAGACCAAAAACTTTCCAGAGCGATCGCGGCGGCAATTGAACGTGGGTCGAGGTCGGTCGCGCGGCAAATCGAACGACGTGATCAACGTAGCAAACGACAACTATCTCGAATCGGAGTCTGATTGAATTCGGTAAACCCTTAAACGGGGTGTCTTTTCGGGGCACCTTTTCGCGGTGTCTTTTCGCGGTGTCTTTTCGAGTTCCATCCACGAGCAATTGCGAATCGCGTCACTGGTTCGCAATTGCTCTTTCTTTTGATTCTCAATCACCGAACTCGGTGTCATCAAACGTGCAATGGCATGTCGGCCTTTAACGATATTTAGTTGGGTCCTATCGAAGATCGCTCCCGCGGTAAACGGCTTTCGATTACGATAGTTTTTAAGGATACCGTAAAGCAAAAGAATTCAGAAAACAAATAAGGTCAATGCGATGGACTGGCTGAACTACCACCACTTACTCTATTTCTGGACCGTTGCCAAAGAGGGTGGAGTCTCCAAAGCAGCCAAAGTCCTTCACCTTGCTCAACCGACGCTCAGCAGCCAAATCAAGAAGCTGGAAAAGTCCGTTGGTCACGAACTGTTTGACCGAAGCGGCCGCGGTCTTTCGTTGACCGAGACAGGGCAACTTGTTTATCGTTACGCGGATGAAATTTTTGGGCTTGGCCGTGAATTGGCGGACGTGCTGCACAATCGTACCCGTGAAGACAGGTCGCGGTTGCTGGTTGGCGTGCAAGGGGCGCTGCCAAAACTTGCAGTGCACGAATTGCTCAAGCCCGCTTTGGAATCAACAGACGAACAATTTCAAGTCGTTTGTTTCGAGGGCAAGCTGAATGAACTGTTGGGGGAACTGGCGATGCATCGCCTGGATGTGGTGCTCGCCGATCGCCCGCTTGCTCCGGAGACGCACATTCGAGCCTTCAATCACCTGCTGGGAAAATGTGGCACAACGGTTTACGGCGTTGCCAAACTGGCGCAGAAGCACAAAAAGAACTTCCCTGAATCGCTTAACGGAGCTCCTATGTTACTGCCGACCCAAAACACCTCGCTGCGCCGTTTGCTGGAGCAATGGTTTGACGATCAAGACATTCACCCGATCATCGCCCACGAATTTGAAGACAGCGCCGTGTTGAAAGTGTTTGGTCAGGAAGGCCACGGGCTGTTTGTGACGCCATCGGCAATTGAGAAAGATGTTTGCAAGCAGTACGGCGTGAAAGTTGTTGGGCGACTGCCTGACGTTGTCGAACGCTTCTATGCGATTTCGATTGAGAAACGACTCAAGCATCCGGCGGTTATCAAAATTTCAGACTTCGCACGGGAGAATCTTTTCGGCGGCGAATGAAAAGGGCAGCACCGGATGCGAACCGGACCAATAAAAGCCATCTCAAGAGAGCTTTCAAAATCGCAAGCAGTAGATGAAGAAATCGTTTCAGCCCAAACACAAGCCTAATGCCCTCCATCTCCAAAATCCTACATAACATCCTCATCGTATCAGGCATCGCTCTGGTCGTGATGGGATTGTTGCACATTCCGGTCTGGTTACGTGACGGAGGCAGTTGGGAGGGATCGGTATCGTGGCGTAAGCCGATTCTCTTCGGCGTCTCCACTGGTGCTACGCTGATCTCTTTGGGTTGGTTGCATTCTAAACTTCGCCAGAGTGCGGCAGACAGGTTTGTGGCATGGGCCGTTTCGGTGTCGCTGGTTTTGGAAGTTATTTTGATCACGATTCAACAGTGGCGCTCCAGAGCATCGCATTTCAACCAAACCACTCCTTGGGACGCCTCGATCGACAATGCTATGTTTCTTCTGATCCTGATCGCGTTTGGCGGAATCATCTACTTCACGATCAGAAGCTTTGCAAAGATCCGCTTGGCACCTGATTACCGATTGGCGATCCGCGCAGGAATGCAGTTTTTGTTGGTCTCCTGCTGCATCGGTTTTGCGATTTCAAGCTACGGTTACGATCGGGTTGCTGCGGGTCTCTCACCTGAGATCGTTGGCGATCGAGGCGTCACCAAATTTCCTCACGGCATCGCAATTCATGCCCTGCAGATTCTTCCGGCGATCGTCTTGGCGGGGCGGATGCTGGGAATCGGAGGTGCCAAACGGCAGCTTCTAATCTGGAGCCTGATCGTTTCCTTTAGCTTTCAAATCGCGTTCGCGAGCTACCAAACCATTTCGGGGATTGGCAGGTTTGAGATCACTACGCTTGCCGGAGCGGGGCTGAGTCTAATTTCGTTTGGCGTGCCACTGGTTGCCGTGCTTGCGGTGCTGATAAAGCGAAACCCCGAAGGAACTTAAATTTAGTCGGCCAAAATCGTTTGATCACATTGCGAGACGGCAAGTCAACGCAGAAATTTGTGACACTATTTCCCGGCGTGCTTTCCGCCTTGTTTGGCAAGCAACGCATAAGCGCGTTTCCAGCCAAGTGACTTGGCAAAATCGAGCCCCGTATGGCCCTTCTTTGATTTCGCGTTGACATCAACGCCGCACTCCAGCAACGCCTTAATTCCGATCGGCGAGCCGGCGAGCGCCATTTGATGGAGCATCGTTAAGCCGTTATCACCAACCTCAGAAATCGCGTCGGGTCTCTTGGCGGCAAACTCTTTTAGTGACTCCGCCATATTCACCGCCATCGGATGATCGCTAGATTGCAGAACCTCATCTGCCAACGGTTCAGGCTCAGTTCCCTTCCCGAAGCCGAACAAGCCCTTCTTTTTCGATTCGGTTTTCTGGCGAAAGCTTGCCGGAACGAGATGGACTTTGTCTGGGTTCCCGAAATTGAAGCCCCAGGCATCATCATGCTGCTGGCGTTCCTTTTTGCCCATCTTTTTGCGAATCGCGTGGACAGAAAACCCGCCGTAGGCAACGCCCTCCATCGCATACAGCCAATCGGTGATCGCTTTCACGGGAACCTTGACACGATCTCCTTCCTTGACGGACTTAAGCCAATTCGGTTGATTCAGCAAACGGCCTTGTAGCGCGTACCCATCGAAGTCCACCTCATTGACCCACATGACTTCGGCCGGAGTTTCTTCGTCGTCAGTGAAAGCAACTTTGAAGACCGCCAAATCCAAACCCGGAACGATGCGCCGGTACTCCCACGAAAGCTCACGCCAAAAGTACCGAAACGTTGCCCGCGCTCGTTTCGCAGCGGCTTCGATTGCAGGATCATCGTCTTTATGAAGCGTTACTTTTGCCATGTGATTCTCCGAGACATAGTTTTGCAGGTATGGCTCAAGTGTAACATGAACGTGCTTCAATACCAAAAACCAGCGCCGCCGAACGCACTTCACCTCTGGGACGTTAAACCTTTTGGGCGAATCTGGCCAATCGCGGAGGAGCGCCCCTTAGATGAGGGCAAAAGAAAAGGGCAGCCATGAAATCACATGACTGCCCGAGGGTGATGCTTGATGCTTAAGTAGGCCTCTGCGTTAATCTGCCGCGGATGCAGCTATCGGGTCGGACTACCAACCACCATCGTAGTGGTGATGGTAATGATGGTGGTGTTGACCACCAACGGGTAACCGTCCCACCGGTGCTGCCCAGCCACCGTTGACCGGATAGTCTTGGACGCCGATGATCACGTCGTTACTGACGCCACCATAAACGGGCTGGCTTGGCGGGTAGAAAGTAGTTTGACGATGGACCTGATTTCCACCGAAGACCTGGTTGCCACCGAAGACTTGATTTCCGCCAAACAGTTGGTTTCCTCCATTGTAGTAACCACCGAAAGCTTGGGCGTCCTTGCGTTGGCCGATCGCGCGGCCGGCGGCTCCGCCGACCAATCCACCAATCACGGCGCCGGTGAACGCATTGTCCCGCTGGTCGCCGATGACGCCTCCAATGATCGCGCCGGCGATGGCCCCGCCTCGTGTTCCGCGCTGGGTGAAACTTTGAGCCTCAGCTGCCGAAGGAGCGAAAATCATGGCGGCCGCGGCGACGATAAATGTGTATTTGATATATGACATGTTGGGTCCTTGTTCTTGATAACTCGGGGGACGTATTGACTCGGACAAAGCTTAAATGCAATACCGATGCCAATACAGGATACCAACGGTTACCCACGAAAAAACCAACATTATTGGTCTTTCGACGTCCTCATCGTGGTCAATTTGAACACACACTGTTGCTGAATCGACACGCCATTGTGTCTTATTGCAACTTAAAAGTGCCTGCCATCATCCATCGAACTCAAGGCTCAAACTGAATCAATGAAGAGAAATCATGCCCCACACATCGTCTCCCTCAATAGGATCGCTACTCAATTACCGCACCACCTTGAACCCGGCTCCCTCGGCTTCGTCAAGTTTCACTTCTACGACTTGCCCGCCGTAACCATCGGCTAAATCGTGCGCACGAACGATAACCGTCTTCGTACCGGCGGGAATCAGAATGTTCTCTTGGGTGCGTGTGACGGGTTGTTGATTGACGTGCGGATGAGCCAAAACGCGCGTGAATTTGTCTTTGGGCGCAAGTAAAATCCGTTTGCCATCGGGTAACACGACATCCCAACCGTCCATAAAATCACTCCAGCCAGCATCGGGGTGGTTGGCGGTGACTTCGAACGTCCAATTGTTGTCACCGGTATGCGTTGCTTTAACAAAGGTGACATCCGCATTGCCCTTGGGATCACTGGGAGCCAATTGGGCCGCTGCCTTTTGCCGTCTGATATAGTCCATCGCTTTACGTTCGATGAAAGGAGCTTTCAATCCGATCTTCTTGGCTTCGGTCAACGCCGTAGAAATATCTGCGCCTTGATCCAAGACACGATACGTCAACCAAACGCCTCCCACACGATTGGCAGACCCGCAGTGCAGCAACGTTTTTTGCGAATCGTCTCTCAGCAGGTCACGAACTTTGTTAAACACTTCGTCGTTCAAAGAAGCTTCGGTCGCAAAAGGAACGCGGTGAAATTCAAGTTCTGCACCTTCAATCAATTTCGGTTCATCAAAATCAACTTCGCCAACGTTGCGCAGCGTGATCACGCGCTGGATCCCCAGCTGTTTCATCGCGTCAATGTCATTGGGTGAAAATTGCCCGGAGAAAATCAAGCTTCCGCTGCGATGCACGTTCTTCGCTTCGCCCATTTCCATCTCGAAGACTTCCGGCGGTCGATTTGGATTGAACTCATCTTGAGCACGGAGAGGCCCCGTAAATCCAATCAGCAACAGCGTTAATGCAACCAAGAAACGATTTTGAGTATTCACTTTCATTGCTACGCCGCCTTTTTTGAAATACCACAACTAAAATTAAACTACCACAGCCAATCATGTTTAGGGCATTTCGATTATACACGTCTTGCGCACAAAAATGGTTGCTCTTTCGATTTAAAACGGGTGTGTCACTTCATCTGGCAATCACATTGCCATCTGTCATAACCGTTTGATTTACCCCAGCCGATCAATAACAATACCGATCTTCTGACGCAAGAAGCAACTCAAGTAAAAATCCCCTACCAACTCTTCTCCGCACCAAAGTCCGACCTTGAACAAGAATTTAAACCGTACGCTCGGCCAACGGCTAAGCCAGCGGAATCTTCAGCCAGAACTGATGGATGATCCAGATCTTCCCCAGGACCAGCATGACCATGCGCTGCGGGGACTAACAACGATCCATCGCTTTTCAGGATTGGTGAATCGTTTTTGGAAAACGCTGCTGCCGTTGCTCAAGCAATCGCGGCAGGAATCGTCCGATCGCTTAACCATCGCCGATGTGGGCTGTGGAGATGGTTACTTGCTTCGTCAGTTGTCGGCCAAAGCGACCGCTGCTGGTTTTGATGTCCAATGGATTGGGTACGATTTCAGCTCCACCGCCTGCACACTCGCGGCACAAAAGGCTGACGCGGCGGGTGCCGAAATTCGTTTTGAACAGTTAGACATTTTGGCCTCCGAGATACCCCAAAAGGTCGACGTGGTTCTAAATTCCTTGTTCCTTCATCATTTCGAAGCCGCCGATGTCGAAACAATATTGAGAAAGTTTCGCGACGCTTCGACGCAGGCGTTTATCGTCGAAGACCTCCGGCGGACTGTGTTAGGATATTGCTTGGCTTGGTCGTGCGGAAGATTGCTCACACGCAGCCCCATTGTTCACTATGATGGCGTTGTTTCGGTTGAAGGCGCGTTCTCGATCAGCGAAATACAGACGATCTTGGCTTCCGCCAACATTCAAAATACCGAAATTCAAAAACGCTGGCCCGAGCGATTCGTTCTGACCTATCGTCACTAGCAACTTTTCACCGCCAACGAACCATCATCTCAAACCCGCTTTCCCATCGCGACGTCATTATCATCGGAGCCGGACCTGCCGGATCCGCGGCGGCCATCACGTTGGCAAAATCGGGTCTAGATATTTTGTTAGTCGACAGCAAAAAATTTCCGCGCCGAAAAGCGTGTGGCGGCTGCCTCAATGCCGTCTCGGTTGGGTTGATGGAACAACTGCTGCCCAAGCCGACCGTTGAAAAACTTTGGAACGATTCGATTCCGCTGAAAAACTTTCATATCTTCCACAACCGGCGATCCATTGCTCTGGCGATGGACGAAGGTGGATGGGCGGTCGATCGCAGTCAGATGGATTCCCTTTTGGTCGAAAATGCCCAAAGCCGCGGCGTTGAGTTCCTTTCACCGGCGAAGGCCAAACTTACAGCGTGCGATTCTCATCGACGAAGCGTCGAGGTCATCGTCGACGGTGCCGCCCAAACGTTGCGTGCGAAAGTCATCATCATCGCTTGCGGGTTGGGCAATCAGGCCGCTGGCCCCTTTGAGCAGTTCCAATCAACGTCCGCGCAGAATTCCCGGCTGGGCGTCGAAGCGGTTTTCGATACCTTTCCGGCAGATTATCGGTCGGGAGATCTCGCCATGGCGATCGGAAGCCACGGCTATGTCGGACTGACACACATTGGAAACGACCGTTTGCACGTGGCTGCTGCTCTGGACCGGGCTACGTTGCAGAATCTGGGACCGCAGGCGGCAGTTGACCAGATGATCCAGCAAGCCGGCGCTCCGGGGCTTCCCCAAAGCAATGTCACGTGGCGAGGCACTCCTCCATTGACCGCCGGGGCCGCCTCAATTGCCGAAGACCAAGTCTTTGTTATCGGCGACGCCGCCGGATACGTAGAACCCTTCACCGGAGAAGGCCTGCGATGGGCTTTAGAGAATGGAGTGGGCGTGGCTCCGTTTGTGATTGCGGCCGCCGACCGCTGGCAACCACAGATCGCAGAAGACTATCGCCTTTGGTACCGCCGCACGATTGCCGCGCGACAGAAACTGTGCCGGCGATTGTCGCACGGGCTGAAACGTGCGCCGGTACGGTGGGTGGCGCATCAAGCACTGCGTTTGCGCCCTGCGCTGGCAGATTCGATCATCAAGCAACTCAACTCTTAGCCCCACCACTCAGGTTTTTATGAGCAGCAGTATTCTGGCGACCGGCACGGCCGTCCCTCCCCACAAGATGTCGCAAGCCCAAGCGCTGGCGATGTTCCAAGATTTCGCCTGCACCACCGAACGCCAACGTCGGTTGGCGAAAGTTCTGTTCGACCGTGCCCAAGTCGAAAATCGGTTTACTTTCGTTCCCCACCAATCGGCCTATCAATGGTGCTTGGACGACCAGACGCCGCTTCAAGAGATCACCGCCGGTGGTGCGCTGACCACAGCCCCTGATTCAATCCCGCAAGTCGTTGCCGGAACCAGCCCGGGCCTGAGCACCGGTCAGCGCATGCGGTTGTACGATCTGTATGCCTCCAACCTTGCCATCGCATCAGCCAAACAGGCCATCGCCAATTCCAATCGCACTTCAAACAACATCACTCACTTGGTCACCGTATCGTGCACCGGTTTTGCGTCACCAGGAGTCGACGTCAATTTGATTCGAGCGCTTTCGTTACCGCCGACGGTTGAGCGTGTAAACATCGGGTTCATGGGATGCCATGGTGCGGTCAACGGAATTCGAACGGCGATGAACATTGCCAATTCCAACCGGGCGGCGACCGTGTTGGTTTGCTGCGTAGAACTATGTTCGCTGCATTGCCGTTTCCAATGGGGTGAGAATGAGAATGAAAAGATCATCGGCAACGCGCTCTTTGGAGACGGATCCGCGTCGCTGGTGATCGCCAACACCAGCGACCAGCAAAACAATGACGCAAACAATGACGCAAACAATGACTCTCCCGATTGGGAAATCATCGACACCGGTTCGGTATTGATCGACGATTCTCGGGCGTCGTTACGCTGGGACATCGGTGATCACGGATTCGAGATGATACTCGGCAGTGACATCGGCGACCGCATCGAAGCAGCGCTATCGAATTGGCTATCGCAATGGCTGCACCAGCGCGGCCTGAGCTTTGATGACATTGATTTTTGGGCCGTTCATCCCGGCGGCCCCAAGATCATTAGCGCCGTTCAAAGCAGTTTGCGTTTGAGCGACGAACAACTATCGGTTTCGATGGACGTGCTCCGCCGCTGCGGCAACATGTCCTCGCCAACGGTTCTTTTTATCCTAGAGGAGTTTAGGAAATCAATGGCAACAGCCCACCCAGCGAGGACTCCCCAACACGCGGTCGTGATCGCGTTCGGGCCCGGCATGGTTGCGGAAATTGCACTGTTGAAAATCGGCGGGTAGTCGACGAGGCCAAAAAAATATTCCAAAGCGGTATCGTGCTACCGCACTCCAAATAATTCGCAATGCGTTTTGGAGTGCGGGACTCCTGTACCGCTTTGGAATATTTTGCCGCCCGCCAGGAAGACCTCGGTGCCCCACAACTAATTTTCTTCACGTTTGAGCTGTTCGCGCAGATAGATCGCTCGTTCTACGTTCCGGCGGTCGGTGTCCATCGACGTGTCGCGGATCTTTTGCAGGTGCGCCGGTTGGGTGCGCAGAAATAATTGATTGATCGCGGGAATTTCCAGATTGTCAATCAACCCAAGATTCACTCCCATTCGCACACGAGACAATAGATACATCGTCTCTTCGCTGCTGATTTGCTGCGCCGTTTGCAGCGTGCCGTAGGCGCGGCTGACACGATCAAAAAGATCGTTCTGTTTCTCATCCAGCAAAAACTGCCGGGCCTTGCGTTCGTAATCGATCACGAACGGAATCACATCGGAAACTTGATCGATGATCGCCGCTTCGTCTTTGCCCAAGGTGATTTGGTTGCTGATCTGATAAAAGTCGCCCATCGCCTGAGTCCCTTCGCCATAGAGACCGCGGACGACCAAATTGATCTTCTGCAAGCTGCGAAAGACTTTTTCGATTTGATGCGTGATCACAAGCGCCGGCAAATGCACCAAAACACTGACGCGCATTCCCGTCCCCACATTGGTCGGGCAAGCCGTTAAATAACCCAGCTTTGGTGAATAGGCGTAAGTGAGACTCGATTCAATGTCATCATCGACTTGATTCATCTGCTCCCAACCAGCGTCCAGATCCAAACCGGATTTCATGACTTGGATCCGAAGATGATCTTCTTCGTTGACCATCAAACTTAATTGTTCTTTGGAATCAATCGCGACAGCGCGTGCGCCTTCGCCGTTGGAAAGTTCGCGGCTGATCAGCTGCCGTTCGACCAGCAATTGCCGATCGAGCGTGTTGAGGTCGGCAACATTGAAAAAGTTCAGCCCACTCAACGCCGGCGAACCGGTTAACCGTTCACGCACCGTCGATTCGATGTTGGCGCGATCAATGTCATTACAGCGACGCATGAATGGAAAATCAGCCAAATTTCGCGCCAATCGAATACGGCTGCTCATCACAATGTCCGACTGCGGACCATTGCCCCGCAACCATTCGCCGCAGCGATCGTGCAATTCATCAATGACCATAGTGGCGTTGCTCCAATTGACGAATTTGATCGCGATACTTCGTCGCAGAAGCGTAGTGCTCCATCTTCACGGCGACTTCAAGTTTGCGTTTGAGCCGCGTCAGTTCGAAGTTCGAATGAACCGCAACGGCTTGATCGTCGGAAACCATGCCCAACGCGATTCCTAAACGCACGGTGGAAATCAGCGACAACAACTCTTCGTCTGACCTTTGAACCTGTAGCTTCAACGCGCGGCTGGCGTCTTCGGTTTGAGATTTGATTTCAGCTGCGTACTGTTGAAACAACAATTTCCGCGCCGCGCGTTCGTACTGAACCAGCGGCGGCACAACGGCGCTGACAAGATTAATCAAACTCGATTCTGACTTCCCCAACGTCACTTGGTTACCGATGCGGAAAAAATCGCCCCACGCGTCTTCACCATAAACGCCGCGTCCGACAACACCCTCCCGCATCAATGCCATGAACGCGGCATCCAACCTGCCCAAGGTCGCCAGCGCTGGCAAATGTAATAACACGCTAACGCGCATCCCTGTCCCAACATTGGCCGGCGACGCAGACAAGTAACCCCATTTTGGACTGTAGGCGTAATTCAGAGACTGTTCAAACTGATCGTCGATTTCCGTAATTCGTTCCCACATCCATCGCAGAGGATATCCGGCGGCAAGCACTTGAAGCCGGAGGTGGTCTTCCTCGTTAATCGTAACACTGATTTCATGGGAGGGACGACTGTCTTCTTCGGCTGACGTGGTTTCACTGGCTTGATTGGTTTCACCGGGCTCAATGGCACAAACCCCTAAGGGCGGGGCATCGAAATCAGCGAGCGCCGTCGCGTCTTCGAGTTGCTCAAAGAAAGCGGATTCTAATTGGTCTTCTAATTGAATGTGCCGCGCGATGCTTTGAGGTGGTTCTTCAGGAGGCGAATAATCAACCTTTGCAAACGGAATCCCATCAACGATTTCTTCTTCGATGAAGGTGGACTGTGCCTCTGAGTCTTCGCCGGCAGTGAGGGCATTGCCGGGTGAATCATTGTCGATTGGGGGCGATGGCTCCGTCAGACCCGTCGTTGTCGATGATGAATCAATCACGGCCTGAAGTTCCAACAAGAACTGCCGTTCGATTTCACGAAGCTGATCGGATTCAACGATCGGCAAATCCTCCAACTTGGGGGAACCAACAATACATCCAGCGATACTGTCGCGCACGACCGTGCGTTGATCGGTGCTGCTCACACCCACAAACGGATGTTCCGCCACGTTTCGCATCAATTGAATGCGGCTGGCAACGACGACATCTCCGTTCTGATCATCGAAGTCCAAGGACCGATGAGAAAACTGACCGAAGAACTCGTCATTGACGGCGGGGTCATCTGAAAATTTATCAGTCACCAGATTGCCCCTCCTGTTCAATGGACCGAAT
>CAKZVF010000014.1 GCA_937921995.1 uncultured Pirellulaceae bacterium
CATGTTAGTTCTTCTCCCCATGGGAATTGGCAGTTGGGTCGGGCTGTTTCAGCATAGAAATTGGGGAAGGTGGCTTTACTTGATTGGTTCAATTGCCAGCCAGTTGTTTATTGTGTTCGCTGGCTGCTTCACTTGGACCTACAGTTGGGATTTAGTTTCGGCATTGAACTCAGTCGGCTACCTCACTAACGGAATTATCCTGTCGATCTGCTTCCTGTCCCCATTGGCCAGCGAATTCGAGGCATCGAGCACAAACAATCCCTCGTAAATTTTTCTATGCCTTTGAATGATGCGCATAGTCCGTAGCCTTATGTGCCTCCAGACATCAGTATGTATGAATGGCAAAAAGACGCGACATTCTGAAACGCTTCGGGGCGCGAGTCCGTGAGCTTCGCCTAGAGATGGGGCTTTCACAGGAGAAGTTCGCCGCTAAATGCGGACTCGACCGCACCTACCTTGGGTCGGTCGAGCGTGGTGAACGAAATATCGCAATTCGCAACATAGAGCGAATTTCAAAGGCGTTAGGAGTATCCATTTCAGTTTTAATGAGTGATATCTAGCCTAGTCTTTGAGCCCTTTTGAGCTGAAACCTTCCCTTTTCCAATCGCGAAAGCACGTATTTTCCCGTGTGGAAAAAAGTTGCGTTGGGCGTCGGTCGGGGGTGTTTTGAAGCTCGTAGGCGCTTTATCTGTCCTTTGACTTCTTTGTTTCTCGGGTTCTGCGCTTGTTAATGCTTGCGGGCTCTGCACCATATCTGCACCCACGGCGCTTTCTGCACCACCCTCTGCACCCATCGCGGCCGATTCATCACCCGCGCCGATGGCTTGCTGGAAGTGATTGTCGGTGACTTGCAGATAATGCTTCTTTGCCACCGCAACACTGTTTCCAATCCACGCCACCACAACCTGAATCGGGTAAATGTCGGCCAGTTCGGTTTCTCGAGAAGATCTCAGATTCTGCCACAGCTTTGGCCATGGCGTGACGCCGGCGCGTTTGATCGTCCTCAATAGCCGCGTCCTCAGGTTTGCGTCCGCTGAACGGTAGCTCGGGGTAATAAACACGGCATCATCGCCGGCGTCATCCCAACAGGCATCCAAATACGGCCTCAGTTCTGCAAAGATCGGAATGATACGCGTCAGCTTCCGTTTTACGTCGGTGATCTCGATGCGTGACGCTTCCCAGTTAACGTGCCCCCACTTCAACCCCACGATTTCGCTGGGAATGCGTAAGCCACCGTATCGGGCCAATGCGATGATCAGCTTAAACTCGTTGTCGGTGGCTTCGTCGATGACTTTGTTAATGGTCTTTTGATCAACGAACACTTGCCGCGCTTTGTTCACTTCGTCGCCGATGCGGAGATCTTCGAAAGGGTTCTCGTGAATAATCTTCAATCGAATCGCTTTGTTGAATACTTGGCGCGTCCGTTTGGCCAGTTTGTTCGCATGGGCCAGCGCGTAACGCTCTTTCATCGTGTCGAAGAACTTATCAGCCATCTCAGGCGTTACGTCATTGAGCAGGGTATCAGCCCCAAATATTTCGATAACCTTGGTAACTGTATTTCGGCGGTTACGTCGTGAACGATCGCTAACGTCCGTAGACTTGGCCCACTGGTTGAAGAACTCAGAAACGGTTCTCCGTTCCCGAACTTTAATCAAACCAGAATCGGCCAGCTTCTGATGGACGTCATCGTCGATCTTATTCAGCCAATCCCGTGTACGTGTTGCCGGCGAATCGGCGAGCTTAGAACACGTCTCAAGCTCTCTGACATGGGACAGGACGTTCTCAGCGGCGCGTTTGCTGACTTCGCCCAGTCGAATCGACTTCCGTTTGGCGTAGACTTCAAACCAGACTCGGGCCTTACGTTTGCCTCCACGATCCTCATAACTTAAACTTGCCATTGTTAATTGACTCCAGATTGGTTGATTGACACGGTCGTCGATCCCGCAACGGTCGGCGACCACCTTTTACTTGCCCTTCTCGACGATGCTCTTGGCAAAGTCAATTAGGAACTTCTTTCATTATAACGCTCTGAGGAGCAAACATTTCTTATCGCACTTAGGCACTTCTGAAAGAAAGACCTACCGCTGGCTGTTCACTCGCTTTGTTCTCCCCCAGCTGCTTACATCGTCACAAATTGGCTGCTACCAATGCCTAACTTTTTGCGTCGATATAACTAGCTGAATATATTGGGCTTCATTACCTATGGACTCGGTGCGGAAGCATTACCCACTTAAAATACAATCATTTTGGAAGTACCTTTTTGCTCAGCTTTTCTAACCTTTCGGCAGCAGCACTACCAACATGTTCTTTGAGGAAACCGTACTGTTCATGAACATCCAATTGTTCAAATGCTTCACCATGCTCTATGGACAATTTGCAAACGTGTTGTTTCTTGCCACCATGTGTGACAATTAAGTCGTACGCTTGACCACATTTGTTCAATCTTTCATTTACCGTAGTATTCCGTTTACCCTTCCGGTTGACATTAGGCCTTGGATTTTTAACTTCATCCTTCGGTATCAAGCCTTGCATCGATCCATATCGCCGTGTTTGCTTTTTGAGCTTCAACAACCATTCTGGTATGCAAGAACTATTTTTGACGGCGTAGTTAATGCATCGTTTTTTGACTCGTGGATTATACAAGCATTTGCAATTCGATACGTTTCCATGCCTCCAGCGCTCTCGGGCCAGTTGGGATATTTTTCTTGCCCAATTCGAATTGACAACTAGGTTCCAATGCGGCCAACCGTTTTCGTGGAACTCTAAGAAATAGAAATAGTCTTTCTTAATTTCCCTAGCGAACCGGCTAAACCGACCTCCTTTCAGGTATATCCAAGCTTCTTTTGGAGAACCAAATTTTTTTGGGTCAACAGTGAGGACTACCAATACAGCGCCTTTCCAGTTCCTAGTTGCTTCGTAAAGCTCGAAGCGTCTTTTCACCACTCTGCCGGCAGCGCAATCCGGACAAAGAATGTTTCTACACTTTGAGTGTTGAATTGATACTTTTGGGGCTTTGGATGTCGTAGTAGGTAAGTTATTACCAAGAATAGAAAAATTGTCTTCTTCGGGTATATTAGCTTCTGTCATCGTTTCACCTATACGGTGGCTGCACCCACGGCTGGCTCTAACCGGCGCGTGGGCTTTTTAATGCAACCAACGAATCGACTATTTCTACACCGCCTTTCGTGCTAGGAAGTTGTCTAAGTCATTGATACGCACAACGGTCTTGCGACCAATTTTCACCCGCTGAAGTTCTCCGGCAGACAAAAGGTTATCGAGTGTACGAGTAGAAATCCCCAGGTACTTCGCAGCGTCGGCACGGGACAACGCACCTCCGCCTGTTTGTTTTTTTGATCTAAAAGAGGGCATTTGCCAATTCTCCTATAGCAATGATGAAACTGGCTGCACGCAACGTGAAGCCTATACCCCCATTGTAGAGATTAAAACGCTTTTACTTTTTGAAGTTTTGCATCGAGATATAAACTCGCACTTATACACTTCCCGGCTTCGAAACATTGAGTTGTCATGCATCCGGCGGAAATTCAAAACAAAAAGCAACGATGTGTTTTGTGGTATAATGTTTTGCAACAATTCACGCGCGATTCCTTGTTAAGAATGTCAAAGAAAGAATTGGGTGCCCGTTTAGTTTCTGCTTTGCCTTCGTCCGTGCGTCCCCTGCGTTACTGCTCCTGTCTGTCCTGAAAAAGAAGAGCCCCCGTTGAGTGCTTGAGCGGATTCTTCTGCGACCAACCTCGGAATTAAAAAGAATCAATGTTATCCATATCTAAAATCAGTGGCTTGCTGTTGCCTGTATGGTGTCTCTTGGCCGCATCTCCTGCTATTGCCCAAGACACCACTTTCAAGCGTTGGCATTACACGAAGGACGGTCGGGACTTTAAATTCACTGCAAAGTTCGAAGGACTATCTGAGGAAAACGCTGTGTTTTCAAATCGAGCTGGAAAGCTGGCAGAGATTCCCCTAGAGCAACTTAGCCGCCAGGCCCTCGAGGACTTGATTGTGATGTTTGCTCCAGCAGCCAGCGCCGAAGACACCTCGGGCGGCAAAGATGCTACTACCGCTGGAGCAAGTGGAAATGATGCCCCAGAAGCCGATGTCGCTAACGGTGACGCTCCTCGGTGGAAAGTAAAGCTGATCAAAGATTTTACGAAAGCGGTTGATGAAATAGAGCGGTTTCGAACGAAGCTCTACAAAGGCAGTGAAAAATGGACAAGCGTGAAATTCGAGCAGAAGTCACGAGAGTTTGCGAGCAAAGTGTCGTCATATAGCCTTAGCTTCGATTTTCCGGCGGAGATTGTGTCTATTTCTAAATCAAAACTCCGCAATCGGCAGAGTTATCATGAAGTGACAATCTCGATTGCAGAAGTTGGGGAGTGGTATTTGCATCTTTCGAAATACACTCAATATGAGATCAATAAGGATCTCAAAATCGCTCAATTATTCCCGCGCGATAGGAAAGACGTCCCCAAAGTACCATCAGGGAAAAGAATTCACGAAGACACTACAGATGCAGATGTTGGCACAAAGGTTAAAGTGACTTGCTCCGGATTGGTCTGGCTCAAAGAAGGCGATCCACGCGGCTTTAGAAATCGTACTCTGAATCTCCCTAAAGTACTTGAATCGGGGATAACTAGAGAGGACCGCACATACAATCTCGCAATTAGCGGCGTTTACATTGAGTAGTAAACTCGCACCGACAGATTCGTATTCCGGCAACCGGCTAACGCTCCGGTTATTCATCTGAATTAGTTAAATGATGCTCGCCCTTTTTCCTCAGCCGACCATCTCCAATATGGCAGCTCTCACGTCGTCATCCAAAGTCGGCCAAACCTCAATCAGTGTCTGCAAACCGTCATCGGCGACAATGTTTGCACCACCCTCTGCACCCACGATCTGCAAAACGGCATCCTTCCCAAGCGTTTTCAACGATGTTTCGAATCCTGCTCGGGGTGCTTGAGAGTTTGGCCGTTGGGCGACAAGAACCGGCCATTGCCGAATTCCTGCAATGTGTTGCGCGCTTCAAATCGGCAGTAATTGAATATCTGTTACCTAGCGCGTTAACTGGCTCAGATTCAGCGTAAGCCAGTCAAACAACTATGGGGGTTTCAGGCTCAACTTTTCGCGTTTAGCAACGGCTGAAAACGTGCCAAGAATGCTGTGTAGAAAACCTCCTGATGTCTAGCAACGTCTTCGCGTAGCATATCGTCAATCAACGGTTTCACGTACTGAGCCAGCAAAACGAACAAAGCCGCTGTTCCCCGACATTGATCGGGAAACATCGGCTTGTCGTGCTTGATGAAATACTCAGAAAATCTGCTTCTCGTCGCAATCAAAGGCGCCGAGTGAATTCATCCTTTTGAGCCCCTATCGGACAAGAAATCTTCTATTGTCCGGACAAGAGATTGATGAATGCTTGGATATCCAAGAAGTCAACTTCTCCATTACAGTCACAATCCGCTTCGGCTTGAGAACCTCCACTAGAAAGAACGCCGATGAATGGATTGATATCCAAGAAAGTGACGCCACCGTCTCGGTTGACATCTCCCTTGATCACGGTGCCCGAAGCTGTATAGGTCGCGGTCAACAGACCGTTGGGGCCTGAGTTATCAACAGCGAAGCTCCAAGCAGCGGCGGTGGTGGCCGAGAGTGCCAGACCATTGTCGACGATATCAGCACCTTCTAGTTCCAGAAGGGTATAGGTTGTGGTCGCAGCCGGTGGCGAGTTGACGAAGCTCAGATCAAGGATCGAACCGGCTTCAAAAGTCCCTGTAACGCCGCCGTCTTCGTCGATGTCGTCCACGAAGATCGGAGTGATACCGGTCGCAGAATCAACTTGAGCACTCAAGGTACCTGATTGAGTCCAAAAGCCATCAACGGTGCCTTGAGATCCAATCCCAACCTGGCTTGAACCTGTCCCAACAACGGCAAAGGTTGAGCCGGCGTTGATAATAGCGCCTCCACGAGTGAGGAAAACGCCTCCGGTGATGTTGGCAGTACCCACTCCAGCTCCATTGGCGTTACCCAAGACAAGGTTGCCGCGTCCAACGATAAATGAGCCACCTGACAAGTTGAGAATTCCTACTCCGTCCCGGCCACCGAAAGTAGTGCTCGAACCAGTGTTGACCGTTCCGCTAAGCATGTTTACGGTCGTCTGACCGGTACGGCTACCGATGATAGCCGACGTACTGTTTGTCTGGAGGACTTCATTCCCATCACCATGGTCGAAAGTGATTGAGCCTGTACCGATCGGAATGCTAGTACTCTCATTGAGAATAAAACGAACCACACGGTATTGCGTGGCACTTTGAACGTTTCCGGCGGCTTGAAGAGCATTCCACGTGTCCGCATCGAAAAGCACGTCGCCATCGTTGATAAAGGTGTTGCCCGAATCGCCGTTCAAAGGAACGACGCCCGCGAGCCAATTCGCTGCGGTTTCCCACTTGCCGTCACCGCCAGCGCCGGTCCAAGTATCAGCATTGGCAACTCCGCCAAATGCGATCACCGAAGCCATAGCAAAAACAGCAGTTAGTTTTTTCGTAAATTTCATTTCTTTTCTCTTCTTTCAAAGGTGCAAGATTCAGCCACTAACGAAAGCGGCCAAAAATAGGATTTAGAGTTTAGATGGATGATTCACAATTTTGGTTTAAAAAACTAAAAATTTAAGGGGACCGGTAAAAAGCCTAATATTTCCAAGCCTTCCCACGAAATACCCAACAGCGTGTCCACCCAGCGATTCTAGGAGCGGTTGTAAAACCGCTGCAGAGAGTAATAGCATCGAAAAAGCCAAGGTTAGCACTCGTTTGCCAATATGGAACGTAATCATGTGATACTTGTATCTTGCGTTTTAACCCTCCATGGCAAAATTGAGCAACGTGGACCACTAGTTACTGCTCAAGATTAGAATAAACGGCGCAATGTCCAAAAAGTTCACAAGGCCGTCTTGATTGATATCGGACTCAGCCAAGACAGTGCCGGTAGTCAAGCTTGAAATGAACTGCGCGATGTCCAGAAAGTTGACAACTCCGTCCTGATTGCAATCACCAAGCAGAAGATTGGAATCGACCGAGGCAACGCGAATGACTCCCTCGTTCTGAAACCGACTGAAATCCCATTCAATACTAGAACCCGATGGCGAAGTCGAAATCGTTCCAAACATTCCTGTTGATGAACCAAAATCCAAGATATTGAATTCATCTCCAACCATCGGAGAGAATCCATCCTGGATATTGATGTTAAGCGTGGCTCCTGAATCGATGGTCAACCCTCCACTGAGTAGCAGTTGGTCGAAATCAACCACTGAATCAATATCGACGTTCAGAAGAGAGCCATTCTTAAAATCAGCGCTGTCCGCAGAAAAACTCCCTGTTGTGTTTCCCAGCTCTATGATTCCACCGTTGTGGACGGTCAAGGCGCTATCGGTCGTGCCTTCGCCACCGAGGGTTCCATCAAAGACTAAGTAGTCACCTCCGCCAATGTGAGTTCCATCGATGAACAAACCACCTTCGTTAACGGTGGTTGTCCCCGTATGAAACAGAACACCAGAAAGCACCTGATTGTTCAAGCCAGACTTCGCAAGGCTCATCAAGCCATCGATCTCGCCAGTAAAGAGCCCGTCGTCGCCGTTGCCGCCGAGCGTCAACGTGCCTTGGGAACCGGCGTTCGCATTTGACACCGTGACGCGGCCGCTGCCGTTGAGCCGGCCGATCGTGCCGTTGAGGGTATTGCTGTCGGATCGGGCGTTGAGATCGAGCGTGCCATCGAGGTCAACGTCGCCGGTGGTGTTGAAGGCGTTACTACCGATGGCGGCGATCGAGGTCCCGGCGCTGACGGTGAGGTCATTGTGGACGACGCCGGAGCGGGCGGTGACGTCGCCCTGGGCGATAGTGAGGTTACCGTCGTAGTTGCTGGACTTGCCCATGACCAGCCGCCCCACGCCAAGCTTGGTGAGATTACCGGTGCCCTGAATTCTGCCGACCAGCATCTGGTTGCCGGCGATGCCCACGCCAATCGAGGCGTCGCCGCTGAGAAAGATCGTGCTCTGGTCGTTGTTGTTGGAGCTGCCGAAGCGGGTGCCGGTGCCGGTCTGGCCCTCGGAGTACAACGCGCCGTTGCCGTCGACGCCGTCGCCGGTGATCGTGAGTTTCTGGTTGGTGAGGCTGATACCGGGGTTGATTTCGAGGGTAGCGCCATCCTCAACGATCGAGGCGTTGTCATCAATGGTCTGCGCCGTGGCGGTGCCGGTGTAGACGATGTCGTTGCCGGAAAACTCGGCACCGGTTTCTGTCCCACTGTTGCCCAAACCTTTGGCGTGGACGACTTCCAGCCTAGATCCGGTTAAGACAAACGTGACGCCGTCGTAATAGTTTTCCTTGCCGTTACTGATTACCCCGCCCTGAGAGCGACCGACGTTGCCTTCAGCCTGTTCGCCAAGCACCAGAAATGCGTTGGTGTCGTTAATCAGAACCGAATTGAAGTGGTCATAGCCGGGTACGTCGAAGGTCGTCGTGTTGTTTGTTTCACGCCAGTTGTCGTAGTAGAACTGAGCGGATCGGAACACGCTGATGTTGTCGAAGTCTGCGGCCGGGCGGTTGCTGGTGACGGTGACGTTCATGTCATTGCCGTTAACGTGGATCAGTGCGTAATCATGGTTGAAAGGCTGATTTCCGACAAGCTCGACCTCGATCGAAGCATTACGGCGAATGTCTCGATCTACGCCCACAATCGGGCCGTTGACGCCGTCCGCCTTGGCGTTGGTAATGGTCGTATCGTTCCCGAGGTCAAAACCGCTTTCGGTGCCGTAGGCCTCGACATTGTTAAGCGTTTTGATGCCGCCCCCAAGAGACGTGGCGAATCCTGTACGCATATTGGTGACCACGACATTGTCTACGGTCAGCCCAGACGATCCGGTATACATCCGCACGCCGCCCTCTGCACCAGAAATTATCTTGAGCGGAATTTCGTTCTGGTGGTAGGTGTGACCGTGTTGCTGGTAGAGCGGATGATCGATAACGCCCTGTGAAGAGAAAAGCTCTCCTGTGACCGTGCTGTTGGTCAATGTCGTATTCGTGGAATTCTGTACGAAGAAGCCATGCCCGAAAGTGTTGACCTCTAAGTGTATGTCATTGACGACCGCGTTGGTAGCTTCACCGACCCGGAACGCGGATGCCTTGCGGTGACTAAGGAAAGGCGTGATGCCTCCCGCTGCACCTTTGCCAAACGCGTCGCCCAACCCGTAGGCGTCTGTGCGCGACCCGCGCGTCACGACGTAGGCACCATCGACCATGTTGTCGTCGCCGTTCATGTCGACGTATCGGGTCGACCAATCCGCATAGCGCTGTTTGTTAGGGTCGGTGTCCAAAGCAATGTCCTGCCCGATCAGATTGATTCCTTCCACTGTATTGTTGGAACCGGTGATCAGGATCACCCTAACCGCACTGCTGTGACCGAGGTTTCGACCGAAGCCATCGAGCTTGCGAGTGTCAACATTGATCGTTGCGCCTGATAGGTCATAGGTGTTGCCGGTGCCGCTCAACTCCATAAAGATGGGTTCGGAGTTGGTCGGGTTGGCGATATGGTCGCCGTCGAGCCAATACTCGCCGGGAGTAGTGACGCCGGTTACCGGGTGAGGATCGCCGTGGTTCGCGCTGAGCGTGACGATGGTATTGTTCACGGTCACCCCAAAGTTCCGCAGTTCCGCCAGGCTGTTGGCGGTCACGGAAGTCTGAGCCTTGACCGAGGCCAAGGTACACAAGGAAAGAACCGTTGCGCACAGAATGATTTGCACATTTGGGCGATGCAAAAGCGAAGTCAGAATAAGCATTTCAAAAATCCTTGAAGGCGAAAACTCTGTGGCGTCAAATACAATTCAAAATTGAGTGGCGGCAGACCACTAGCTACTACTCAAGACTCCAATAAACGGCGCGATGTCCAAAAAGTTCACAAAGCCGTCTTGATTGATATCGGCCTCATTCACGATGTTGATGGAAGTCAAACTCGAAATGAAACCCGCAATATCCAAGAAGTCAACCACTCCGTCCTGGTTGCAATCACCAAGCAGAAAGGCAGAATCGTTCGAGACAACGCTAATGACTCCCTCGTTTTG
>CAKZVF010000015.1 GCA_937921995.1 uncultured Pirellulaceae bacterium
GAATGTCGTCACCGTTTTTTCCGACGAGAATATCACTACCATTGCCACCAATGACGCGGTCGTTAGCCCATCCACCCTCCAAACGATCGTTTCCGTTTTGCCCGAATATCTCTGTTTCGATCAGCAATGTGTTGTAAACGAGGTCATCCCCATCGCCGGCAAGTACTCTCACGCTGGTTACATCGCTATAGTTGAACGTTTGCTGAAGGCTGGCGTTGTTATTAATGTCGACGGTGAAACTTTGGTGGTCCGCGCTATTGGTCAGTGAAATCGTATCCGCGATGGCGTTGCCTACGACAGTCAGCGCACCCGTGCTCGCGTTAAAGTTCACAGCCGCCAACATCTTGCGATCTTCAAGCTTCTGAAATGTTAGACTGGGGGGGTAGGTCGCTTACGTTGTCGAGATTGAGACGCTTTGCGTGAGGTGGATCTGCTACGAAGGTTTAAGCCGCTGAAACGAGAAAGCATGAAAAGTTCTTTCAGTAGGATTTTGGATTTTTTTTTCGAGCGAGCAAACAACATCGGGAAACGTTTGCTACTTGACGTTTTATGAGCGCCGAAACTTAGCGTCAAGCAGCGGCAATGAATTGAAAGTGATTTTGGATCTGTGAGACGGTCGAAAGTCTCGTCTTGACGAGAACTAAAGGTTTGAATTTTATTTTGACGCAAGCACGCAGAACTCCTTTGCCACTTCGGTGATCTATTTCCCCGAAGTCCGCAACTCACCCTCAGTTGGTCAAATGGGCCGTACCAAGTGACAGGTGAAGTCGCGGCAAACTGAAGTTGCGGCAAATTGAAGTTGCGGCAAACCATTGAAGTAAACGATCGGATAGGGAAAATCTCCACGAAGCCCATAAGCAAACATCCGCAATACGCAAACATCCACAATGCCGGAACAGCGCCGACCTCATTTTTTGCGGTGGCTATGCTCTTTATTACCGGCACCTGAACAAGTAGAAGCCCGTTTTTTTACGTTTCGGTCGGCTCGGTCCGGCCTACCCCATCGCCAATCTCTCGGGTGCATCGCCGGGAGTCTCTTAACGGTACAACGGGATTTTCCACAGTTTGCGGTCGCCCGAAGCAATTGGGCAAATTCTGGCTTCCGAAGAGTTTCGAGCGCAGATAAGATACGTCGGTTCTGGCGACCCGAGTCGCCCCGTTTAAAACAAGATATTGCGAATCATGACTTCATCTAAAATCAAGCCTTCCTTGAACTCTCGTTGCTGCGGAAACCTATTGCCTTGGCTAATGTTGATCGGTTTGGTTGTTCTCGGATTGAGCAGCCGTTTGCTGATCGCCGATATTCCCAACTTCAAACCGATCGCCGCGATCGCGCTGTTCAGTGGTTTCTTTTTTCGCCGAACTTGGATGGCGCTGTTGACCATCGCGCTGGCGCTGTTGATCAGTGACTGGCAAATTGGATCCTATCACTGGCCGATCGCGCTGAGCGTTTACGGGAGCCTGTTGGTCGGTTGTTTTGTTGGACGCTACTTCATTGGACAAAACGGCCATCGACAGATGACAAAATCATGCGCGGTCAAAACGGCAGCGTCGGCGCTGATGATGTCGTGCCTATTTTTCGTCGTCACGAATTTCGCCGTTTGGGCGTGTGGCCTCTGGTACCCTCAGACCACCGAAGGATTAATTGCCTGCTACGCCAACGCAGTGCCGTTCTTCAAGTATACGATCGCCGGCGACTGCTTGTTTACCGGAGCCCTGTTTGGCTGCTACTCGATTTCGATGTTGTTTTTATCTCGAAGGTCAGACTTGGTGGTATTGTCCACCGAAGCATCACGATAAGCGGCTAGTGCCCGGGTCAAATGCCTGAGATGTGCCTGTCTGTCGTTTATCACGTTGTTTTGTGGCCCCCCTAGAGTGAGCTTATATCACGGCCACCGGGAATGACGCGCAGAACTTCAACACCGCCTGCGATTGGTCGATAGAAAATAATGTAACGTCCAAGCGTACTGCTACGAATTTCACCGCCAAACTCTGGACGTGCTTGCCCAAATCCTGGCGTTGTCGCGATCAGTTCGCATTTCTCCTTAACGCATTTCTCCTCAATCTTGCGAACCCAATTTTTGGCAGCGATGGGCTTGTCGCGGGCAATGAAATCGAAAATGTCTGCTAGATCCTGTCGTGCAGATGCAACGATTCTCAGATTCGCCATTAATCTGCTGACTCCGTCAGCTTTCTGGCCTTCTCTCGTAACTCTGCAAAAACTTCTTCGCCGTCAAATACGCGGCCTGCATCGGCATCATCAATCCCCTTCTGGATTTCCGCACGCAACTGTTGTTGGTTTTTCAACAACTGCACGCCAGCGGCAATGGCGTCCTCCGCGGACTCGAACTGTCCTGACGCAACCAATCCTTCAACGAATTGAATCGTGTCGGGGCTGAGCTGTATATTCATGGCAACCCTCCACCCGGCATCGCCGAGTCACACAACATGGTATTTACGCAAAGGCCCTCCGGGCACACCTACGACGTGGTGCCGACCTCGGTTCCATTATACAATCAATTGCAAATCAATCCACCTTCGGTTAGCGCGTTGCGGGTTTGGTCTTAGCTTTGGCTAACTTTTGGACGGGCAAGAGTGCCCATCCTAAGTCCCTTGAATCGGTTCAACTGGTGGGCTCAGCGGCAGCTTTCTTTTTCCGCTTGCGTTTCTTTTTCTTCTTGGGTTGATCATTTTCGCCGTCGGAGGAAGTCGCCGCATCCTCAGCAGCGTCCGACTTAGCTTCGTCAAC
>CAKZVF010000016.1 GCA_937921995.1 uncultured Pirellulaceae bacterium
GTTCTCATTGAGACGGAATAGATACCCACCAGTGTCCGTGACCTCATCTCTAAAGATGAAATACTTGAGAAAGAATGCCAAGATACCTGCCAATATTGGGGCTTCCAGCATGTTGATGGCCATGTACTGCCTGTTGGTGAGCTTGGCCAATACGGGTGAAGTGTTGCGGCTGTACAATCGTAGCGGCAATCGTCCCAGCGAAGAAGGAGCCGCTGGCTATACCGATCAAGCGATCGAAGTTTGTCGTCGCGGAGGTTTTAGAAATATCCGCTTGCGAGGCGACACGGCTTTCTCGCAAACGGAGTACCTCGACGGCTGGGATGGCGAAGGTGTGAAGTTCCAGTTCGGCTACATGGCGGCTGGGAATCTGGTCGAACTGGCGGAAAACCTCGACGAATCAGCATGGAAAGCGCTTCAACGACCTGCGCCTTACAAACGCAAAGGTGCGGCTCGATCCAAACCGTTGAACATTAAAGAACAGGTCGTTAAAGAACGTGGCTTTGTGAATCTGAAACTTCAGAGCGAACAAGTAGCCGAATTTGACTATCGGCCAGCCCGTTGCAAGAGGGGATACCGGATGGTGGTGGTTCGCAAAAACATCACCAAGGAAAAAGGAGAAGAACGTTTGTTTGATGAGATCCGCTACTTCTTTTACATCACCAATGATCGCCAGAGATCAGCGGCTCGCATCGTGTTTGGCTGCAATGATCGCTGCAACCAGGAGAACCTGATCGCTCAGCTGGCGGCCCAACGCGCCTTGCACGCTCCGGTGGACAACCTGACGAGCAATTGGGCTTATATGCTAATGACTTCCCTTGCCTGGACCCTCAAGGCGTGGGCTGCTTTACAGATCCCTGCGGTCGGGCGTTGGAAGCAGCAACAACAAGTGGAACGTGATACGATTCTACGAATGGAGTTCAAGACGTTTGTGAACGGCTTGATTCGCATCCCAGTTCAAGTCGTGAGGAAATCGAGGCAGCGGATTCTGAGAGTGCTGAGCTGGAATGAGTTCCTTCCGGCGTTCTTTCGGCTCTCACGCGTGCTCAACCTGTAGCTGGTAGCGCGGCGACACCCGAAACGGATCGCCAAAAGAGCTCGACCACCAGAGTCGAGCGCGCTGTCGAGTAAACGCCAAAAGAGAAACCAATCAAACTTGAGAAATCAAAAATTCGAAACGAAAACGTCGGCCTCGCCGAACCCTTCGCCATGCGCGCGAATCTAAGCGGTAAAACCGCTTCGCGGATCACTTATTTAAGGACTAGGCACCAAAAGCATGCCGTGCCTTCAGCACTCACAGTGATCGCCGCCGGCCCGATCCATGGACTTGCGTCCATGGCTACTACATACCGTGCTTTCAGCACTAAAAACGCGCGACTTAAATCCCGCGCGATGTCCAACATCTTCTGGGTCAAACCGATACCCGGATGGAGAAAACCGTTGGTGGTCGTCTCGTTGATCTCCACGTCGTCGGCAAACGATCTTGCGCCGCTGTCAGCCATCCAAACTAGGGCGAACGCAATGATGAATCTTGAGAGAAAGTTCATGAAGCTGCTTCAGCGCGTTTGGGAAACCAGTTCGACGATCTCTTTGGCGGAGGGCCGGTCATGAGGATTTTGGCTGGGGTGAAACAACCGGATGATGCTTTGAGGGTCGATCACGATGTCCCCGCCCATCTGCCGGAGGTCTTTGCCCTTTTTACCGGGAATGCTGCCGCTGAAAATGTCAGCCACATAACGTCCGATGCGGTGGGGGCTGGCCAAGGACCACCAATCGCCTTTGTCCATCGTATACTTTTGATAAAGTTCAAAATCCGGATCCAGCAACAACGGCCAATCCAGATCAAATTTGCTGCGGTACGCGCGAGCCATTTCCGCGCTATCAAATGTTACGACTTTGACATCGGCATGCGTGGCCAGTTCCGATTCGAACTCACGCAACTGCGTAAGATGACGACGGCACGGCGGTCAGCCGAGATGCCGGTGGAACAACAGCACCAGCCAACGGCCGCGGCTGTCCTGAAGTCGGTGAACGTTGCCTTGGTCGTCGGACAGCTCAAAAGGAACAGCGGGTTGACCAATCATGTTTTGGCGTTTCGTTTTAAAAATGGATAGCTTCGGTTACGGGATTCTAACTCTATCGAAGTCCCCAGTGCAACGTTAGGTGTTGACCTCAGGATAGTGGATGAGGCGACGAGTCCTGTGCGTTTGAGGGACTTTGAATGAGGTGTAAGAGTTATTATGACGTGGCAGAAGAGTTCGTGGGACGTTTAAAGGAGCTGCAGCATTCGTGGCTTCATCCACTACCTCAGACGGTCGCCGCGTTTTCAACCGGTTAACGCGCGATACTATCACTGCCCGCCACTGGCGACTGGTTTGGCGTAGTTGTAATAAACGGCACCATTGGGTTCGCCATCGGAATCGTAGAACCAAGTTTGCACAAACGCCGGTCCCGCGGGCAGGTCTTGGACAACAAAGGGGACACCATCGGCATCGCTATTGGCGTCTTTGCGTTGATCGAAATAGACATCGTCTCCGTTCCAGATCTTGATCCGCGCACTGGCAACATCAATCGCCGTCGGGACGCCCTTGCCGTCGAAAACTTTTCCGTCTGGAGCCGTGGTCAGCGTCGACTGATCCGCGACCTCCTTCGGCCAACGCCGCAGATCAAAAGAGTAATCGCCCGATTTTGCGAACTCAACGGCCAAGAATCCACTGCCGGTCTTACCTTCGGCAACAATTTTGTGATTCCATAACTCTTGGTTGTGAAAATCGTGGCTGTTGAGCTGCGTTTCCGGTTCGGCGGGGTGCCCCAACACGATCCGAGGATACTCACCAGCGCGATCGGCGACTAATTGGTACCAATCTTCGTAAGCCTGTTTAAGTTCTTCGATGATCGCTTCGTTGCCCGGCTGTTCGATCAGGTTCTTCTCCTGAGCCCTGTCCGCCAGAACATCCCACAGCTCCCATTTCGATTTGGCATCCTTGCGCGTCAGTCGCCACTTGTGCGTGATCGTTTCGCCTTCCCATTGGTCTTTCTTTACAGAGAACTGATGATACTTTTGAAAGTTGTCTTTCCGCATATTGCAAATGGTGATCTTGCGATTCTTAAACGCGGCACCGGAATCGTTGCTTGGGTCGTCATCAAGAAACGATTTAAAACTCTGGCCGTGGAAATTCAGCTTCTCCGGCCGATCGGAGACGTCTTGCAGACCAATCATGTCCATCAACGTCGGCAGCCAATCAATGTGAGAAGTCAGTGTCGCCACGTCACGGCCCTTGCCATCGCCGCCCAAACCTCCCGCGGGCCAACGGACGTAGCTGGGCACGCGCGTGCCGCCATCGTAGTAAGAAATTTTGCCGCCTCGGTAAATGAACTCGCCACTTCCATTGTCGGTGAAGAAAATCAGGATCGTATTTTCCGCCAACGTCTGGTCATTCAAGAAGCTCAGCAGTCTTCCCACATTTTTGTCGATGTTCTCCACCGTTGCCGGTTTCGCGTTCAACCCGCTACGCGCGTCGCCGGGGGCTTTGGGCCAAGGGCTATGAGCGGCGGCGGTTGGCAAGTACAGAAAAAACGGTTTCCTGTTAGACTTGCTTTGCTGCATGAACTCGAACGCGCGGTTAAACATCGTGTTGGTGACAAAGGCGCCTTCGAGCCCATCGTCTTCGTCGGTCATTTCTATCAATTGGTCGTTGACCCAATAGTGGGCGACGTGGTTCATGTTGCCCCAGTAGTCCGGTTGCTGCCCCAGGCCGCCGCCTTTGGTCCACGCGACGTACTCAAACCCTCGATCCTTGGGGCGAAAGGGATAGTTGTCGCCCAAATGCCACTTACCCACCATGCCCGTCGCATAACCGTTGTGCTTGAACACATCCGCCATCGTGATCTCGTCGTTGCGCAGCAAACTCCTTCCAGCGATCGTGTGCCAAATTCCCGAAACACTATTCGAACGCCCCGTCAGCGCCGCCGCGCGCGTCGGGGCACAGCTCGGCGAAACATGAAAATCAGTCAGCCGAACACTGGTCCGAGCCAGCCCGTCGATGTTGGGCGTTTGAGAAGTCGAATCCGGGTTGTAGTAAGTGAACACCTTGTGACTGACATCATCGGGCATCAAGACGATGACATTAGGGCGTTCGTCAGCCGAACCAGTCTCCGCAAAAATCGTTGTCGAGAGCACAAACAGGCAATGCACAAACGTGGAAACTGGAAATGATTTCATTCTTCAATCGCAACCAAAGGGGGTATATGAATTGTCAATTCGACATTAGGACGGGATTTCACGCCCGCCGCGAACGCCCGCATAGATACTAGGCATTCTTGAATGCTTGCCAAGCATTTAGATGTGCAAAAACGACAAAGAATGCAGCCCGCCAATACGTAGATCGTAGCTGGCGTAAAAAGGCGCAACTCAAAGCCCCACTTAAAGTCCAGAGGACGGCACATGGCCTGCCGGTGGCACCGGAGGCCGGACCTGCGACCTCCCATCCACCCAGCCTAACCGGCGACACAAACACCTGAACAACCCCAACCCAAAATTGCGTCAGCTTCGGATTAAAACCACAGAGTTAACAAAGCACAAAGAGTGTCTTCGTTCACCGTCTCTGTGTTCTCTGTGCCCTCTGTGGTTCATTTTTTTCGAGCTTGCCCTGCCGGTAGCATCAGCCACCGGACCTGCCGTTTTATAAATCGAATTTGATACCAGCCCGACGCGCAAACGAGGGATATCATCCGCTAAAATCCCGCGCTGCCGCGTTTTGAATTTTCACTATTACCAGCCCGACGCGCAAGCGAGTGGATATTTCCGCGAATTCACCATCCCTCGCTCGCGCGTCGGGTTCGTATTGAAACGCTGCGCGATTTTAAATTTGCGAGCGTTTCATCGAATAGAATGCGAAATTTAATCTCAGGTGTGCAACTTCAAAACTGGCGCATCGGGCTGGTATTGTTTTGATACTCAAATTGATTTAACAAACGCGGCGCTAGCCGCGGACAAACCATCATCGAACTCGGCTGCCGCACAAACGGCTGCTAATCCCCAGCTCCGATTCAAAAACATCTCAGCATCACAGATTTCAACCGAGCCCCCCGATGAAAAAAATCTCACGCGGCGACGGTCAACCGATCCAACGGACTGATCACCGGCGCGTCTTTGTCGATCAGCACATGGGTGTAAATCGCGGTCGTTGAAATATCCGCATGCCCCAACAACTCCTGAATCGTACGCAGGTCCTCCTTGGCCTGGAGTAAATGCGTCGCAAAAGAATGACGAAACGTATGAGCCGTGATGTACTTCAAAATTCCTGACCGGTCAGCCGCCCGCCGCAGAGCCCGAGTGAACGAATCACGATGCAAGTGATGGCGGTGGAGGCGCCCCGTTTGGGGATCCTTTGAAAACCGCGCTGATGCAAACAGAAATTGCCATCGAAACTCTCCAGCAGCCTTGGGCAGTTTACGCTGCAGCGCATGGGGTAACCACACCGACGCTATCCCCTGATCCACATCATGCTCATGCAGCGTACGCCGACGCCCGATCAACCGCTTCAACGGTTCGACCAACAATTCCGGCAAGGGAACCAGTCGGCTTTTTTTGCCCTTGCTGCAGAACACCGTGATCTGTCTTTGGTCAAAATCAAAATCCTTCACCCGCAACCGCAAAGCCTCGCTGATCCGCAGTCCGCAGCCGTACAATAGCTGAGCGATCACCAGATACAGACCGTCCATCTCTGCCAGCACGCCGGAGACTTCCTCCTTGCTCATCACCGTTGGGATCAATTTTGCCTTCTTACTGCGCAGCGCGTCCACCTTCCCGATGTCTTTCTCCAAAACATGGTCAAACAGAAACTGAATCGCGTAAAAAGCCTGATCCTGCGTCGACGGAGCCACATTCCCATCCACCACCAGGTCTGTCAAAAACGCTTCGACATCCTTCCGCGAAACATTTTGGCAATCTTCCAGCGACACAACTCCACGCGATTTCAAAAACCGCCTCACCCACTTCACGTACGCCAGCTCCGTATTATAAGCGTGTCCCACCAATCGCAGTTTCCGTCGCAGCTGTTGAATCGTATCTGGTTCGCGCGGGTTGATTTTGCCGACAATTTCCTCCTCGGTAAGATCCGAATCGTCCTGCGCGTTCACTACTGCGGTGTACCGCTTGCCACGTTTAGCGTCTTCGTCCGAAGATCGCCGCTTATCTTGAGACTCAATCTGCTTCAGTTTCGAAATGATGAATCGGAGCTCTGCGGGGTTTGGGGTGTTTGCTTTGCGTTGAAAACTGACCAGATTTTCAACAATTTTACGACGCTTCCACGCGGGAAATCCATCTTTGACCTTGGCTTGTAAAAACTGAATGACATGGTCGGAGTTAAACTGCCACTGGCAGTCGCGCGGCAGTTTGTGGAACTGGCATAATTTAGTGAACCAAATCTCCGCCCATTTTTCCGCTTCACGTTTTTTTGAGTCAAAATCAGAGCGTTTGTTGTTGCTTTTGGATTGAAACCGGGTCCCTTGGGCCGTCGCAGTCGCCATCGCCATCGCAGATTCTCCTCAATTCGGTCGTTGAAACACTGCGAAAACCACTGCGGCCCTGCAGTGGTCATTTGTATACACCATAAAGATGCTGCCTGTCAAACATTTTTTTCTTGCATCGCAAGCCAGACCCTGCCATAATGAAGAAAACTGAGGCGATAAGTCCGGAAACACCGTGTTGACCGACGACTTAACGTCGATAATTAGATTGTTATCCGGCTCAACCATCCTGATGGCAAGCGATCTTGATTGCCAAGATGCAAATTCGAAACAAAAGTAATACGTGATGGATGACTTACAGTTCTGCTCTTTTCCGTATCCGATTGCTGATACCGAGGAACATCCGCGAATATCCTACTTCCAAGGCGTGCTCAACCTCGTGTTTGTTGACTACATGGCGATCCGTCGTCACTTGCGTTACGATGATGTCGCACATTTTGCTCTTGCATCAATCGACGCTGACCCACGGAACTTGGTCGACGATCAATCCTATGTCGTAACCAACTCCACCTTGATCGAAAAACTTGCAGCAACAAATGACATAGATGACAAGACTAATTTTACACACCAGATTGTTTGTTTTAACGAAGCCGGGCAGTACCTTGAGATCGTATACCGAACTCTAGACCCCAACGCCGGATAACAATACGTTGCACACGG
>CAKZVF010000017.1 GCA_937921995.1 uncultured Pirellulaceae bacterium
AGATCGAACAACCGATAAATTTGGCACAATCAGAATAGGCAATTCAGTTCGCCTATCGGTAAATCTTTATTTGGTCTGCACGACTCATTCCAAGAGCTAACCTTTCAGACCGGTTAAATAGGGAAAATATGCGCTTTTCAATTGGCTTCTTTCGAATCGGCATTGGATCTGAAGGAAGTGTTTTCTCATAAAAAACTTATTGGCTTATCCAACGGCGAACCCGTGAATCTGAAACATTTAATAACTCACTCACTGCTCAAAAGCGCGGAACTTAGTGCTTTCGTTTCGAACGCTTTCAAGACAGACTTTCAGCGTGATGAGGCTCCCGAGGTCGACGTCCTTGAGGAGCGCATCATGCTCAGCGCCTCCCCCATCGCGGTTGCTGCCGAGCCGGAAATGCCGCCTTCGTCGGATCAAGCCAATGTTGCTGCCGATTCTACCGATGCTAATCAAAACGCCGCGCGCGACGTCACCAGTATCGTTTTTATTGACAGCGCCGTTGATGACCTTGAGCAGTTGGTCGACGATTTTTCTCAGGAAACTTTGTCAGGTGTTGAGGTCGTTCTGCTGGATTCTGATCGCGATGGAATTGAACAGATTAGCGCAGTTCTATCCCAGTTCAGTGGTATCGAATCGGTGCATATTGTGTCTCATGGTTCCAATGGCAGCGTGCAGCTTGGGGCGACAGTGCTAAATTCCGATACACTTTCGCAATATGCTGGAGACATTGCAAAATGGAATTCGGCGCTGGCATCAGACGCCGATCTGTTGATTTATGGATGCGACCTTGCCGCCACCGAAGATGGCAAAGAGTTGGTTGATTCGATCAGCGCCCTGACCGGATCAGACGTCGCCGCCAGTGATGATCTGACCGGACATGCGGATCTCGGTGGTGATTGGGAACTTGAGTATGTCGTGGGTGCGATCGAATCGGAGGTTGTATTTTCCATCGACGCGCAGCAAAACTGGTACCGCACTCTAGAGACCTTCACGGTAACAACGCAAGCCGACGTCGTGGACGCCAACGACGGCGTGTTGTCCTTACGCGAAGCTGTCATTCTGGCCAATGATAATGGGCGGTCGGACACAATTTTGCTTGGGCCAGGTACCTACGATCTTACCATCATCGGAAATTCAAATAGTACTGGCGATTTGGATGTTTTTTCGGACATAAAAATCATCGGCGCTGCCGACGGTAGCACGACCATTGATGCCATCGGGTTGAGCGATCGAATCTTTGAAATCCAAACTGATACGATCACATTGCGGAATGTGACCCTTTCCAATGGAACAACTCCAGACATTACCGGAGGCGGCGCATTGTTGGTCAACAGTAACGCGGCGGCAATCGCCGAAAACGTGCACTTCGTTGATAACGTCGGGTCAACCGGCGGTGCGATTCAATCGTTTGGAAATCTGATGCTGGTTAATTCCTCACTTCGTAGAAATATTGCGACCGTCGATGGAGGTGGTCTGGCATTAAGCTCCCAAACGTCGACGCTGCAAAACGTTACGATATCGGGCAACCGAACCTTCGGCAGCGGTGGCGGAATTCTAGTAGAAGATGGAACACATACCTTTACCAATACAACCATTTCTGGAAATGAAGCAAATCAACCAGGTGAGTCAGGGGGAGGTATCCGGCAAAACGGCGGAACACTGAACGTGGCCAATGCAACGATCACTGACAACTCATCCAATGCAGGTAGCGGACTGGCCGTTTGGGCCGGGAATTTGAACGTCGCCAATTCAATTGTATCGGGAAATAACCTCTCTAGTGACCTTTTCTTATCCACCGTTGCCAACGATGTCATCGATTCAAACAGCATCATTGACGATGAGGCGGGGTTATTGCTGGGTGCCTTGGCAGACAACGGCGGCCTCGTTCAGACTCATGAGTTGCTCGCCGGTAGCGTGGGGATAGATGGATCGGGAACAACCGGCCCCATTGCAACAGATGCGCGTGGCTTCTTTATTAATGACTCCAACCGGGACGTAGGCGCTTTCGAACGATCCGCAACGCCGAATTTGCAACAGGATCTGGTCGCACATTTTACTTTTGATGAAGGAACGGGTTCTGTGATAGCCGATTCGTCAGTCACCGAAAATGACGGATTCGCGATTAACGGTCTCTTTTCGGACCCGCCAAATTGGATAACTGATGCTGCGGTCGGCAGCCACGCCTTGGACTTCGGCGCTGATGCTCCCGGTGAAAATTCGTTTATACGAGCGTCCGAGAATCCCGCTTATGATTTCAGCACCAGTGATTTTTCGGTAACGTTTTGGTACAACATGACCCAGCCCACTGAGACCGCTTATCTGGTCGGTAACTACGATGGCCAGGCGGGCACCGGTTTCCACCTGTCAGCAACTCCTGGTGGACAAATTAGTTTCTATCGCAGCTTTGGGGGAGTGGAAACATTTACTACTTTCCGGGTACCTCAAGACGGGCAATGGCACCAGCTCACGGCGACTGTTGAACGCAGTGAGGCTAGGCTATACGTCGATGGAGTTGAGCAGCCTGCTGTGTTTGGCGGCAGCGAAGCCGCTACCGCCGGTCCTGCTGGGCCGCTGAGGATTGGTGCCAGCGGCCGTTCCGACGGTGACTTCGAAGGTCAGCTGGATGACGTACGCATCTATTCACGTGCCCTCGATGCGACCGAAGCGACGCAGTTGGCCAGCGAATTGCAATCCCAAAACAGCAACAATGCACCTGTGGTCGATCTCAATGGCCCGGCCAGTGGGGGGAACGTCGCGCTTACGTTCAATGAAGATGCAGCGCCTCTTTCTATCGCACCCGATGCGACCGTTGATGATTTCGCAGAAAACGACATTGTCTCATTGACTGTCGATGGCACTGGATTGAAAGCAAACAATGAAGCACTCTTTATTTTTGATGGATTCGGTTTTACCACAACCATTTCGCGCTCGGACACTGTCACGATTCTTGGCACTGATATCGATTACTCATACGATCGGGTTTCGGAGACCATTACTTTTACCAATCAGGCTGGACCGACGATTCCGATTCCGACCGATGCGCTCGAAGTTCTCATTCGCAGTATTCGATACCAAGCGATCGGTGATTTCCTATCCGATGCCAATATCCAATTTGAGTTCGTTGCAGAGGATGCTTTAGGCCAAACATCAACGATTGTAACGTCGCAACTAAGTGTTGTTGCGGCCAATGATGCTCCGATACTGGCGGTCTTAAATAATCCATCGTTGAACTCGATCACCGAAGACGACGTCGATAACGGGGGCGAGCGCATCGCCAGTTTGCTGATCAAAGTCGGTAACCCTATCTCCGATGTAGACGGAGGCGTGGCCGAAGGTATCGCAATCATTGCCAACAACGAAAATGCGGGAACATGGCAATACTCGATCGACAACGGAGTGACTTGGCAAGACGTCGGCGCGGTCGATCCGTCCAATGCGCTGCTGCTTCGTGAAACTGACCTGTTGCGATTAAATCCTAACGGAATCTCCGGGCATTCAGCCAGTCTGGACTTCCACGCTTGGGATCAGACAGCGGGAGTCGTCGGCACCCGAGCCGACATCAACGCAACGGGCACCGGTGGGACCAGTACCTTCAGTGACCAGACCGCTTCCTTCGATATTATCGTGTCCGATGTCAACGATGCTCCGGTAATTGATACCGCAGGGACATTTTTACTAACGGGTTTGCAGGAAGGCGATACCAATCCAGTCGGCGACACGGTCGCCCAAATCCTTGCCAGTGATGGTGTCGACCGAATCTCGGACGTCGATAGCGGAGCCGTCCAAGGGATCGCTGTGTATAACGTCGACGATACCAATGGAACGTGGCAGTATTCGCTTGACGGGGGTGGGCTTTGGATGGGCTTTGGTCCGGTGACTGCTGGATCGGTGACGCTACTTGATCCTTCTGCCATGATTCGATTCGTGCCCGATCTAGATTTCGATGGCACCGCGAGAATTTTCTTTCATGCTTGGGACCAGACACAAGGCACCAACGGCCAAACCAATTTTGACATGTCAGGTAACGGAACAGGAGGCACGACGGCTTTTAGTCTGCTCAGTGAAGATTTCACCGTCAACATCAGCCCAATCAACGACGCCCCGGTTGTTGATCTTGACGATGATGACAGTAGTGGTATCGCCGGCACAAACTACGTCACCTCTTTTGTTGCAGGCGATTCCCCCGTTGCCATTGTCGATGGTGCTTTGGTAACCGACGTTGATAGCACGATCCAAAGCTTGGCCGTAACGCTTTCAAGTCTTCCCGATGGCACACGCGAAGGGCTAAATTATGTGACCACGGGCAACATCGTAGCGGTATACGATGCGGCCAATGGTGCGTTGACGCTGACCAATGATGGAACGGCTTCCAATGCTGACTTCCAGCAGGTTTTGAATACGGTGGAATACTTCAATACATCATTAACACCTGACCAATCTGTCCGCACGATATCGGTCTTGGCGAGTGACGGAGTACTTAGCAGCACGGTCGCAGTCACCATTATCAACGTTGCCGGCGACAGCACCGGTCCAACCCCAGCGAACAATGTAGGCATCACGGTCGATGAGGGAGGCCAGCGAAACCTCAATACGCTGGAACTGGCTTATACCGATAATCTGCAGCCCTCCAGTTCAATTACCTACACGATCACCGGTGGTCTCAATAGCGGTTACTTAGCTTTGGCTGCCGATACTACCACTCCGATTACAAGTTTCACTCAGCAGCAAATCGACCTTGGTGGTTTGGTTTATGTTCACGATGGAAGCGAAGTTACGGCTGACAGTTTTGAATTCACGGTGAGCGATGGCGTTGGCAACGCCGTTTCTGGAGAGCGCTTTGACATTACGGTAGTGCCTCAGAATGATGCGCCCGAGGTCGTGGTTCCTGTGGGAACGCAATCGGTGCAGGAAGATGGCGTATTGACGTTCGGCGTCGCCACTGGAAACGCGATCTCAATCAGCGACATTGATGCAGGCGGATCCGTCGTCCAGACGACTCTGATTTCGTCCAACGGCAGGCTGGATCTTAGTCAAACGACGGGGTTAATGTTTGTCGTTGGTGATGGGATTGCCAATGCGACCATGACGTTTCAGGGAACCGTTGATGATGTCAATGCCGCGCTTGAGGGACTGACCTACCGTCCCGACGCTAATTTCACTGGGGCTGGAAGTCTGATTGTTTTGATAAACGACCTTGGAAATACCGGTAACGGTGGCAATGCAACGGATTCGGAAACGGTCAATATTGACGTTGCTTCGGTCAATGACCCACCCATTACAGCGACGGCCAGCAATACTGGAAACGAAGACGCCAATCCTATTTCGTTGAGGTTCGGTGGCACTGACCTGGACGGTAGCGTAACCGCCATCCGCGTGGACAGCCTTCCTGCCAACGGAACTTTATATCTTGATGTTGGTTTGACGACTCCCGTTGTTGTGGCAACGGATTACCCGACGACGGGGGGGGTGGTTAGCTTCTACTTCGATCCTGATGCGGACTTCGCTGGCACAACGACCTTTGAGGTTACCGCCAAAGATGATTTTGGCGACTACGACCCGACTCCGGCAACAGCCACGTTTGTTGTGAACCCGGTCAACGATGCTCCGGTGCTCACAGGTGGCGCGGTCAATGACTTGATTGTTATCAACGAAGACAGCGGGTTCACAACATTGGGACTGGCCGGGTTAACGCATGCCAACGGCGGCGGCGTTGACGAGCTATCGCAAACGATCCGCTACAACGTGACTGCGGTTCCTTCCCCAACTGTTGGCAGCATTTATTTGGCTGACCAGACCACCTTGGTTACAACAGGAACCTATACTCTGGCTGAGATTCAAGGCATGGTTTTTGCTCCTGCGGCGGATCAGTTTGGTACAAGCTTCTTTGAATTTGCGGTCGTCGATGATGGTGGTACAACCAATGGCGGTGAAGACACGGTCGTCTACTCGATGCAAATCGACGTCCGGCCGGTCAATGACGCGCCCCTTTTGCCGGCCGACACAGCGGTGACGGTTGTCGAAAATACATCTTCTGTGGGTGTGTTTTCCGGTAGTGACCCTGATGGAGATGCACTCACCTATTCCCTGACCGGTAACGATGCAGGGCTGTTTAGTATTAACAGCGCTACAGGTGAAGTTGCCTTCACATCGGCCCCTGATGCCGAGGTTCCCGGAGATGATAACTCAGACAATGTCTATGAAATCACAATTGTGGCGACAGACAATGGAACCGACATGCTCTCTGACAGCCAAAGCGTTACCATAACTGTTACCGACATAAACGATTTCGATGTCAGTGTGCCGACCGACAGCGATGCTACGGTAAACGAAGTTGACGAAAATGTAGCCGTTGGAACCACAGTTGGATTGACGGCCGACGCGTTTGATTTGGATTCGACCAACAACACGGTCACGTACAGTCTGATCGCTAACCCTGATGGTCTGTTTCAGATCGATGCAAATACAGGTGTTGTCACCACGGCGGTCGTATTGGATCATGAAGTGCATGGTGCGACACGCACAGTCGTTGTTGAGGCCGCATCCAGTGACGGTTCGACCGCTACTGAGACGTTTGCGATCGCAATCAGAGATCTAAATGAACACGCTGTCAGTGTGCCGACCGATAGCGATGCTGCGGTGAACGAAGTTGACGAAAATGTAGCCGTTGGAACCACCGTTGGGTTGACGGCCGACGCGTTTGATTTGGATTCGACCAACAACACGGTCACGTACAGTCTGATCACTAACCCTGATGGTCTGTTTCAGATCGACGCAAATACAGGCGTCGTCACCACGGCGGCCGCATTGGATCATGAAGTGCATGGTGCGACACGCACAATCGTTGTTGAGGCTGCATCCAGTGACGGTTCGACCGCTACTGAGACGTTTACGATCGCAATCAGAGATCTAAATGAACACGCTGTCAGTGTGCCGACCGATAGCGACGCTGCGGTGAACGAAGTTGACGAAAATGTAGCCGTTGGAACCACAGTTGGATTGACGGCCGACGCGTTTGATTTGGATTCGACCAACAACACGGTCACTTACAGTCTGATCACGAACCCTGATGGGCTGTTTCAGGTCGACGCAAATACAGGCGTCGTCACCACGGCGGCCGCATTGGATCATGAAGTGCATGGTGCGACACGCACAATCGTTGTCGAAGCCGCATCCAGTGACGGTTCGACCGCAACCGAAGTGTTCACAATCGCTATTAGCGACGTGAACGAATTCGGAGTTGGAGCAGTTTCAGATGCTAATGCGTCGTTAAACGCTGTCGATGAACACGCAGCCATTGGTACTCGTGTTGGGATCACTGCGAGTGCTTCTGATGCCGATGCTACTAATAATACCGTCACTTACCAGTTGCAGGACGACGATGGAGGTCGTTTCCAAATTGATTCCCTCACAGGAGAGGTCACGGTTGCAGCCAACATTGATTTCGA
>CAKZVF010000018.1 GCA_937921995.1 uncultured Pirellulaceae bacterium
CAACACTGGCGGTGTCAGGCATTTGATTAACACCAGCACCCACAACAGATGGGAAATATGAGCGTTACGTCTCGACGTAAACGACGCGATTGGCCAAACCACTAACGCGACCATCGAGACTTGCACAATATGCCAAAAGAATAATTGACTAAAGCTATCCCAGGGAGCCCAACTCATGACTGATCCTTTCGTTCTTTGGCGATACGCTTAACAAGTTTTTGAAGTTCGGCCAAGTCTTCCGCTGAGATGTCTCGTTCTTCGATTAAGTGTCGGACCAAGGGCATTGTTTCGCCCGCGAATAAACGACCGACCAGATCGTTAACGGTTTGCCGAATGACAGTTTTGGGTTTTGTGCGAGCCGAATAGACACGCACGCGGCCGTCAAGTTTCGACGTCGCGTGCCCTTTGGCTTCTAAGCGTCTCAAATAGGTTTGGACCGTTGAGAAATCCATCGGTTCGTTGTCAGGGCAACCCTCGAAAACAGTTCGAACCGTCGCCGGACCGACCGTCCAGAGAATTCGAGCAATGTTAAGTTCGCCTTTTGAAAGTGCCGGACGGTCAACCATCGCTTTGCCTGTTTGGATTGCTGGGTTCAAGTACGAATGTACGTGAATGTTTTAAGCGTACAGTTGTACGTAGTCAAGTCCGAGTTGATGTGTGCAAGCACCGTGGTTCTACCACCAGATCTTTGGGGTAGGCTACGCTGTATCCTAGGCGAGTAACCGGACGGTTTGCGCCGGTACCGCTAAGTTTGGAAGCGGGACGGTTTTCGACGTGGCCGCTTACTTTGCGATCGTAGCGGTAGGGCGCAAGCCCTCCGGTTACGTCGCCAATGGTGGTCGCGTCAAAGTTTGGACTACGGCCACTCCGGCGTGCGTTTCTCTAAAAACGCTGCGATGCCTTCTTTGGCTGCGTCGGTCGTGCGGGCTGCGGCGGTGTTGGCGGCACCGATGGAAAGCTGCGTTAGCATCGCTTCGCCAATCGTTTCGTTGATCAGTTGCTTCGTCATTTGATGAGATTCGCGTGCACCGGCCGCGCAATCGGCGGCGATTTCGTTCGATCGCGCCCAGACAAAATCGTTGGGAACGACCTCGTGAAATAGCCCACGTGACAGAGATTGCTGGGCCGTCAACGCGTTACCTGTCAGCATTAAACTGGCCGCGCACCCTGCCCCAAGGCGAAATGACAACAGAGGCAGCGTGAAACCGGCGCTCAATCCTCGACGCGACTCCGGAAATCCCACCGTTGCCGATTCTCCAGCGATCACGACGTCGGCAGCCAACATCAGCGCCGTTCCTATGCCCATCACCGGTCCGTTGATCGCGGCGATGATGGGTTTGGGAAATCGCAGCATGGTCTCGATCAATGCCTTTAATTGCTGGCTCTGTTGATGCCAGGTTGCCATGCAGTCGGGCGTCTCGGATATCGCTTGGATCTCGGATAGATCCGTGCCGGCGCAGAACGTATCGCCGGCGCCCGTTAAAACAACCGCGCGAACGGAGCGCTCCTGCATGAAGTCGTCGAAGACTTGGGACAGTTGAGAGACAAGCTGGCTGTTGATCGCATTCCGCTTGTCTGGCCGATCAATAATGATCGTCCCCGAAGGAACGTCTTTCCGAATTTGAACAAAGGGTGTCATGGTTTCGATTGAGTTGGGGTGATTGGAGTTTGGGCAAAAAGCGAAATTTATATTGTAACCGATCGTTGCAGATCGTCCCTTGAGCGGCAAGGCGCTAGCCGCTGGTTCGTCGTGATACCTTTTCCCGATGTCTTTGCTGTTCGCTCGGCTACCCGCGGCTAGCGCCTTGCGGCTCAGGTGGTTAAAGAAAGTCCATGGGCGTTAGATACCGGTTCAACCTTGCAGATGTTTCCAGTATCGCTCGGGGTGGTCCAAGATTCCTTGGGTCAGCAGAAAATGATCGCTCTGCCGGTAGTCAATCGTTTCAAGGGAAGGCGAGTCCAAATTGATCACCGTCGCGCCGGGAAACGTCATCAAAATGGGCGAATGTGTGGCGATGATGAACTGACTGTTCCCATTTTTTAGGCGATCCAACATCAACGCCATCAGCGTCAATTGACGTTTGGGAGACAGCGCTGATTCGGGTTCATCAAGCAAGAACAAGCCGTGGGTTAATCGGCTGTCCATTAGTTGCAAAAACGATTCACCATGCGATCGTGTGTGAAGTGACTTTCCTCCATATCGCATGTAGGGATCATCCTCAAAATCTTCATCGCGTTTTCGCGCATCTAATAGGCTGGCGAACTGAGCGTAGTACTCGGCGCGAAAGAAAAATCCGTCGCGCGGACGTTTGCGGAAATGGGGGTACAGCGCCTGCGCCAAAAGGCTTTCTTTTTCGGGACCGAATTGGTCCGTCAGATCGTTCCTGCCTCCACCCCAAACCGGGAATCCGCTCAGCCCCGCGATGGCTTCGAGCAACGTTGATTTTCCGCTGCCGTTTTCGCCGACGAAAAAAGTTACCGCGTTAGGAAATTGAAGATCAAGTTCTTCGATCCAAGGGAAGTTGAAAGGAAACCGCGCTCGTCGCGGAAGCTTCAATTGTTCCTGTGGCTGAGCACCAAGTTCTGCAACGGTCTGCTCAGGTTGAACCTCTTGATCATCTTCATCGGGGGGCGGATCTTCCGTTGGCTGGTTCTCTAACGGCGTCAGCAGCGAATTGAGAAAATCGTCGTCTGACATCATCGCCGAAAGTTTTGGGGCTGGCGTTGGCTCGGGTTCAGGGGTTGCCGGCTCTGGAGCGGAAGCGGTTGTCTTGAGGGCTGATTCGCAGCTGCTAAAATCAAAATCATCTTTGACAAAAACGCCATGCAAAAATGGAGGCGGCGCGTCAGGTTCAAAACTCTTCATGAAATTGCCGGCCGTTAATTATCGCGGGGATAGGGAAGTGATTTCGCCCTGTAATTATGGGGAGTTTCACCAAAAGTGGAAGTTCTTTGGCAAGAATGAAGGCGTGCTGCCGAATTGTAATCTACGGTTCGCATAGGTGTGTAAGTTGTGGCGTCTGGGTTTATATAACCGGGAGAAAGAACCTTGGGACGAAGAAATCGAGAAGACAAGCGGGGCGGAATCGTCATCGGGGCAGGCCTCGTTTTGCTGGCTTTGACGGTGCTGTGGAAGAACGAAACCCGGTACGACTACTACCGCGCTGCCAGCAGAACGACCGAGATCACGTCGTTTGACGATGCGACCGAACAGCAATTGATCTCTTACACCGGGGCGATGGATCAACGCCTGACCTTGCCAGGCAAGTACATTGAATCCTTCACCGGGTATTTGACCGTTCGCCGGTCGGCCGAGATCTATTGCTGGGATGAAGACAAAGACGACGATGGGCATACGACCTGGAGTCGAAAATGGATGACTCGCGTTGAAAGTAATTCGCGCAATCGCGGGTTAAAGCAACAGTTGTCGTCGGGAGATCTCAATCCGCCCAGCTATCGCCTTAACGACTTTGAGGTAGATTCAGCAAAAATTGAATTTGTTGACGCCTTTGATTCAATCTCACCAGTCGGGGCAAAGACAGCGCTCCCCGTTTGTCAAAGACTGACCCGAGAGGGAGATTATTTGATGCTCCGCAAGAACAACGGACGTCAGTTGGGCGATGAACGTATTTCCTTTTCCGGTCTGCGCGTGCCCGATCAGGCGACTTGGTTTGGAAAATATAGTGCTGGAAAGGGAGTGCCCCACGATGAAAATCAACGGGACGGGTTCATCAACCAGATTATTCAGGACAGCGAAGTCTTGCATCATCTGGTTTTTGGCGATCGCACCACCGCGCTCGCGACCACTCGGCAATACCTTTCACGCCTGAAATGGATTGTCCGGTCGGCGGGAACCTTTGCAACGTATCTTGGATTTCAGTTCATCTTTTCGTCGATCGTCAGTTTTGTCTACGGTGTGCCGGGGATCGGTTGGTTGGCTGAAAAGGGGGCTTTTGTTCTGGCAATTCTTTGTGCGGTGCCGTTAGCCTTGATCACGATTGCTTGTGGCTACCTCTTTGGGCATCTGTACTTACTGTTATTTTTGCTGGCGGCGCTGGTGGCGTTGGGAGCATTTCTAATCGGTTCACGCAACAAGAGTAAACGCGTTACCAAACGGGTTCGCAAGACATTGGAAAAGGAACACGGCCGTCCTCTCGATTTCAACGACATCAAGGAAATGGAGTTTGCGGAACTGGCTCATTTAGCGCTGGCCAATTCCGATGTCGCCGAGGGAGAACTGGAATTTCTATACAAGTGGGGCAAGCAAAACGGTTGGAAGAAAGACAAAGTCGATGATCTCTTGAAAGAGGTACGGCGCGTTGGCGATATTCCTGCCGCGGAACACCCTTCGGACTGGCATTTAAATCAGTTGATTCAGTTGGCGTTGGCCGACGGTAATCTTTCGCCGTATGAGATGCGAACCATTCGCAGCGCCGCCAAGAAAGCCGGTTTTGATCGACAGACCGTTGACGACCTGATGGTAAAGGTACAGCAGTCGGTTGCTTGACTTCGGGCCGTATGCTGGCCTATACGCAAAAGAAATGCTTCCACTGGTATCCATCGGGTAGATCCCGTGTCCCGCAAAATTCCAAATGTAGAATCCGGCGGTGCAGTTGTCTGTCAGGATCGGTGTGGCCGCTGCCGTGAGCGATCATGGGAACCATCGCCAGCGCGTCGCCTCGGTTGACCAAAACTTTTACCGGATCTTTCTCGTAAGCGGTGACTGTTTTTCCTGAAAGATGAGATCCGGGGATCACTTGCAACGGACCGTTGGCGGTGGTGACTTCATCCAAGTGAATCCGCAACGTTAACATGTTCTTGAGGATCTCCTCGGAAGCTTCAACGTGATCGACGCCCGATTTACGCGTCGGTTTTGAAAAATGCTCTGTCGGCAGGCTGTTGTCTTGGACGGCGATCGTCAGATCTTTGTGAAAGGGCAGCGTCCACGATCGGTCGGAGGGTTTGTCGAAGTACAGCACGCGTACCAAACCGCAATCATCGCCAATGGCTTTTTTGAGATGATCAACAAGCCCCGTTGATTGGACAAGTGGAATTAGGTTGTCTAAATGATCGATCAGATTCCGAGCTGCGTAGACCGTACCTTTGGAAGACCGAATAGAACCTTGATTGGTTTGCGAGGCGGTTTCGATCTGTGTTAGTAATTGGTCGCACTGCTCATCGTTTAGCGCGCCTTCGATGATGTAATAGCCATCGGACGAAAGTGCATTGGGGCTCGATAATCTATTCATAGAGACGCGCGTAAGTAAACGGTTGAATCGGGGGGAGATTTAAGGTTTGAGGTAGTGGATGAGGCAACGAGTCCGGCCCCTCCTTGACCGTTTGATTCAGCCTTGAGGGTATCGTTTAATGCCGCTGCAGGATTCGTGGCCTCATCCACTACCGAAAATAAAGATGTAACGCTGCCATCCTCACATTTCCCGCAAGAATTGATCACATTTTGACATTTTTCTTGGGAAGCTAATAGGTGACTGCGTGCAAGAGGCATGTGTAAAAGACCCCGAAAACCAAACGAACGTGGCGTGCTGGAATTTGCTATAATCTTGATATGGCGAACAATGCTTACACCACCGATACCACGCCCGAGGCACAACAGGTCCAGCTGGAGCTGTGGAAGTCAATGACAGGGCAGCAGCGCGTTGAAAAAGCTCTGGCATTGTCACAGCAAATTCGATCTATGGCCTTCGCTGCGATTGCCAGACGGCATCCCGATTTCGACGCAGCGCAAGTTCAACTGAAATTTATTGAACTAACCTACGGCCGGGAACTGGCAGCTGATTTTGAATGCTGGGCAAAGGAGCAGAATTGAACCAGCCCGCATTACTCGCAGGCTGGCATTGCCCGACTGTCCTACGCTCCCATCGCGTCTTCGAAGGAACCTTCTTGGACCGGGAAGCACAGGTTGTCCCGCACATAGGCGATTCCGTCGGCGCTGGTCGCGTCGCCATCGCGGTAGTTACTTTCGGCTTCGACGACCAATGGCGCTGAATCGGTGCCCATGACGCTGCAGTAGCGTTGAGCGTAACCGAGTTTCATCATGACTTCGACGTAACGTGTCATGTTCAAATCGCCGGTTGCCAGATCGGTGAATTGCATCGCGCGATTATGCCAGTTGCCGTCCATTTTGCGGAGAGGAACACCGTTGTGGATGGTGAAATTCTTCACGTGGCAGCCGTAGATTCGATCGCCCACTTTCGTGAAACGCGTCTCCCAGTCCTCGCCCTCCCAACAGTGCGAAGGATCTGCGTTGACGCCGAGACACTTATCCCCGTCGCAGATATCGACCAACATGTTGAATTCATCGGCGCACATCGCTCCGGTTCCCGGGTGAATCTCGTGGGCCAGAATCATGCCCAGCGAATTGGCGTGGTCACGCAGCTTTTGCGTCTTGGTGACAAAACGCTCTTGGCCTTCTTTCATCAAATCGAAATCGCCACCGGCCCAGAAACCCCACGGATAACCCGTTGCCATTTCCCAGCCAAACGCCACACCCCAGAACATAGGCAGGATTTTGATGTTCAGTTCGGCCATAAGATCCATCAACCGGATGCAATAGTCTTCGTAGAATGCTTCGAGTGCATCGGGCGATTTCCCGGCTTGGGCTCCGTGAATAAATGGGTTGCCACTTTTGGTGCCCGTCCAAACACTGGTGTGCAGCCAAAACGGGCAGTGACCCGAGATGCCGTCCATCTTCAAACCGTTTTTCTCGAACGCCGATTTGATCTCGTCAGCGGACTTAAATTTCGTACCGTCCTCGGAGGCGTCGAGCATATAGTTCGAGGGTTGGGCTCCGCTGGCACCAGATGCTTTGGCGAATGCGAGAAAATCATCGAGTCCCTTAGGACCGTGTTGAGCACCTTCGATGCTGGAGTGGAAAATCGACTTTGGCATGGCTTACTTCCGAAGCGTTCGCGAGTGTTCTTGAACGTCAAATGGGTAGGGAACGGTAAAGGAATACTGGTCAATCAAATCTAAGTGGACCATTTTGGTCGTTCACTTATCTCAACGCAACTGTTTTGCTTGGGGAACTTCCCAGATCGGGCAAATTCATTGAACAAGTATTCCATTTGGAAAATGATACTTATTGAATGATAAACACACGCGGTGGAAAACAGAATACGGGGATCAGCAACGAAGCCAGCCCGATCGTCCATCGGAACCAGCCCAGCGGCACCGTGTCATCGCGTGTTGGTGGGTGATTGGTGCCTACCAGCAGCAGTAAGATCACCATCAGGATCATCATCATCGTTTGGTAGTAGACCATAAACGCGATCGCAAAAACCATTGTTACCTTGGCAACGGTGTGGGCCGATTTTCCAAACAGCGTATAAGTCACATGGCCACCATCAAGCTGCCCCACCGGCATCATATTAAGCCCCGTGATCAGCATCCCAACCCAACCGGCGACGAACATCGGGTTCAGCTGGCTGATCCAGACGACCGAATCTTTCTTATAGCCCGGCACCTGCCATAGCTCGGCAAACCACTGCAGCAGCCAAGGCAATCGGAACCCCAACCCTCCCAGTTCCGGCGTCGTCAGGTCAAGCTGCCCCACGCCGTAATAAGAGATCGGCACCGCAGCGACCAGACCTGCGATCGGGCCGGCCAGTCCGATGTCAAAAATCTGTTTGCGATTGGCGGCGTACCCGTGCATGGCGATGACCGCCCCCATGGTGCCAATGGGATTGATCGGCAGCGGCAGGAAAAAAGGGTAGGACGCGGGGACTTTATAGATCAGCGTCGCCACAAAATGTCCCATCTCGTGCAAGAAGATGATCAGAATGACACAGAACATATAGGCCAGCCCAATGTCCCAGTTCGTCAGGATCAGCTTCCGCACGCCTAACAGACTCTGTTGATCAAATGGGGCTGAGTAAAACAGCGTTTTATAAACGGCGTTGGCGGCCGGGGCTAACGGGACGATCGGCGACCATTTCGAAACACCAACCCAAAACGTGGACGCGCAAGTGGCAAGAAACAGCGCCAACGGCAACAACGTCTTCCGCTGGCCTGAATTGGCGTACATCGGTTCGGGGGATTCCCAGCCTTGGGGCGGTTGGGGGCGTTGGTAGTTGGGCTGGTCCAAGTTCGGTTCGCTGGTGGGCAGGGCTTGAGTTTGACGTATTTAGCGATCTGCTTGATCGTTATCGTTAGTCAAAGGATAACCAACTTTGGACATCTTTGATAACCCTGTTCGCAATCTCAAAAGCTGACCATGAGAGACATTGAAGATTCATCATGTCCAGTGTTTTGGCGGTGGCGACTGAGAAACCTTGCTGATCACAACGGTCAACAGGGACTCCGAATAAATGTTCAAGCAAATAGATCCCCTTTTCATCGGATTTGGCTAATGTCGGTGCACACTTGAAGTGACGGATCTCGCAGACTCACGGAGCGATAAATTTTGCACACCTCGACACCTCGATGAGGAACTTGCTTATGCCAATAGAATTTTTTCAGTCAATTATTGCGATAGGTTTTGTCACTGTCTGGTTGATGGTCGGACAATTCTCTTTCGCCAAACCTTCTTCTACCATGAGGCCCTGAGCCTTCGAGCCGACAATCTAAACTTCTTACCGAACGCGGGGGCCTGGCTCTCGCGTTTTTGTTTTGCAAAGATCGGTAGCCGGTCCCTTTTAAAACTGCTTGTCGATTTTCTGCTGGCTTTTGCCAGACCAAAGGGTATTCAATCACGGACATTCAATCGCAGCCTGGAAGATCTAATCACGCTCCACTGCGGCGGCAACGCTAATTCGACTTCACCGCGTTGTAAGTCACGTTTTTGGGGACTGTGATCCCGCCGGAGACGATGCCCTGCAGGGTCTCTTCGATATCCCAGTTCAGCGGAACGACATCCTGCTCGCGCACCATCAGCATGTAACCCGATGTTGGAATGGGCGTCGTCGGCACGTAAACACAAAGAATCTTTTCACCGCTTCCTAAATCGGTGCATTCGCTAGTGACAAACGCCGGAGCCTTGATGCCCGGATGAGGGAACTCGATCAGTACGACGCGTTTGAAATCTCTCACGCCTTGCGAACCTGAGATCGCGTTGAAGACATTGCTGACCGCAGCGTAAATCGTTTTGACTCCGGGCACATTTAACATAATCCAATTAAAAGCGCGATGTAAACGAGACTGCGCGAACATTCCCGCCACGTACAAAATCAAAAATAGACTTATCATCGAAAGAGACGACAACATCACGTCGCCCATCAATCCATTGTCAACGCTCACCGCACCGCTAACGGTCTTGGTGGCTTCCTTGACCTCTTCGGATTGGAAAAAACTAACCTTCAGAACGTTGCCGATCGGCTCGAGCGCGTAAATGTATAAGGTGTCGTACAACCATCGAATGACGGCATAGGTGATGAAGATCGGCAGCACAACAAACACACCCGCAATAATTCGGTTGCGCAGGTGGCGAATGTTGTCGCCCCAAGTACCGCCTAGAGCTGAGTCGTCCGTTGTCATCCGTAGCCGTGCGTGAATCAAAAAATTACAATTTTTACCGACGAGGCGTCGCTTGTGGCACCATCATAACGGTTGCCTCTCCGCTCCGCGACCCTTCTCACGTACCCATAGTTTTTACAGGGGCTGGGAATCGCGATGTTAAGAAAAAAATTAGTGCCGCGCGCGGAACCTACCGCCCCAGCGGGACCAGCGGCGTTACATCAACCGGCGGCAGCGCTGCCTGAACGGAAGTGGGAAGCAGGATCGCTGAGAATGACGTTCTACCGGCATCCATCATCTCCATCGCCTCGGCCTCGATCTGAAGTAACCGATCAAGTTCGAAGCTGGTTAGGGGCAGATCGGAGCTGGCCAACCAGTTTAGAGCCGCCACAATCTCGTCTGGTTTTGTAGGTTCGCGATCCGCCGGTTTCTCTCGAGGTGTCCGCCCCCGGCGAAGTTGTTGGCATTGGCGGATGATCGCTTTGCAAACGATTTGAGGTGAATTGACGTTGCCGCCATTGCCCTCATTGTTTTCATCGCCATCGTCGCTCGCGAACTTCGACAACGGTCCTGAGTGAACGCCGTTGACCAGACCCAACTGCCGGCGATAGCGGTTTCGATCTGTTTGGTTCTGGGCGATCGCCATCAACCCACGCAGGCAACTTCGAATCGTCGCGGCATCGCCACTATCAATCGCCGCCTTATACTTTGCCACAGCGTTTTCGATTTCAGCAGTATCGCCGGTCATCGCCGCGTCTTCGGCTTCGTCACGCAGACGACGGGCTCTAGTCACATTAATCCTGAGGGAGAGCCGCTGCTCAAGTGGCGGCGGTGCTGCGGTTGTCTCTTTGAGCCACTGCAAGTGCCGGGAAACCAGACTGATCGTCGTTTGACGAGAGAGCGCTAATTGCTCACCTAATGTCTTGGCCGAATTCAAACGGCTGAAATAAGTTTCAGCATCAGACTGTGATGCATCATCGCGTTTAGCAAACAACAATGCCTCGATCAAAATTTGTTGTAGCTCGATTCTGCGCTGCATCGACCGCTGTTTTAGATCCCGAATGTCAATTAGGTGGTTGAAATAACGCTGGTGCAGGCGGTCGCTGATATTTTCGGCGATGAACTGGCGAAGATGTTCGGCGAAGTCGCCTTCGATATTTGTTTCCACGTCTGCGCTGTTGTGTTCATGCTCCTTCAAAAGCTCCTTGAGTTTCGAACGCGCCAACGCAAAAAACGAAGCCGATAAATTTTCGTTGCTCCTCATTTTGCCATCGGTAATCGCGAAAGCAATGCGCTGGTTCCAGCTGTCGGTCGGCTTCTGCGGCTTTTTATCCGCAAACACATCGGCAACGGCCAGCAGAAAATTGGGCCAACGTCCAAATGGTTTGACCGCGCGGATAATGGCAACCTCCGTTGAGGCACTGTGCTTGTGAAAACAGAATGCTGCGATCGACGTTGCTTCCTCGGGAGTGATATCGCCGATGCTCTGTGTTAGAACGCTTAAGTCATCCAGAGCGCGGGCGTGAATTCGTGCGTTTGATGAGTCAGATTTCAGGGCATCCAAAGCGTCCTGCTTTTTTTGCCTCTCCGCCAAGGTCGGCGGGTTGGCGTCCGGCAGAGATTGCTCAAAGTCTTTGCCGATCAACTCAAGGAACCGTGCTTGCCATTTCTCAAACCTCAAAATACGTGCCGTGTTAGGCGTTCGCAGCAAATCGCCAATTTCGAATTGGGAAGCACCGGCGACGGTCGGTGGCAAATCCAAAATTTCTTGGGGGGCTTCATTGTTGGAAACATCAGGCGTAGGGTCGATTGGTGGCGCTTGGGCATCTTCAATGGCGATAGCTTTGGGTGCGACGATCGGTTCGGTCGTTGTTGGATCCGCAGACGCGCGGTGATGAGCGTTCAGCCAAAGCCAATAAACGGCAACTGCTAGTACGGCCGTCAGAACAGAGCCGGTAACAGCGATAAACCTGGTCTTGCGGCGATGCCTTTCCTGATCATGCCTTTGAATCTCAGCATCCCATAGCACTTTCACCTCGTCAGCACTGATTCCAAAATTGGCCGCATGCGAAACAATCTCGTCGTCCAGCTCCCCTTGCCGATGATCAGAGGATTCAAGTCTTTGCTCGATAATCGCGCGAATTCGATTTCGCGCATCGGCGGCTGAGATCTGTTGCAGTCCGCGCTGCTTGGCAGCATAGTCCAGTAACTGTTGGGCTCTTGAACTACTGATTTGATATTCCACACCCGCTAGTCGAATCAATGTTTGTGATTCCTGCGGGCTGAGGACAGAAGCATTGGTTTTGGCAAGATCGGCGTTCAAGCGATCGAGGAAAACTTGCTCGTACCGCCCTACCCTGCCTAGTGCTGAGCCCCCGTCTCCGATTCGGTCCAAACACGCGCTGACCTGATCCTCCGAAAGACGTTGTTCATTGGCCAAATGCCGAATTTTGTTCAACGCCGTCGCCGTTAGGCCTCGTTCGATTGAAATAATGTTGCTGGCGGCAGCCGAAAACCTCTCCAATCGGGAATCGCGCGGCTGAGATTCAAAGGATGGATCCATCTATCGCCTCCCCCAGCGATCGGCAAGCTGCCCGAATCGAATCGCCCGGTCAGCTGGCATGTTCGGATGAAGCGCGATCGTTTGACGCAGAAGTTTTTGCGCGGCCTGTTTGTCAAATTGATACAAAACCAAAAGCCGTTCCAGCCGCGCGTCCAGCCAAGTAACCGTGCCTGGCGAAAATTGCTTTTCCAACTGTTGCCATAGCATTGCGCTGCCACGTAGGTCATTCTTCTTCTCCGCCAGTTTCGCGCGGATCGGCAGCCACTGCGTTTTTTGTGCCAAACCCTCCACCTGCGATTCGGCCTCCAACAAACGGTCATCCGCCAGATACAGCCGCGCCAATTGAAACGCGACGACCTCTTGGTTGGTGGGCATCGCCGCATTGGGAAGGTTCGATACGAATTCGTAAAGGCTGATCATCTGGCGTCGAAAGATTGGGTCCCCCACTTTTTCTTCAGTTTCAGCGTTCTCAAAAATCTTGGCGATTTCAAGCGCGGCGGCCGCTGTCCACGGTGATGAATGGTTCGACTGTTTTACACGTTGGAAATATTCGTGTGCGATCGTGTAGTTGTCCCGTTGCAACGTCTTGAGCGCAAGTGACTGAAAGTATAAGAACTTTGCTGCTTGAGGTTTTCTTTGATTCAGCGCAAGCGTACCTTCGACCATTGCTTTCACATTGGCGAGAACGTCATTGATCTCATCGGAAAAATCGAGCGGGTTTGGCAGCGCGAGAAGTTTTGAAACGTAGTAGTAATACGTTTGAATCCGCGCGTCATCGGAAATTCGACTGTCAGACTCAATCGCGTTAACGTAGTTGCGAAATCGAGCGATCGGGGTTTTGTTTGCCAGGCGGTAGCGCCTTGCCAGCTCTATCGAGGCCGCCGATCGGACGAGAACCGATGATTCGTTTTCACGGAAACGGTTCAAGTAGTCAATCGCGTCTTGATCGCTAAGGGCATCACGGCGTTCTAAATCAAGATCAAAGTTCGCCAGTTTGGTGAAAGCGGATGCGGGGGCGTTTGCATTCAACCAAGCGGCGATACGCTCTTGGTTTGGCTTTTGCTCACCAACAATCAAACGCACCGATTGAATCGCGCGATAAGCAGCTTCGGCGGCGAGGTCTTCATCGCAGAGCCGAAAATCTTCAGACCGGCGCAGCAGTTCCGCGGCTTGTGCAAACTCACGTGCTGCATCGGGATAGTTTTTGTTCAGGTGCAAACAGCTGGCTAATAGAAAACGGCAATGCCCACGAATCTCGGCCGGCAATTGTGGATCAAGCTGCTTGGTGGCTGTGCTAAGTTCAAGCGTTGCTTGTTCCAAAGAGGCGTCTTCTTCGTCCTTTTGGAAGTCGTCCAAGGAAAGATATCCGCGGATCCAACACTCAACACTTGCATCCCCAGAACCTTTCGAGAACGCGTCGGGAAAACTTTCCATTGCTGCTCGAAGTTGATCCACCTCACGCATCAGCGTTAGTCCCGATAACGCTTTCTCCACAAGTTTATCCGCAGAATTCGAACGTTTGAGGATCGCTCCAAGCAATTCGTTGTTGCGTAGAAGTTCGGTGTGATCCTCTAACATCTTTGTTGCACGATCGCGGTCGTCGCGCAGGTAACCGGCGAATTCCCATTGGTTAATCGTATCGACCTCCGATTCTGCACTTAATCCCAGACTCGCATTCTCTCGCGCTGTTTGAAAACAATAAGCGGCTTGCTTGTCGGCTCCGATGCCTTGCATAACAGCCCCCAACCCTGCGGTTGCCATTGTTTGAAAGCGACTTTGATTCCCAAACTGATCCGCCGAAAATTTCGTCAGGTTGGCGTGCGGATCAAGGTCGAGGAAAGATCGGAAAGAGGATTCCGCATCACGCAGGACGGGTTTGCTATGTTGGAGACTTGCTGCCGATTCAAAAAAGTGACTCCAGCCGAGAAGATATTCGCCATGGCGGAACTGTTGCCGCAACTGGCTTAAGAGCCTGGCGTCTCCAATTTCAGTTTGTTTCAGTTCCGTCAAACGATCCAGATTTTCGATTTGCTGTTTCACACCGCGCTGAATCAGGTCGATTTCTTCTGTGATTTGATCAACGTCCGTTTTGCCGATCGCAGCGGCTCTTAAATAGTCGCGCTGCAGCAACTCAATCTCACGATGAGCAACCGCCAATCGCAAGCGTTCGGATTTTCGGTTCGGGTGAGCCGCTAAAGAAAATTTTGCTTTCGCCAACACATTTTTAGACCAAGCTTCATTTTCAATTCGCCGAAACAGCTCGGTCGCGTAGGCCTGATGAAGCTGCTCGATCCGCTTGCCGCGATCGTTGGGTGCGTTTTCGGCCCGGACCTCCAGGTGCGTTATCAGCATCCGATTCAATCCGTTTTCACGTAGAAAAATTTCCAGCGGATCATTCTGAGACGCAGGCGGATTCGTTTGACCCATCACTGTTATCGAAGTCGACAACAAGATGCCGATGCAGCAAATAGCATAAATGATGTAACGACTAGTACTCATGATTAGGAAGCCACGCTACAGATTCATGGCCGCATGATCGGCACAGTGCGATCAACGATGTGGCGGATTGAAACGGGATTCCATCGCCGACCTTAACAATCATAGGCGCTGTTTTCGATTCCATGGTCTCCAGCACCGTTTGAATCTCTCGGATGTCGTTGGTTTTAACGCTGCCTAATTCGTATCCAAGAACGCCGTTTTCAGACGCGATTGCAAGAATCACCGGTTCCGTATTGTTGGTTGCGGTTGGATCGGGAGAAACCGATTGCGAGACGATCGGCGTCACCAGCGATTGGGTCGGCATGCGAAAGGAGGTGGTCACCAGAAAGAAAATCAAAAGTAGAAACACAACGTCGATCATGCTGGCCGTAGATAGTTTCATCGCCGACCCAGTATTTGCCCGAGAAGATTGTTTCGAAAGTCGCATCGTTGGTCCTTTCGTCGTTACTGATTTCTTACGGCAACCGTTACCGATTTGAAACCAGATTCCGATAATCGGTCGAAAATGAAATTAACGTCTGTCGTCGAACATTCGGCTGCACATCGAAGTTTCGCGTGTGGAGACTTGTCGCCCGCATTTTGACCGGCGAGTGACTGCTGCAAGAATTCGTCCAATTCATTCCGCGCAATGGCTTGTTGATTCACCCGGAGTTGCCCTTGAGAGTCCAAATTTAAAACCAATGCCGATCGTGTCGTAGCGTCATCGGCGAAGGTGGAAAAGGGTAACTGCGTCGATGGTAGTGAATTTTGATTCAGCTGCGAAACGGTCATAAAGAAAATGATCAACAAAAACACAACGTCGATCATCGGCGTCATGTTGAAGCCGGCTTGTTCTACGATTGATTGTTGGCTCAGTTTCATCGTTGATTCTGATTCTGTGTCCCGAACTGTTTCTCTTGATCCCCGCAGTTGCGGTTCTTAGCCCCCGCGATCTTCAGCTCTTCTTTCCCAAAGGCAACATGATGTGTTCGATCCGTTTGCCCGCCATTGAAACGATCGACTCAATTTTGTGTCGAAAGTAGTTGCAGGCGACCATCGTGGGCATCGCGATGGCCAATCCTATCAACGTCGTTACCAATGCTTGGCCAATGCCACCGGCCAGATCCTGAGCCTGTGCGGCGCCGTCCTGATTGGCGATGGTCATGAAGGCTTCGATCATTCCTACTACGGTTCCTGTCAATCCCAACATCGGCGCGATGGCGGCGATGGTGGCTAACACTTCGGTGCGGCGAAACAGGCGAGCCGTTTCATCAGCGCCGGCTTCTTCGACGGCGGCTCTGTATTCGGCGAAACCGAATTGGCTGTTGCGATAGCGCTGCAAACCCGCGCCGATGACGCGTCCGGCCATCGAGTCATGTTCGCGCTGATAACAGAAATCAATCGCATCGTCGATCTTTTTGGCAGCGATCAATTGTTCGAGTTCGATCAATTGACTCTCTGGAAACATTCGTTGCTGACCGATGGTCAAAAAATGATCAGCGATAAAGTAAAGGCTGACCATCGAGAGGACCAATAAGAGCACAATCACGCCCACGCCGATCCAACTGCCACCAAAGATAGCTTCCAGCAAGTTCATTGCTTCTGCTACGAACATTACGGCTTTCTCCCCAAATAACGAATCCGTTTTGGAAAAAGCGTTGACTTCAGCCTGTCAGCTTCAGCAGCGCGGTTCAACTTCATCAGTCCCTCAATGGCGGTGGTCATGGCTTCTCTGGTGAGCGTCGGATGCGCGACCCACTGGTCAAAAGAATGGTCTAACAATTTGTGGATCTCTCGATCGGTCGGTTGCGGGTTCTCTCTTACCAACAAGATGGCATCTAATATTTTTTGTTGTGCTGGCGATCGTTGATCCTTTCCGGCTTTGTAATATGCCTCTGAGAGTTCGGTTTTCAAACAAACACCATTGGTAACCGCCTGGTCAAACTGTTTTCGGAAGCGAGACCGATCATCTGCGGTGAAAAACAAAGTCGGCAAGCATCTGCGGAACTTCTCAGTCTTATCGGCTGGCTCAACCAACAAAAGGTGATGAGGTTGTTCCTTCAGCTCAGTTTGCAAATGCAGCGCTAATAAATAGGGAAGGATCGCGCGACTGTGATCCCCAGAGACCAAATGAAACCTCATTGCGGCCATTGCGACTAAGTGCTTTTGAGGCAAGTCCAAACTTGATTCCTCTTTGCCTATAACCTGATTGAAAAGTGGTTCAATCAATTCGCCGATGCCGTCAAAGTCATCAATTTCGTACCGGTATTTAAGTCGCGCAATTTGAGAAGCGACAGTTTCCGCCACTTGTACCTGCTGTGCCAACAACTGGTGCGAAGGAAATAGCAGGCCAGACACTGCGAACAGCAAAAGCAACAATAGTTTCGGCATCTATCCCTCCGCTTCAATCGCAAACGCAGCAAACGTTTCAAAGTCGCTTGCGTTTAAGGACTCGGCCAGTTGATATCCCTTGGATGACAGTGAGAAGTCTTTCTGAAGGTGATGCATCATCAGTCCGTGGCGGCAAAGCTGAACAAAACCTTCGAAGAATTTGATGGTCTGCCGTGGCTGGGCCTTTCTACGGAACATCAGAAACACTTCGGGCTCGGTTTCAACGCAGATCGCCAAGAATCGCTCCGTCGAATCAAAAGAGACCTTGGTCGCGCGGATTTCAAATGTGCCGCGCTGTTGCGCGGTGACCAACAACGTTTTGGCTTCATCGCTCAGTTCACTCAATTCGACCTCAGATGGCGGATCGGTAATGGCATTGGCACACAGCATCGCCAGTGCGGCGATCGTCGGGTAACCCTCACCCACAACCTTAATCAGCGTCGAAGGTTCAGGTTCGGTGGATCCAAGATTGCGGATAAGCATGATTGAAATTTGACTAACTGATGGCTTAACGGAATTGTTTGATCGACTTAAGCCGTGTTTGATTTATTGAAATTCGGCCAGCTGCGAAAACAAATACTACGTTGCGGATTGCGGCTCACTTTGGATATCAGATCAACCAAAGTATAACACTTATCGAAAATCTAATTACGACACTTCGGTTATCACGGTCGATATTTCGCCAGCAATGTTCTACTCTGGGACTACATTTTGGCGAGATTCGTGGGTTCTCTACCGTACATCGTGTGGCTACAATTGTTCAAAGGAGAATGAACATGCAGATGACCGCAGTATTTATGGCCTGCCCGGAAGGGTTCATTGGTTTCATAGAAGAGCTTCCAGGAGCAAATTCGCAAGGCGCCACTCTTGACGAGGCGCGGGCGAACCTCAAAGAAGCCGCCCAAATGGTGCTTGAGGCGAATCGTGAGTTGGCTAAAAAGTCGGTTGCTGGACAGAAGGTTTCTAGAGAACCTTTTGACTTGGCAACCAAATGAAACTCCGAGACCTTGTTCGCCATCTCCGCGATCATAGTTGCGTATTACTGCGGGAAGGCGGAAACCACTCGGTCTATGTGAATACCGAAAACAATCAAGTCTCGGCTGTCCCCCGGCACCGCGAAATCAATGATTTCCTAGCCCGTAAAATCTGTCGTGATTTAGGCATCCCCGCGCCCTAGCAGATCGCTTTCGGGCGCGGGTTGTTAGGCGGAGCTGATTTCTTGAGAGGCTGGACTGTTTAAGTTTGCGTTAAGAATTGAACTACGATTGGGCGGCTAAATCACCGCAAGCGGACTTCCAATTAGGATGTTGGAATTGATATCCTGCCTCCAGCAGTTTGCCGGGAACCACTCGGCGGCTTTTGAGAAGCAGTTCTGTTTCTGTCTTCATCAGGACCGCGCCGATTTCTAACATCCACTTGGCCGCAGGAAGCCCCAGCTTAACGCCCAACGACTTTCGCAGGGTGCTCATAAATTCAGCGTTGGGAAGCGGATTTGGCGATGCGATATTAACGGGGCCGGACAAGGTCTCGTCGAAAATCAAATGATCAATGCAACCACAGAAATCGGCTGCGTGGATCCATGAAACGAATTGCTGGCCATCACCGTTGCGACCGCCGAGCCCCTTTCGCGCCAAACCACGTAAGACATCAAACACGCCATCTTTGTCAGGGCTCATCACCATCGAACTCCGCATGAGCACTTGCCGAGTAGCGTCGGATTTGAATTCTTCAGCCGCCGCTTCCCACGCTTTGGCGACGTCGATGCTGAATCGCCAAGTGTCATCGACGTTGCATTCGTCGCCGCCGATGATGCCGGTGGCTTCGTCGTTAGCGGCATCGTACCGATGAGCGTAAATGGTCGCGGTGCTGGACTGAAGCCAAACCTTTGGCGGATCGCTGCACTGCGCGATCGCCTGCCCGATCGCGCGGGTGGAATCGACGCGCGAATCGAGAATCAATTTTCGGTTGGCCGGTGTGTAGCGGCAATTGACCGATCGGCCAGCCAGATTGATTACGGCATCGCTGCCGTTTAAGGCCTTTGCCCAAGGACCAACGTTTTGGGCATCCCAGTTCAGCAGCGACACGGCAGGATCGGTGAATGGATGATCTTCAGGAAATCGCGCCGTGGCAGCACGCCGGGAAAGGATCACGACCTCGTGCCCGGACTTCAGGAAGTGCCGCGTGAGGATGACGCCAAGTTGCCCCGTGCCTCCGGGGAGGATGATCTTCATATTGATTGAACTGCGATTGACGCGGAGATTTAACACGGTCGATCGTCATCGCTAATTACATCGGCATTTCATCGCCTGGGGCTGGGATCATCACCGGTCCGAGTTTCAGCTTTTCCAATTTCTTTTTAAATTCGGTCGCGCTGTCCAGTTCGCAATGGACCAGCGCGATTTGTTTCACATCCCCTTTGGCCGTAGTTTCCTTCGCCCATTCCAATAGGTTTTTCTGGTCGGCGTGGCCGCTGCTGCCGGTCAGATGCGAAACCTTGGCTTTCACTTCGTATTCTTCGCCGTAGATTTTCACTTTATCCAACGATCCATCCAGCAAGATCCTTCCCAGCGTGTGCGGAGCCTGATAGCCGGCGAATAAAATCCGCGTGGTGGGGTCTTCAATATTGTTTTTTAAATGGTGCAGGATGCGACCGCCCTCGCACATGCCAGAGGCGCTGATGATGATGCAGGATTCGGTGGAGGTATTCAGCGTTTTTGATTCTTCAACTTTGCGGATGTAAGTTAAATTATCGAAGTTTAGCGGGTCTTCGTCTTCTTCGGTCAAGATCGCGTTGACCATGTCGTCGTTGTAGCATTCGACATGGGAGCGAAAGACATCCGTGGCATTGACGGCTAAAGGACTGTCGACGTACACCGGCATCGGAGGTAGTTCCCCCGCTTCGGCCAACAGGTTCAGACGATAGACGATCTCCTGAGTCCGCCCCACGGAAAAGGCCGGAATGATCAGTTTCCCACGATCGGCATAAGTCTCCTCGGCGATCTCTTTCAACGTTTGCTTGACGTCGCTACCGGGTTGATGGTTGCGGTTGCCATAGGTCGCTTCCATGATCACATAGTCGGCACCTTCAACGACGGCGGGGTCGCGCAAGATCGGCATGTCGGACCGCCCAATGTCCCCGGTAAACACCAGCCGTTTTGTTTCCCCCGAATCCGGGTCGGTAAGATTGACCTCGACGATCGAAGCGCCCAACATGTGACCGGCCACATGAAAACGGCACTTCACCCCGTCTACCGGCGAAAATAGATGACCGTACTCAATCGTTCGAAACTGACGTAGCGCGGCGGCGGCGTGTTCGGGACCGTACAAAGGTTCAAAGAGCGCCTGGTTATTCTTGCGGCGTTTCTTGTTCACGTACCTCACGTCATTGACCTGGATCTTGGCACTGTCGAGCAACATAAACGAAGCGAGATCACGTGTCGCCGACGTGGAATAAATGGGGCCTCGAAATCCCGACGCGCTCAGCGACGGCAGGTTACCGCTGTGATCAATGTGAGCATGTGAAAGCACAACCGCGTCGATGGAACTGCCGTCAAAAGGCATGTTGCGGTTTTTTTCGAAGGCGATTTTTCGTTTGCCTTGATACAGTCCGCAGTCCAGCAATATTCGTTTGTCGCCGACCTGAACGAGGTGCATCGAGCCAGTTACGGTTTGAGCAGCGCCCCAGAATTGAACTTTCATGATCTCTTTCGTGTTGCTAATTTTCCAAGTGCCAAAATACCGTCTTGGGTAGCGGCGTAAAACGACCCACCTTGATCCCAGCCGCTTTCATCCCATCGCCCACCCAATTATTGCAGGTGTTAAAAAGATGATAGTTGCCCTTGGCAGGGAAGAACTGGTCAAAATCGCCAAACGAAACGCCTTCGACAGGTGCATCATCGCCCAAGCTGGCGACAATAAAATCGCACAGTCGTTGGTATTGTTGGGGAGAAATGCGTGTCTTCAGTGACCGCGCACTGCTGTAGGGTTCATTGACGAATTCAGCATGCAAAACGGAATCACTGGGAATGAACATGGCGGAAATGGCCGTCGCGATTTTCAGATCCGACCATCTTTGTGTTTGCGTATATAACGCGCGGTCACCCCAGCCGATGGCAATGTGCGATCGAGCGCTGTTGGACGCATCGGAAAAATGATCAGTCCAGTCTATCTCTGGGGTTTTTACCGGCAATATAAATTCGGAATGAGCATTGCCCGAATAGATGAAGATTTCGACGCCGTCGGTGGTCGGTTTGAAGTCGGCGTTCTCAGGCAACCATGCCCCCACACCCCCGATCGCGACGTAGCACACCAACGGCACGAGAATCAAAATGGCCGTCCACTTGAACAACCACCGAAAGATGACCCACAGCCAACCCAACAATCCGCGTTTAAGAGGCCGAGGTTCTCCATTGATGCGTTGCCAATCGACGGCCGGTTTCCGGCGTCCGGTCGTTTTAGAAGCGCCTAACGGGATAGGGGCTTGGGTGACTGAGGTTTCGAATTCGTTCATCGTCGATGTACCGCCACGGCCTAAGTCAATTGTTTTCGCGCGTTCATGAACAATGATAGCCCAGTGCCGAAAGTATCTGTTGAAAGCGTTCGTTGAGAACGTCGATGGTTTCAGGTTTCAGTTTTCGTTTGTGATCGCCGGCGCGAACGTTACGTTTGTGGCCGTCGGTGCTGGGGTCGGGTTCGAATTCATGCCGATAGTGTCGCGCTAGATGTTCAATGTCGCCGGCATTGTTGAGTCCCATAACAGGTAAGACTACCTCAAGCCAAGCTGGGAAATCCTCAACCATCGTTTCATACTTCACGACGCGGGTTGTTGGTTTTTTTAGCTCCGCCAGCAACGGCAAGTAGCGGGTCAGCAATGGTTGTGCGCTGGTTTCATGTTCGCGCAATACGTATTGGTCAATGGTAAGTTGTTGGATCTGCGCCCGCCGCTGTTTTTCGGCTTCGTTCCACTCTTGATCTCGATGTCGCCATCCCAATGAGAAATACTCCGAAACCAGAATGTCTCTCGGATCACGGACTTGAAACAAGTGGATTTGTTTCAGGTTGGGGAATCGAAAACGGTGGCAATCAAAGCTACGTTCGGGACAATAGACAAAACTCTCTGTCGCGGTATCGTTGACCGATTCGTGATTGGGCTGGGCGTGATTGATCGAGTGCAAGGGCACTTGAATATCTCGACAAACGTGATCAAAAAACTTGAACAAAAACATAGATGCCGACTTATGCAGGCCATGCACGATCAACGCTGTTTTTTCTGTGCGAAAATCTGATCTCAAAGTGTGGCGGTAGCCCAAAGTCCGTTTTAGACGCCGCTTGACGTTGGCCAGTGCTTTCATATTAGCATCGTGCTTTGGAGAATTGCCGTGGCGACCGTAGGGAAGGTTTTTCGTCCGCCCAGGCCGGGCTGGGTTGTGCGGGCGGAGCGCCCGCACGATGGGGGAGGCGAATGGTCGTCGCGTTTTAGTTTTTGACGCGTTCCATGTATTCACCGGTGCGGGTGTCAATGCGAATGGTGTCGCCCATGTTGATAAAGATCGGCGTCATGAACTCGCCGCCGGTTTCCACCTTCACGGGTTTCTTCACGTTGGTGGCGGTGTCGCCTTTGGCCGCTGGTTCACAGTACTCAACCAACAGATCAACGTGGTTAGGAGGCGATACAAGGATCGGGTTCCCGTCGAAGAAAGTGACCGTGCAAGGCGCGTTGTCTTTGAGGTACTTCCAAGTGTCGCCAACCTTTTCAGCGGACATCTCATGTTGCTCAAACGTTTGACTGTCCATGAACACGAACGCGTCGCCTTGGCGGTAAAGGTATTGGACATTGGTGTCTTGGATATCGGCTTCTTCGAGCGTATCGTGGCCTTTGAAAGTGCGGTCGAGAGTCGTATCGCGGAGAAGGTTCTTGAGTTTGCAAATATGCATCGCGTTACCTTTGCCGGGCTTTTTGAACTCGACGCTGGTCATGATGTAGGGTTCGCCGTTGATCTGAACTTTGAGACCTTTGCGAAAGTCGTTCACTTTGTATGCCACTTGATTGTCCTGAAAATCTGCTGAATTGAAGTTGTAAGAAGATCCTGTCGGCAACTGGCACTGGAACCATATTGAAAACAGGCTATTCTGCTTGAATGGAAAGTTTAACCCATTCGGTCGAATCTGTCGGCGCTGAACCCGATAGCAGCCCCACAAGTTGGCAGCAGCAGATGAAGTCCGCGATCCGCGATCTGGCGGAGCTGCGAAAAACGCTGGAATTGCCGAAGGATTTGACTGGTGAATCGGCCGAAGCGACTTTTGGTGTGTTCGCCCCGCTGCCGTTTGTGCGCCGAATGGAACGAGGAAATCCTGCGGATCCGTTGCTTTTGCAGTTGTTGCCGACAAGTTTGGAGGACACTTCGCCTCCCCATTTTACCAGCGACCCGCTCGCCGAATCCGATGCAGTTTTGGGGCCGGGCGTGCTGAAGAAGTACACCGGCCGCGCGCTTTTCATCGTCACCGGAGCATGCGCGATCCATTGCCGTTACTGTTTTCGGCGCGAGTTCCCCTACGCATCGAATTCGGTGTTGGGTGCAGGTTGGGACGAAGCGGTTGCCACGATCGCCGAAGATGATTCGATCGAAGAGGTGATCTTCAGCGGCGGCGATCCGCTGACGGTGGTTGATGATCGGTTGAAGGCATTGGTTCACCGATTGGGGGAAATCCCGCATGTGCTCCGGTTGCGCATCCACACGCGTCTGCCGATCATGATTCCCGATCGCGTCACCAATGACTTGGCCGCGATGTTGAAAGCGACGCGCCTTGAGGTAGTCGTCGTGATTCACGCTAACCACGCCAATGAACTGGATGATGAAGTTGCCGCGGCGGTGGACCGATTGAAAGCAAGCGGTGCCACGCTGCTGAATCAATCGGTGCTGCTAGCCGGCGTCAATGATGACGCATCGACTTTGGTTGATTTGAGTAAACGCTTGCTCTCCATCGGCGTCCTGCCGTACTACCTGCACCAACTGGATCAAGTCACCGGCACATCGCACTTCGAAGTCTCAGTCGATCGTGGTAAAGAGATTATAGAAACAATGCGTGCCTCTCTGCCGGGCTTCGCGGTGCCACGATACGTCCAAGAAATTCCCGGCGAGCCGAATAAAACGGTGCTGGCGTAAAGGGTATGGTCGAGGGCCGAATTTGATTTCAAGGTCCAATTCGTCCCCAGATTTTTTCCTGCAGTCCAAACATGCGCGGATCATGCTCTTTCAGTTCCGCCCGGACAAAAGGGTAGAAATCGTTGACCCCCAAATAGCTTTCAGTCGACTCGGCAAAATACTCTTTATGGTTGGTTAACGAATAGTGTTTCACTTTTCTGTGATTGTGTGCCAGCACCGATTCATAGATGCCGGACTCCTTCGCCTGTTTAAACGCGTCCATGATTTCGCCTTGATTAAATCCCAGAACCTGGTCGTGATAGGCGTGTGCAAGTTCGTGCATAATCGCATACGGGTGCTTCGCCCATTGGTTTCGATCCAGTAAATGGGCCATTTTAGGAACGTGCACGTGTTTTGCCAGTCGCCGGTCGAAACCATGACTCTCAAGCCAATTCGGATTGGGGTGGTAAACCAAACCCTGCCCCTTTCCGTCAAGCTCAACCCAGATCGAAATTTTTTGCAGCTCAATCACCTTCCTTGGCGGCAAGATAAAACTGACGCGTTGCAGGTGGTTGGCGAGCGCTTTGAACAGACGTTCCGCATCAGCTTTATTCTCTTCGGCCAGCAGGGCGGGATCGACTTTGACTGTCCACCCTTCGACGTCACGGTCGATTGGATCGTAGAAACCTGATTGCTGTTCGTTTTCTTCTTGGGCACTTGCGGTTGAATAATCAACGGTTGCAATTGTTAGAAGAAAAACAAAAACTTTGAGAAGGAGCAAGCGATTCATTGGTTTACAGCTTTTTCAATAGAGTGAGTCAATGCCCTGAAGCATTTGCGTGCTGAACGTTTAAAGAAAACATTTCAATCGGTTTAATCAAATCATTCACTTTTGGCGGAGGCTCACGAAAACAACTGCGTCAAATACTCAAGGCTCTCGGCACACTGTTTAACGGATTCTGATTCGGTCTAGCCGCCTACCAGTATCGCGTGCATCAAGTGAAATTGTAGAGTCAGAAAACGCGGCGCCGTTGAGCTGAAATTCGCCGCCAATCAACTCTACGTCGCTGCCAGGTTGGGCGCGAAATTCATGGCCGAAGACGCCCCCACTGATATTTACCTCGCTACCGGAGAAGGCATCGAAATTATGGCCCATGTTGCCCCGCTAATATTATTAGCAATGTCCGGATCTGTTGGCACGTTGATAACACTGTCAAACAATACTGGATCCGATGGCCCTGAGTCGAATACTTGGGCGATGGCCGGAGAGGCAAAAAGAATCAATCCGATCGAATAAAGCACTGCGCGCGAGATGATTTGTTTGAGATTCATAAGACCTTTTGTCGTCCAAGTGTTCTTGCCGCTGATGCATTATAGCATTGCTAAAAGTGCAGAAGCGGCGTGCTATTTGGAATTCCAAAAGTCTTTTTGAGAAAGTAGGCCGCGCCAATCCGCCAAAGACGCAGTTTCGGCATCGCAGCAACCCACGCGGCAATAACGATTGAAGGAACACTTATCTTCACTAATCGACACTAATCAAGAATCGGTCGCTTTCGATTAGTGAAGATTAGCGCAGATTAGTGTTTCTCTTTTGCTCCGACTGAACGCTCAGTTGGACTTGCCAATGCTCACGAAAACAGCTGCGTTAAATACTCAAGGCTCTCGGCACACTGTTTGACGGATTCTGATTCGGCGTCGCGCTGAACCGTCAAATATCCCGCATAGTTTTTCTCTTCCAGCACGCCCAGTAGCTGAGCCCAATCGACGCTGCCGCGGCCCAGTTGAACCTCGATGCGTTTGCCTTGGGAAAGATCTTCGACCGCGTCGCGCGTGCGGACGTGAGCGACGTGTTCGGCGAGGACTTTAATCGCATCGCTGACGTTGTGGTTATGAAACATGAACCCGGCAGGATCAAAATCAACCGACAGGCTGCCGATGGGGAGATGGTCGATAAGGCCTTTGAGCTTTTCCCCGTCGTCGATGCCGGTTTGGGCCGCCAGTTTCGCGCCGCAGCGGTGGCTGTGATTACCGATATCGCTGAGCGCTTGGGTCATCGTGTTCCAGTCGTCAGTATCGACCTCCGGGACGCGTCCGATTTGGTTCACAACGACATTACAGCCCAGTTCATAGGCCATCGTCATCGCGGCTTTGGTGGCGTCGATGCGTTGTTCCAGCGATTCGGTCACGCTGTAGCCGCGGCGGGTGGGAAAGTGAACCGACGCAACCTTGAGATTGAAATCGGCCAAAGTCTTTTGAAAATGCCGAACGGCCGTGCGTGACATCTCGGCGGGACGTAATTGGGTGCGTCCGTTGATTTCGATCGCATCGGCCCCGATCGCGGCCGCGGTTGCGATCGCGGCCTTCAGTGGCTGGCGAAGGGATTCGAGATTGACGGCTTTTTTAAGCTTTAGCATAACGGCGTTGTTGGTTGGATTGGAATTTGAGGCATTCTAACTTAAATTGTCGATTCGTATTCCGCCATCGCCTGAATTCTGTGAACGAAGCTATGATCATTCAAAACGTTTGCCAATTTCTCGAAACGTTTGCGCCGCTGCGTCTGGCCGAAGACTGGGACAATGTCGGTTTGATCGCCGGCGACCGGCAACGGCAAGTCAAAAACGTGATGACGTGTTTAACCATCACGCCCGAAACGGCTGACGAGGCGGTGGCCAAGAACGTGGATTTGATCGTTTCCCATCATCCCCTGCCCTTTCGGCCGGTGAAAAAGTTGACGACCGATATCGTGCCGTCGGCGCTGCTGTGGAAATTGGCGAGCGCTGGCGTATCAATTTACAGCCCACACACGGCGTTTGATTCGGCAGCCGCCGGCATCAATAAAATGATCGCCGACAAAGTCGGCATCGTAAATGCAAAACCGTTGGTTCCGATCGTCGACGATGAAGCTGGTTTGGGGGCCGGACGCTATGGAAGGCTGGCCGGTAATGTGGTGTTGGATGATTTTGTAAACGCTTTGAAAAAGGAATTTAGTCTGAACCATTTGCAATTGGTCAGCGGCGGTCGAGATGAAATTTCAAAAGTAGCAATTGCCTGCGGAAGCGGCGGATCTTTTCTGGACAAAGCCGCGCACGTCGGTTGCGACGCAATGATCACAGGCGAAGCCACCTTTCACACTTGCCTGGATGCCAAAGCAAAAGGTGTGACGCTGATGCTTCTTGGGCACTACACCAGCGAACGTTTCGCGGTAGAACAATTGGCGATGAATCTCAAAGAAGAATTTTCGGAACTCAACGTCTGGCCCAGCACCGATGAATGCGATCCGGTTGTGGTGGTTTAGTTTCTGAATTTTGGAATGACGATGCTCACTGTTACCAGTAGTACTCGAGGCCCTCGCGTTTGAGCAGCTTCAACACACGTCTGCCGATTTCCGCTTGAAGTTCACCTTGCGCGGCTTCGATCAGGTAACGGGGGACCCATAACAGTCCTGGATTGGCCTCGTAGCTTTTTAAAGCTGATTCAAACAGTTCCATCGCGTGTGCACGATTGCCCGCATAAAGATAGCAGCTTGCCGTTTGATCTTTCACCAGAACACCGCGCCAAGCCGCCGGGCCGTTGAAAAAATTGACATCGATGTAATTGTAGGCCTTGATCGCTTCCTTCCACCGTTGCAAATCATGGAGCGCGTGGGCAAGGTAAAGTGCCGCCCACATTTGTTTGGAATCTAGCTCCAGAGCTTTCTCCGAATCAGCAATCGAGTCTTCGAGTATATCGAGTTCATAGTTTGTTCGGCCGCGGGAGGTGTATAGCATCGCTGAATCGGGCAATCTAAAAATTCCCCGTGCACAAACCTCAAGCGATTCTTTGAGTAAAACTTCGACCGCCGGATCAGCGCGGTCCAAGTTGCGCGTGCACGTTCGGGCCGACAACGCCATGGAATGATAGTGGTTTTCCCAAGTGTTGTCGTATTTGAGGGCTTCCAGATAGATTCTTCTAAGGATTTTCCAACCCTTGGGCTGTTTCATCTGCGCGCAAACTGGCTCCCAATGAATTGCCAGTTGCCTAAGCCTTTCACTCGGTGCGATGTCAATTGAAACTGCGGGAGCTGTTTGCAAATATCGAACCAAGCTCATGTTGGGAAGAGCCGCTAATAGTTTCTGATCATCGGTTGGGAACTTTTCTTTCAACCAGTTTTGGTAGTAGACCAGCTTACTTTCCCAGTTGTGACTATCTGTTTTTGTCCTTAGCTCTTCGGTTGCCGTGGAAACACTGTTGTTGTGATGCTTTTTGCGTCGCCCACGGTCAGATTGAGTTAGTTTCCCTGCCCGCATATGGCTTTTGTGTCGAGGCATAAAGGTACTTTGGGTCTCAATTTCGAACTTGGCGATGCCCAACAGACAACACAATTGATTTCGCTCTCTCCAGCGTTTTCGATGGCTGAAACTGGTCGTTTCAGCTTGCTGATCCCTACTAACGACAAAGCAAAAACGCCGATCTCTTAGCCAAGATACTCCGAGGAGATCACTTCGAAGTCGAACGGTGTGACACCATCGTCGACCGAGAAAACGGATTCAGCAGACTCCGCTGAATCGACCGCTTCGCCGCGCGCCTGAACATGAAGGGCGAACAACTCGCCTAGGTCAGGCTTGACCAACGTCTCGATGCCGACGCCATAGTGAACCATGCCGCGCATGTTTGATTCGATGTTGATTTGATAGCCTGGCATTGAACGAAGCGCGAGATCTGCCCAGATAGCAGACCGATCTTCCAAGTCGATCAACATCGGAATGGAGATGCGACTATCGGACGCCAAGTCAATCTTGTCTTGGACGGTTGCCGGTTCGTAAATTTCGCCTGAGTTTGGTTTCTTGCGAGACATCCAACCAAAGTAGCACTGGGGCAAGTCGCAAAACGGGTTGCTGGTGAATGACTGAATCGAACACACGATGTACCGGCCTCCAGCCGCGCGGAGTTTTTCGATGTCGATATCAATGAATTCGCTCGCACCCTTAGGAGCCGACGTAATGTCGCCACTATGGCAGCAACCGAGTCTGGTCTCTTTCAGATTCGTGTAAGAGATGTGACTCAAGTATGACCAGTTGTTGCCAAAGATTGTCGCCGACAGATCAAGGTCGACGCGGCCAGTTTTTTTGCCGTTGATCTTGCCTTCTTTCCACCACAGGAAGAAGCGCAGAACATTGGAATCAGGAAGTGCCAAACGCGAACCACGAGCCAACGTCTGCAACGACTTGTTGGCCGAACGCTGAGAAAATGGAACCATGAAACGAGAAAGTTCAGGAGCCACGAAGGACTTGCCAAGCGGCGGCAACTGGGCAAATCGCGACACCAATGTTTGTCGGCAAACTTCCACAACGGCATGCGCGTGCTCTGGCGCGATAAGTTCTTTCGCCAGCGGAACACGGAACAGTTTCGACGTTTGTCCTTTGGGAAACACGGTTCGCATAGGTGCAACGGGTGAAGTCTGCTTCCGGATTGGCTTCGTCAGAGATTTTACGGCCTTTTCAAAGAACTTCAGGGACTTTTCCTTTGGCACATCCTGCAGCATTCGTGGCGTTTGGTCCTGCGCGCGGTTGTTAAAGTGAGCAATCAGCTGAAGCAAAACGGGGGTCGATACTGCATCTGCAACCTGTTGAAACTCGTTAATAACGAAGGTCGCTTTTGCATTTGATTCGCGCAACAGCTGATCCAGTCGGCGCGCGAGCTCTCCGGGCCGTGTCTTCAACAGCTCAGTCGCCGCCATGCTGTCGCCCTCACGTAGACGGGCTTCGACCTTCGAATTGAAAGTCTCTGGTACTTCGCCGTCTCGGATTTTCTTAATCGCTGCGAACGCGTTTGGGAATCGTGTCGAATATTCACCCGGATGCAATCGTTCGGCCAATCGAATCCACTTGCCGCGATGGCGATAGAGATCTTCATCAGGTCGGGATACGCGATCCAACGCACCCAAAAGGTACCGGCGGTGTTTGCGCTTGAAAGACACATACCTCGTCGGAGCAGCAAGGCTCGCATCGCCTCCTGAAAGCTCTGTCGCGAGCCGCAATACATCGGTAGCCGTTCGTAGATATCGGCTCAGTGGCTCAGCCGAATCCTCAACGCGGTCCACAAGGAAGGCGCAAACGACTGATTGAACTTCCTTGAACGGAATAGATTCGGGCAGAACGTCGTTGATGTTGTCTCGGAAGGATTCCAGCAAACCGCGCAGATCTTTCAAATCTGATTCTGAAAGCGAAGTGTTAGAGACAAGCATAGAACGACACAAATCGAGCGCCTCGTCTTCGCTGGCCAGTTCCAATACTTTAAGATTTTGCTGAACCGGCAGCTGAGGACGCTGCTGTTTGTCGTAGTACGGCAAGATACGTTCGCCGATCCAATCACCCCAATAATGAAAGTGCGCGTTGAGATAGAGTTCCGCGTCTGCCATCTCCATGACCTGAGTCGGAAAGTTTGGATACATTGGTGCGTATTTCACGTCGCCGCCGACCATCTTCAGCAACTGTGGAATCAACGGTTCGGCAAATTCAAGCAGTTGCTGAGGCGTCCAGTTCAACAATCGCTCAATGACTTCAGCTGAGAACGTGAATCCGATGGACTCGAGATTCTTCAATAGCGACGCAACGAACTCGGGTCGTGTTTCCCCTGAACGTTGCGCAACGGAGACTTTTCGCAATCGTTGAAGCACTATCTTTTGGGCACGGTTCATGAAGATATTCGCATCCTTTAAGAAAAACCAGCTGTTCGCCAAACGCGTGAGCTCTTGCTTGGTGAACAGCTGGTATCAAAAGTGGTGGAAATTGAGAGCACTGAAATACCGGTGCTCTGCCACTGAGCTACTCTCCCCGAAGAGAGAGGTGGGAATCGAACCCACGACATCCGGTTCCGGATTTAGAAGGAAGCACTCTCATAGCCACCAACTGAATTGTCGCCTTTTGGCTTACCGAAAGCAAGCAATCGGGCTTGTGAAGTAGTAATTAGCAGACAGGAAACCTCGGCGAAGGTTCGGACAAATAGAAAAGTAGCGGTACTTGAGAACGCTGGCTCCGATGTTCTATCCAACTGAGCTACTTGCTTCGAAAAACGAGGTAGGGCTCGAACCCACGACCAACGGGTTTAATCTAGAAGGAAGCGTTCTCGTAGCAACCATTTGATTCAATGTCTGCGCTTGGAATGATGCATGTGTCATTGGAAAGTTCGCTCAAAAGCACGTAGAAGTCTATAGAATGGCAAAACGTCGAACGCCACAGTAGGTAGGATGCAAGGCGTTGAGTTTGACTAATTTGAGGGTGAGTTGGGGGAGAGCGAAACGATGGCCAAAGAAGACCGCACTAAAATTTTGTTTGTCTGTTCGATGAACTAATGGCGGAGTCCGACGGCTGAGAAGATTTACGCGGACGAGCCTTCGGTGGTCGCGCGGTCGGCTGGAACCAATAAGGGGGCTCGGCAATCTGTCCGCTCTAGCGATCTCCTGTGGGCGGATCTTGTTCTGGTGATGGAGCAGAAGCACAAACAAAGGGTGATGGCCGCTTTTCCGGGCGAGACGAAATTCAAAACGGTGCACGTCCTGGATATTCCCGACGACTACCAATACATGGATCCCGAATTGATCGAAGAAATTACCTCAGCGGTCGATCCTTTGTTAGAAAATTTTCGCAGGGATGGCTCTTAGCTTGCACGCACTAGCCTCTCTCGGTCGGGTGAGCCTTGTGACTAATGGCACTCACTAAATCAACCACTGCCGCTGGGCGCTAGCCGCGGGTTGCGGAGCCTTTTTCATCAGAGGCATCGGGGAAATGTTACTCAACGAACCAGAGGCTAGCGCCTTTCCGCTAACAATGTGCGGTGTCTCTCAAGTGTCGCATGGTCGGTTTTGCGGGCAATGCGATTTCTGTTGGCGGCGTTCAATATTCGATGTTTGTTGTTTCCTCCCTAAAAATAGCCGATATCTTGTAGCACACCCAAGCCAAAAAGTGCTGTCGCGGCGATAACTCAATAGTGGGTTGGACGCTCCTGCGTAAGATAATTACTGTGATTCTCGTCAAATACTGTCCGACTCCTCAACCCATTTTTTTAATGCGGTCGCACTCTCCTCCTTTGGGGGACTAATCAAGGAAACGATTTATGATCAACGACAAGAAGTTCCTCACCGCCCTGCCCGTGTTCAACGAAGTCGATACGGTCGACGCGGTGCTGAACGAAGTCACCTGGTATTCGCACGACGTGTTGGTTGTTGATGATGGTTCCAGTGATGGAACGGCAAAGCGGTTGGCGGCGCGCGATGACATCATCGTGGTGACGCATCCACAGAATCGTGGCTACGGGGCGGCTCTGTCGACAGCGTTTGCGTACGCGATCGAACACGGTTACGACTACCTTGTCACGATCGATTGCGATGGCCAGCATGAACCTCAGCGCATTCGCCAATTCGTGACGGCATGTCATGAAACGGGCGCCGACATCATCTCCGGCAGCCGCTATCTCAAATCCTTCGACGCTGACACACCACCACCCGAAGAACGTCGCAAGATTAATCATGAAGTTACTAAGTCGCTCAACGATCTGTTGGACTTTGAATTGACCGATGCCTTCTGCGGATTTAAGGCTTACTCGACCGAGGCACTGAAAAAATTGGAGATTACCGAGACGGGTTACGCGATGCCGCTGGAGCTTTGGGTGCAGGCTGCCTGCCATAAGCTGACGGTGAAAGAGATCGCGGTGCCTTTGATCTATTTGGATGAAACGCGCACCTTCGGCGGGCAATTGGACGATGGCAATACTCGGCTGAGTCACTATTATGATGTGATCAACCGGGCGATGAAGGCGTTGCCCAGCGACTGCGAAAAGATGCGCGGCGCACAAATCGGGTAAGCGCGTTTGGCGAAGCCAATACTAGCGGTATGGCGCGAGCCCTCCGGTATCGTCGCGCCGGCCCCGCGCTAAAACCGGACGGCTTGCGCCCTACCGCTAGGATCGGACCCTACACTTCATGGCAGCAGAAGAGAAAACTGAACAAGACCACTTAGCCTACGTTCGGCTACGTGCGCCTCGGCAGCACGCGGCGGCGTTGGACGTGCCAGACCCGGTCGACGTTGACGACCTGTTTGCATCTAACATTGTATTGCGATCAGGTTATCCGGAAGCGCTTTCGGTTTTTGCTGCCGTTGCTCGCCAGAACGTGTTCGACGCGGCGGTCGGGTACACGCGGCAGTATCTTCCTGAAGTCGATCAGTGGCTGCCTGAGCTTTCTCTTGAGCGTTTCGTCATGGCGGGTCATCAGCCGACGTTGTTTCATCCTGGCGTTTGGTACAAAAACTTTCGCTTGGACGCGCTGGCAAAACGTTTCGATGCATTGGCTGTCAATCTGGTGGTCGACAACGATCTGTTGGCCTCGCCGGCCATTGGCTGTCCCAAGCAAGGCGATGCAGGGCCTGCTTCGGTAGCAATGTTGAAGATGGATCAACCAACGGCAACACTGCCGCATGAAAACCGCAGCATCCTTGACGGAATGCTCTTTACTGCGTTTGGGAAACATGCGGCCGATGCGATCGCGCCGGCGGTTGCTGATCCTCTTATTAGTCAGCTGTGGCCGGAGGTGATTGCGGCGAAAGAGATACTTGGCGATCGGTCATTGGGGCAAATCTTAGCCGCCGGTCGACATCGGTTGGAGTGGCAGTTGGGGCTGCGGACGTTAGAGGTGCCTATCAGCCACGTCGCGGGGACACTCGCCTTTGGATCGTTTGCCGGCGGTATCTTCATCGACATTGAGAATTTTCAAAACATCTACAACCGCGTGTTAATGCGTTATCGAAAACAACATGGTATCCGAAGTTCTGCTCACCCCGTGCCGGAACTGACGCGCGACGGTCAATGGTACGAGTCACCATTTTGGGTTTGGTCAGACGCCGATCCTCAGCGCCGCGCGCTGTTTGTGAAAACAGATGACGAGCATTTTCATCTCTCCGATTCGAATCAATTCCAGCAATCGGTTGATATTGGCGAGTTTCCCCAGTGGTGGTCTGACAATGTTAAGGGCCGTCACGTTTGCATTGCTCCGAGAGCCCTCACGACGACGATGTTCAGCCGATTGTTGGTCAGCGATCTTTTTATTCATGGGATCGGCGGCGCGAAATACGATCAGTTGACCGATCAAATCATCAACGACCTTTACGGTGTGCGTCCGCCGGGATATTTAACATCCACCGCCACTTTCAGTTTGCCGATGCCTGGCCCGCGCGTGACCAAGCAAGATATTGCGCGGCAACGGCAATTACTGCGTGAGTATAGGTACCACCCTGAAGTGCATGTGACCACCTCTTCGGAAACCGATGCGCTAAAAGAACAGAAACGATTGGCCATAGATCAGTTTCAAAACGGCACCGCAAAGAAAATCGCGAATGACAAAATTGAAGCAGTCAATCAACAACTGGCAGCGACGTTGGAGCAGAAGATCACTGCGACGAAGGCGACGATAAAGCAATTGAAATCGCAACTGCGCGATAGTCAGATCCTACATTCCCGCGAATACAGTTTTGCTCTGCATCCGACGTCAATCGTCGAAGAATTAAAAACGCTCGCTCGGCGGTGAATTCTGGTAAAATCAAAGCCTGCTCTAGTGAGTCGCCACTTTCTCGGAGCGAGAGGCGACTTTGCTTTTTACACACTTCTAAAATAATGGGCGTGACAATGATTCACTCGATTTCTGTACATGCAGTTCAATTTTTGACCGCAACGGCGGTCGCAGTTTTTTTACTATGCAGTGGGACACAAGCCCAAGACAAAGAGCAAGGCGCTGATTTCAAAGCTCTTTTCAATGGAAAGGATCTCAGCGGATGGAAGGTCAGCGAGAATCCTGAATCCGTTGTCGTCGAGGACGGCACGATCATCACTCATGGCGAACGAGCCCACGCCTTCTATGTTGGGGATGACGGTAAAGCATCGTTTACGAACTTCCACCTGAAAGCCAAAGTGAAAACGGCCAAAGGCGCGAACTCGGGGATCTACTTCCACACGGAGTTTCAAGAAGCAGGTTGGCCGTCCAAAGGCTACGAATGCCAAGTCAACAATACGCAACAGGATCCTAAGAAAACGGGCGGGCTTTACGGGGTGCAAGACAACTTCGAAGCGCCTGTCAAAGACGACGTGTGGTTTGACTACGACATCATCGTCGAAGGCAAACATGTCATCGTGAAGATCAATGGCAAAACGATCTCGGACTACACCGAACCCGATGATGTAGAGCGCGCGGAGTCGATGTCGGGGCGGCTGGTCGGCAGCGGCACCTTCGCCCTTCAGGCACACGATCCCGGTAGCAAAGTCTGGTTCAAAGACATTATGGTCAAGACATTACCTTAGTTTGTGCGCGAACTGTTAGCTGCTGAACAATTGTTAAAAGCATGCGCGCTAATTTTTAGCTTTTAGCTAATATATTGGGAGCTCCACCGGCTCGGCGGACCTCCCTTCTTTCTTAACACATGCCATGAATCATATCACCCCAACCAGCAGATTTTCGATCGCATTGCTGACTGCGATTCTGTTGGTTCTGGCAGTCTGTTTCTTTTTTTCGATGGATTCCCAATCGCAGGCTCAGAAGCGTGACCCCAGCACGTCAGTAGTAAAGTTGTGGGGCGATCGTAAGCCGCCCGGGCCAAGTCATACCAACGGCGCGGAGCGCGATATGACCAAAGCGACCGATAAAGGCGTCGCCGGTCGGCGCATCATCAAACTGGGCAACGTCACAAGTCCAGAGCTGCATATCTTCCCTCGAGAGGAAGGAACCATCGGGGATACCGCGGTGGTCGTTTGCCCCGGTGGTGGATTTTCAATTCTTGCCTGGGACTTGGAAGGCACCGAAGTGGCCGGGTGGTTGAATTCGATTGGTATCACCGTCGGCGTGTTGAAGTACCGTGTGCCGACCCGAGATCTTGAGACGGTTTGGAAGGCTCCGGTTCAGGACACGCAGCGCGCGATCAGTATCATGCGCGATCTTTCGAATGACTTAGACGTCGACAAAACAAAAATTGGTGTGTTGGGTTTTTCAGCGGGCGCGATTGCCGCCGGTCGCGCTGGTTTGATGCGTCAGCGGCAATACGAACCGGAGGATGAGATCGACCGGAGTTCATGTTCTCCCAATTTCATGATCCTGATTTATGGTGGCGGATTGATCGACGAATCAAAGAACGGGCTGCGGCCAGAGCTGACGATCGACAAATCAACGGCACCGACATTTATGGTGCATACGTTTGATGATCATGTTCCGCTGGACACGCCTTTGGTGCTGCTCAAAGCACTCAAGTCCGTCGATGTTCCCGCCGAATTGCACGTTTATGATGCCGGTGGACACGGTTATGGCTTGCGTGCTGTGGAGGGTTTTCCGGTTACGAAGTGGCCAGATCGCTGTCGGGAGTGGTTGGATCGCAATGGTTGGCTGCAGACTACGCCCACCCAGGTCGTCGAGACGCCTTGAGTCGTCTCCCAAGGCTTTTCTATGTCTGGTATAAAGAAGGCTGAGTCTCTTGTATCGTTTGTCCGCAATGCCGTTGAATGAACTTAGTTGCTTGGCCTAAAAGTCATGCAATCAGTTTAACGATTAGCCGGCAGGCGTCGGTGTTTAAGCCGGACAAAAACGCGGTCGCCTGCCGGCTTGTCGTTAAACTCAGAGACGCCAACTTAAGATTCCTTTGGATCAGTGCCTACCGGTGGGAACCTATGACGCGCGAAACAATTCTCTCAAACACGCCTCCCCCTGAGGAGGATGATCCGCACTTACGTCCGATGCGGATGGAAGAGATGATTGGCCAGAAAGATGTCATCGCGCGATTGAAAGTAGCGATCGACGCGGCTAAACAGCGCGACGAAGTCTTGGGGCATATTTTATTTGATGGACCTCCCGGTTTGGGGAAGACGACCTTCGCGCACTGCATTCCTAATGAACTCGACGTGCCGGTAGATCTCCTTTCGGGGCCAAGCTTGAAAGCCCCCAAGGACTTGGTTCCCAGTTTGACCAATTTGCGACCGAAACAGGTTCTGTTCATCGATGAAATTCATCGTGTTCCCAAAGCGGTCGAAGAGTACATGTACACCGCGATGGAAGATTTTCGCATCGACCTGGTGTTGGGCGATGGTATCAACGCGCGGACCCATAATTTTAAGCTTAGGCCCTTCACACTGATCGGCGCGACGACCCGCGCCGGCATGCTGACGCAGCCGCTGCGTGATCGTTTTCAGTTGCGCGAGCACCTTGATTTTTATTCGTTGCAGGAACTTGGCCAGCTGGTGCATCGTAATGCGGATAAGTTAAAGATCGACATCGACGACGAAGCGGCGCTTGAAATTGCGTCGCGCGCCCGTAGCACACCGCGCGTCGCGAACAATCGGCTGCGTTGGGTCCGCGATTACGCTCAAAGTCGCGCTGACGGAAAGATCACGCTGGAGGTGGCTCAAGCCGCGCTGGCGATGGCGGAGATTGATAGCTTGGGGCTGGACCGGCAGGATCGAAAATATCTTGATACGCTGATTCGGATTTGCATGGGCGGCCCGACGGGCATTGAAACGATTGCTGCGACGATGAATTCGGTCGTGGATACGTTGTCTGATGAGATTGAGCCGTTTTTGCTACGCAGCGAGCTGATCTTGAGGACGCCGCGCGGGCGTGTTGCGACGCCCAAGGCATTTCAGCATCTGAATCTGATCCCGCCGAAGTCTGCGTTTCATGCGGATTTGTTCAACAGCGAGTAAATCAGCCGATTCTAGCCGGTGCCATTTTGTAGTACGATAACGAACCGAATTCGCAGGTTCGCCACGATTGACTGGTCAGAGTGCCATGGTGGTCGGGCAAGAGTGCCCAACCTACGATCTACTTTGGTGGTCGGGCAAGAGTGCTCGACCTACGATCTCGAGTCCGCAAAAAAACAAACCCATCACCAGAGGATATTGCTGTGAGCAAGATTGCGTTTCTATTTCCGGGCCAAGGCGCCCAGACGGTCGGGATGGCGAAGGAACTTTGCCAACAGTTGCCGGCGGCGAAACAGATGTTCGACCAAGCCGGGGGAATTTTGGGCTACGACTTGGCCGATATCTGCTTCAATGGCCCTGCCGAAAAACTGAATACCACCGCAGTGGCTCAACCGGCGCTTTACGTTTCCAGTTTGGCAGCTTTGGAGAAACTGAAGCAGGAAAAACCAGAAGCGGTGGAAAACTGCGTCGCGGCGGCCGGATTGAGTTTGGGCGAATACACGGCGATCGCATTTGCCGGCGGTGTTTCTTTCGAAGACGGTCTGCGACTGGTGCAAAAACGCGGCGAAGCCATGCAGGCGGCGGCTGATAAGGTTGCCAGTTCGATGGTCAGCGTGCTGGGATTGGACGCCGAAAAAACTCAAGCGGTATGTGACGAAGCGCGTGTGGAGGGCGAGTGTTTGGTGTTGGCGAATTTTCTGTGCCCTGGAAACATCGTTGTCTCCGGAGGGCAAGCATCATGCGATCGCGTCGGCGAGATAGCCAAGGCCGCCGGTGCGATGAAGACGATTCCATTGGCTGTTGCGGGTGCGTTTCATACGCCGATTATGGAACCTGCGGTCGGCGAATTGACCGAAGCACTCAATAACGTTTCGATCAGCGCGACACGATTGCCCGTTTACTCCAATGTCGATGCGGCGCCGCACACCGAAGGAGAGTCGTTTAAGGATCTGTTAGTGAAACAGGTTTGCGCCCCGGTACGTTGGAACCAAACGATGGACCGCATGATAGAAGAAGGCTTTGATCAGTTCTACGAAGTGGGCAACGGACGTGTGCTGACCAGTTTGCTGAAACGAATCAAACGAAAAATTCCCTGCGAGCCCGTATTGGGTTAGCGCCGAGACGCCAAATCAGGGCCACGCCTGAAAACAAATTAACTTAGAAGTAAACAACAAAATAAAACGGAAAACCTATGAGCTTGGAATCCTTAAAAGTCGACCTGTCGGGTCAAAAAGCAATCGTCACCGGAGCCTCTCAAGGGCTGGGACGTTCAATCGCCATCGCTTTGGCCGCCGCCGGAGCACGGGTCGCATGTGTGGCTCGCAATGCTGAGAAGCTTGCCGAAACGGTGCGTTTGATCAAAGAGGCCGGTGGAGATGGTGAGGTATTTCCTGGCGACGTCAGCGATTCGAAAACGGCCGACGAGATTGTTGAAAAAGTCCATGCCGACTGGGGTGGGTTGGATATTGTCGTCAACAATGCTGGGATCACGCGCGATACGCTGATGCCGGTGATGACTGACGAACAGTGGGATGATGTGATCAATATCAATCTGCGGGGCACGTTTCTCTTCACTCGCGCCGCGGCTCAGAAAATGATGCGTAGTCGCTACGGCCGCATCATCAACATTTCCAGTGTCTCGGGTATCGCGGGCAACGCTGGGCAAACCAACTACAGCGCCTCCAAAGCGGGGGTCATCGGCATGACACGTTCGTTGGCGAAAGAGCTGGGTAAGCGAAAAGTAACCGTTAATGCCGTCGCGCCGGGATTCATTGAAAGTGAAATGACGGCGAAACTGGGCGAAGCGATCTTGGGAGAAGTCAAGAAACGAATTCCGGCCAACCGCGTCGGTCATCCCGACGACGTTTCGGCCTGCGTTCTTTTCCTGGCCAGTCCTGCGGCCAGTTATGTAACGGGACAAGTGTTGACCGTCGATGGTGGTATGACGGCTTAGGTTCTGCGGTTGGCGGCACGGTGCTAAAACGTCTGTTTGGAGGTTTGTGACCGCGTCGATTGCGCTCTGGCGCGGGCATATGATGTGGTTTGGTAAATTGTTCCCGTTGGTATAGATCACCATTGTGCATCGAAAAGCACGAATTTATCGCCTGCCGAACTTAAATAGGTCATCGTTGGCGAAAAAACGGTGCACCATCGGGATATCTGCCTGAAAAACGCTGGTTATTGCGTTTGACTATTGACCCAAATTGCTCCAATCATCTATCCTTACCGGCTTGTTCAGGTCGCCTTTTCGCGGCTTTGCTTTGTTACCGCTGGGGTCGATTTTTTTGATCGGTACCGGGGGGGGACATCTAACGAAAATTTTTTGAGAAGGAGGCCGATCCATGGCGTCGGTCGAAGAACGAGTTGTCGATATTGTGGCTGAACAGCTGGGTGTGGACAAAGATAAAATTAAACGAGAGTCAAATTTCGTAAACGATCTGGGAGCTGATTCGCTGGACACAGTTGAATTGGTGATGGAACTCGAGGAAGAGTTCGACATTAACATTGCTGATGATGCGGCGGAGAAAATCCAAACCGTCGGCGAAGCAATTGATCATATTACTAGCTCGTCAGATAACGCTTAAGCACGATTGTGCGAAGCGGCGGACGAGTAACGTTTGTTGAATATTTTGACCGCCATTGCGATTGAGTGATGGTGGTCAATTTCTTTTATGTGAGTAGCTTTTTTTCAAACACGGGTTGGTCGCAGCTGATTCGGCGTCGTTGATGCCGTTATGGTTGAGGGCCAATCAAAGACAGGGTCGAGCGTAACCATGAAGCGACGGGTAGTGATTACCGGATGGGGAATTTTGACTTCTCTCAGTTGCGGAGTTGATGATCTGTTCAACCGGATCCTCGCCGGAGAGAGTGGCTGCCACGACATCAAACTTTGTGATGTTTCGGATATTAAAGTTAAAATTGGCGGCGACATCTATGATTGGAGCTGCCGCGATCTGGTGGGCTCCAAAGAGGAAAAAAAACTCGACCGCTACTCGCAGTTCATGATTGTCGGTGCCGATGATGCGGTGAAGATGTCGGGATTGGACTTCGAAAAAGAAGCCGACCTGACACGTTTTGGAGCCGTGCTTGGTTCCGGTATCGGCGGCATGACGACGATCTTTGAGCAAATGGAACGCTTGGTGCTGAAAGGTCCTGATCGCGTTTCACCGATGACCATCCCCAAGCTGATGCTAAACGCTGGCGGCGGCAACATCGCGATCAAGTACGGCATGCGTGGCATCAATTACAGCGTCGCGACAGCTTGTGCCAGCGCCGCCAATGCGATGGGTAATTCGCTGATGCACATTCAAAATGGAACCTCTGATTTGCTGGTCACAGGCGGCAGCGAAGCGGCGATGACGCGGATGGCCGTCAGTGCGTTTGCTAATATGCGAGCTCTTTCGATGCGGAACGATGATCCCCAAAGAGCCAGCCGGCCCTTCGACGCTGACCGAGATGGTTTTGTGTTCGCCGAAGGTGCGGGAATCTTGATCTTCGAGGAACTCGATCGCGCCAAAGCGCGGGGTGCGAATATCTTGGCCGAGGTGGTTGGGTTTGGTACCTCATGCGATGCAGGGCACATCACGTCTCCCGATGAACATGGTGTGGGTGCTGCTCAGGCGATGCAAGCGGCCCTCGATGATGCTAAGCTCAATGCGGATCAGATCGACTATATCAACGCACACGGCACCAGTACGCCATTGGGTGATAAAGCCGAAACACGCGCGATCAAGACCGTCTTTGGCGACCATGCTTACAAGGTTGGAATCTCTAGCACCAAAAGTCAGCTTGGTCATTCGCTCGGAGCCAGCGGTGGCATCGAAGCGATTTTAGCGGTCAAAGCAATCCACACCGGTACGGTTCCGCCGACGATTAATCTTGATAACCCTGATCCTGATTGCGATTTGGATTACACCCCCAACACGCCCAAAGAACGGAACATCGATTACGCGATGAGCAATAGTTTTGGGTTCGGTGGTCACAACGCATCGATCATCGTTCGCAAGTACGATGGTTCGTAAATATCTATGCATGCCGAGCCCCCTGTGGGCCTATATGCCTGAGCCGCAAGGGGTCAGCCGCCGGTCGCCGAGCCTTTACCAGAAACGCCGAGCCTTTACCAGAAACGCCGCGCCAACCGTTACTCAAAGAACCAGCGGCCAGCTGCCTGCCGCTCACTGAGCGTGTTATCTCAAAGCTTCTGATTCGAAAGAGATTGCTGGCAAGCAAATTGCTTTATGGCAGATTGCTTTATGGCAGATTGCTTTGTGGCAAATTACTTTATGACAAATTACTTTATGACAAATTGCCGGGGGGAGCGAATGTCCTAAAAGTCGCGCTGACCACTTCTTTCGTCGAGAGCCGACAAAGATTCGCTTTTCCGACTAATTCACGCCTTTTTTGGATATGAATTCGCTACGCACTGAGAAAGCTTGCCCCTGCTAAGCCAACGGCAATAATTGCACAGCTGTCGAATTGATAGCAAGTTGTGATCGAATTGATCTCTTTTGTAGATCGTTCTAAGAAATCAATCGTTAGATTGATGGCAGACTTGCGTCCAATTACCAGCTCAAGTTTGGACCTGCGCGTCCAATGGTCGCGATTGAGTTAACCTTGCCGCAGTGAAACGCTTGTTAAACGGTAGGATTTTCCATTCAGGAGCGATCAATCGTTTTTTGGCATTCCAGTTGCATCGGTATATCAGCAGTAGTTTGATTGAGGGTGCTTACTGGACCGCCGAACTACCTTCCACCTCCCAAGGAAATTATCATGAAACGTTTTGTAGCAGTGGTTGCCGTCTTCGCGGCAATGTTCGTATTTACTTCTCAGGAATCACAAGCCCAATTCTATCGCGGCGGTTCCGGGATCAGCATTGGATTCGGCAGTGGTGGCTTCGGCCCAGGATTTGGTCCAGGCTTCGGCGGATTCAACCGCGGATTCGGTGGCGTTGGCTTCGGCAGTCCCTTTTATGGCGGCGGCTTTAATCGCGGCTTTGGTGGTTCTGGGCTCTCTGTTGGCTACAGTAGCTTCCGTCCTACGTACAGCTATCGTCCGGTCTACGGAAGATCGTATGGTGGAGGAGGATTTTATCGTGGTGGAGGGCGTAGCTGTGGCGGTTGGTAGTTTCGCTTGATTGTCAAAAATTACAAAAAGGGGTGCCGGGAATTTCCCAGCACCCCTTTTTTTGATTGTCCAGCACTCCGATCGGGCTTAATTGCCGCCAATTTCTAAATTTGCATTGGCGTTTTTGCATCGGTGTTAATGTTTTTCGTGCTGCCACCCCACCCCCTTCGTCTTCGTTTTTACTTTGCAGACAAAGTTGCTTGAGGTAATAAACAGCGTTGAACCGTCTTCCCCAAAGGCACAATTGGCAGTCGATTTACCCATCATGATTCTTCCCAGCAATTTTCCTTTGGGTGTGATAATCAAAACGCCGCCGGGCCCCGTCGCCCAGAGGTTACCGCTTTCATCGATCGCCATTCCGTCAGGCAATCCGGGGTCGTCATTTAGTTCGCTGGCGTCAAAGAGGAGTTTGCTGTCGCTGAGCGTTTTGTCTTGGTTGACTTTGAATGATTGGTAGATTGGTTTTTCTTTGTCGGACTGAGCCACGTACAGTGTCTTCTCATCGGGCGACAATCCAATTCCATTGGGGCGCGAAAATTCCTTGGTCAGCAGCGCTACTGATCCATCGGGTGATAAACGGTAAACGCCATGCCACGGAATTTCGCGGACGGATTCGTCAAGCATTCCATAGGGCGGATCGGTGAAGAAGATCGTACCATCAGAGGCCCGGACTAAATCGTTGGGGCTGTTGAATCGTTTTGTTTCGTGACGCTCAACCAGTGTCGTTTTCGAACCGTCTTTTTCCAGCC